>NZ_JBILVF010000040.1:0-23883 GCF_044370595.1 Mycobacterium sp.
GGCCTTGCTCAACTGCAGCGTGGGCAGTGAAGTGTTCCGGGCGCAGTGCATCTCGCTCTACGTCAACGGCGGGTACGGCATGTATCCGGGGGCTGTGTTGGCGCCTGGCTATCACCCCTGAGCAGGTAGTCGACCCATCCGCACACTGATGATGCCGCCGTTGCCGCTGATGTCGTTGCCGTCCGGGGCCGAGGGCGGGATCAGCGCCACCAATCCGACAAGCTAGAGCGGCTGCAGCCGAGGCGAGAACCAGTCGTCGGGTGCTCATTGCAGCCTTCTATCCCGCAGGCCGTGGGGCGAAACCCGTTGCCCGGCTCTGGACTTGGCGAACAGCTGCACCGATGAGACCAACGGCAGGTCAAGCGTGGTGCGAATGCCGGGAGGTGCGTCCACCACTGCCGGGATCGCGTTGACGATTCGCGCAGCAGCACCTGCGATAGCGGCGTGGTTGTGGTCGCCGTGACTGCTGGTGGGGCAGATGTCGACCGCATAGGAGGGTTCTCCGGTGATCTCCACCCGATAGGAACCGCCCGGCTGGGCAGGTTGAGCCCAGTCCGGCCGCAGGTCACCGCGCAGCCTGGTGACATGTTCGACGACGATGGCAGGCCGGTCGCCCACCATCCCGTAGATCTGGAAGCGCACGGCGGCCACACCCCCTTTGGGGATGTGCCCGGCGGCGATGTCGAAGGCCTCCGGGGCCGGTTCGCGTTCGTAGCTTTCGGTGATCGAGTCCAAGGAGATGTTCAGACCGGCCGCCAATTGGCGAAGAGCGGAGCCCCATGCAATGGACAGCACGCCCGGCTGGAACAGAATCGGCGTCTGGTCCATGGGCTTGCCAAAGCCCATCACGTCGAACATCACGATAGCGCCGTCATAGGTGGCGTAGTCGGCCACCTCCATGCAGCGGATCTGCTCGATACGCCGACAGGTGCTGGCGAACGCAAGCGGGATCAGGTCGGTGACGAAACCAGGGTCCACACCGTTGACGTAGACACTCGAATTACCTTGTCGCGCAGCTTCTTCGATCGGAGCGATGAATTGATCGGGGATCACCTGCCACGGGAACTGAAGCACCCCGGGTGCGGATCCCACCACGTTGACCCCGGCGGCCAGAATGCGCCGGACGTCGTCCATGGCCTGCGGCATCCGGGTGTCGCCCATGGCGCAGTACACCGCACACTCCGGCGTGTCGGCCAGCGCCGCATCGAGATCGTCGGTGGCGGTGACGCCGGTACTGGTGTGCAGCCCGGCGAGTTCCCCGGCGTCCTTGCCGACCTTGGCCGGGGTGGACACCACCAGTCCGGTCAGTTCGAAGGCAGGATTCTCGATGAGCTCGGCCAGGGCCAGCCGACCGACGTTTCCGGTTCCGATGTGGACGACGCGAATGGCCATGGAGCGAAGTTACCCGCACGGTAGCCTGACCGCCCATGGGACGCGTTGACGGCAAGGTGGTTCTGATCAGTGGCGGCGCCAGAGGTATGGGCGCCGCCGACGCCCGAATGCTGGTGGCTGAGGGCGCCAAGGTGGTGATCGGCGACATTCTTGACGACGAAGGGCACCAACTCGCCGAGGAGCTGGGCGACGCCGCCCGCTACGTCCACCTCGACGTCACCAGCGGCGAGGACTGGAAGGCTGCGGTAGATAACGCCGTGGAGACCTTCGGCAAACTCAATGTGCTGGTCAACAACGCCGGCATCGTGCAGGCCGCACCGCTGAAAACCGCCGATCTCACCCGCTGGCAGAAGGTGCTCGACGTCAACCTGACCGGTCCTATGCGCGGAATCCAGGCCGTGATCGACCCGATGATCGCCGCCGGCGGCGGGTCGATCATTAACGTCTCCTCGATCGAAGGCATGCGCGGGGCGGTTTGGGCACACAGTTACGTGGCCTCCAAATGGGGACTGCGTGGATTGACCAAATCGGCTGCTCTGGAACTGGCCCCGGAGAACATCCGGGTGAACTCCATCCACCCGGGGTTCATCCGCACCCCGATGACCAAGCACCTCCCGGACAACATCGTCCAGGCGCCCATGGGCCGTCCGGGCACCCCCGACGAGGTGGCAACGTTCGTAGTGTTCCTGGCCAGCGACGAGTCGTCGTTCTCGACCGGTTCGGAATACGTAGTCGACGGCGGGCTGATCACCGACGTCCCGCACCGGGCCCTGTGAACGGGCCCTGTGAACGGGCCCTGTGACTTCAGCGGCCGCGACGCCCGCGTAGGGCCACCGCATTGAAAGCCGCGCCCAGCACTGCCCGGCCCAACCCGGGCAGGTGCGCCAGGGCGTCGGCGGTTGTGCGTTGGCCGGGAACGCTGATCCGCAGCACCGGCCAGTGTTCGACGGCAGCCAGCGCCGCCAGGCCGGGACGGGGGTTGACCGGACGCGGGTGCCCCACCAGTTTCATCAGAGCCGCATCCTCGTCGCCGTCGGCGTAGAAGTAGCTTTGCCGCAGTTCCACGCCGTGTTCGACGGCGAATCGTTGCGCGGCTGCGGCTTTCTGCGGCCCCCACACGATCGGCCGGTTGATCCTGCCGGTGAGCAATCCGTCGTTGTCGAGCTCGAAGGTGTTGCACAGCACGTGCGGAATGCCCAGGGCACGGGCCACCGGCGCGGCGTGAATCGTGAGAGCCGAGGAACTGAGCACCAGGGTGTGTCCGCGCTCGCGATGCGCCTCGACTATCTGGCGCATCAGCGGATACACCTTGTGCACCACCTGCTCGGCGAACAGTCGCTCGCCGATCTCGTCGAGTTCGTCGAGCGACTCGCCGCGAAGGTACTCGGCGGCTCGCACCAGGAGCCGCTCGAACTGCATCCGGCCCAGCTTGTAGCGCAGCGAGGCCTCGACGACGCCGAGCACCTCGCCGATGCGGGCCTGTCCGCGACGGATCCGGTCGCCGGCGTGGGCGACGGCGGTGAAGCCGTCCACCAGGGTCCCGTCGCAGTCGAAGAACGCTCCCACCGCCGGACCGGACGGACCCGCTGCGATCCGAGCCAACTGATCGCTCATCGGGCCGACCGCCGTGCCACCGCGGTTTTCCGGCCAGCCTCCAGTTCCTCCTCATAGGCGCCTTCGTCGCGGCCCAGAGCGATGGTGGCCGCGGCCATCGCCGCGAGTGCGATACCGAGGATCACGGCTGTCGGCGGGTTGACCGCCAGGTGCTCGCCGAGGATCATCTGCCCGAGCAAGACGGCGACGACCGGTTCCAACACCAGCATGGCCGGCACCGAAGCCCGCAGCGATCCGGCGTGGAAAGCGGACTGTTGCAGCAACGTCGCAACCACCCCGACCAGAATCAGCAGGTAGGCGACCGGCGAGACCGCGAGTCGCGCGGCATGGCCCTCGGTCACGGTGTTCATCACGATCTTGGTCAGCACCGCCAGCACGCCGAAGAGAACCCCGACCGCGGTGGCCAACAGCAGGGCACGCCGCCACCCGGTGAGCCGGATCGCCAGGGGAAGGGTGCACACCGCGGTGAACAACGCAACGGCCGCCACCAGCACCGCTGGTCGCTCGGACCCCTCGTAGTCGCCGGGTGCGGTGCGGGCCAGTGCAACGAACACCGCCAGTGCCACCGTCAGAACCAGCGCCCACACCCATTCCACCCGTGTGACCCTGCGCCCGGCGAGTCGGGCGCTGAGCGGCAGCGCGAACAGCAACGCTGACACCAGCAGGGGAGCGACCAGCGTCAACGAACCGAATGCCAGCGCGATGGCCTGGAAGACGTAGCCGGTGACCGCCGCGCCGGTTCCGGCCCACCACAGCGGCCGGCGCAGCAGCGTTGCGAGCATGACTGTGCTGACACCCTGATCCTCGGGCACATCCATGGTGGCCCGCTGACGCACCACGATTCCGATGGCGATGAACACCGCACTAGCCAGTGCCGCGGCCACCACCAGGGTGCGCTCCAGCAAGGGGGTTCCTTCCGCGTCGGTGTTGCCCCACCGAATCTAGGCCACCCGCACTGTGGCCGGGGGCTCGCCGGGTGAAGCGTCTTCACCCACGACTCAACGACGACTTCGTGCCCCGCGCTGACTACGCTAAAAGCATGACCGACCAAGACCGCACCGTTACCCGCCGTGCTATCGCCGATGCCCTGCTCACCGCACTGGAACGCCGACATGAGTTGGTCGACGCCATCGTCGACTCCACCGACCGGGCAGCGGCGATCGACGCCGTCACCGACCTTCTGGGCACTCCGCGGGTCGGCAGCGAGGCCCTGATGGGCATGCGGCTAGACCAGTTCACCAAGGAGTCGCGCCGGCAGATCGCTGCCGAACTCGACGACCTCAACGGCCAGTTGAACTTCACCGCGGCCGAACGGCCGGCCAGCACCGACGACTCGCTGCGATTGCGCCCGTTCTCCCACGAGGACGACCGCGACATCTTCGCCACACGCACCGACGAAATAGGCGCGGCTGGCGACGGTTCCGGCTCTCCGGCGGGCAGCCTTGAAGACGAAATCCGTTCGGCACGTAAGCGTTTGCGGGCCGAGGAGGCCGCCTGGTTCATCGCCGTGGACGGCGACCAGAAGGTGGGCATGGTGTTCGGCGAACTCGCGGGCGGGGAGGTCAACGTACGGATCTGGATCCACCCCGAGCACCGTAAGAAGGGGTATGGCACCGCAGCCCTGCGCAGGTCGCGTTCGGAACTGGCGGCGTGCTTCCCGGCCGTTCCGCTGGTGATTCGTACCCCCGGTGCCCCCGGCTGAGGTGTTGCAGACCGTCCCGAAGGCTTTCCGGTATCCGGCGGCCAGGACCGGCACGTCGCACGCTCGGCTGCGCCATGCAGTGTTGCGGCTCACCGGCATCGACCTTTTTCCGGCCGATGAGATTGCTGCGGCGTTCAAAGCCGGGCTGTGTGAGGGCGACCCGATCGCTGAGCGGTTCGTCGCCGAGACCTACCACGGGGAACTCGGCGCACCCCGGGCTCGCGAAATGGTCGAACGGGCGTTGCGCGACGGCATCGACAGCGTGCCGGACGCTCCCGCGTCGTTACGCGCTCTGATCGAGGACTTCGCGCGGGTTCCCGATTGGGTTGATCCCGAACTGGTCGAAAAAGGCGCCGCTGTCTGGCGCCGGTGGGCCTACGCGCTCGGCGCGGTCGGCAACGCCGGAACCATGGACACCTACACCGAAAGCTGGTTGGCGCTTCCCCTTTCGCTGTCCGGTGGTTACGCGGGGGAGCGGGCGCTGCACCGCTATATGGAGACTTCGCGGTGGTGGCTGGAGGTCAGTCAGCCCGGCGCGGTGCTGCGTCCCGGCTCAGTGGCCAGGGCGATTTCGCTGCATGTGCGGATCATGCATGTGAGCGTGCGGGCCCGAGTGAAGCAGCACCCGGAGTGGGACTTCGACCGACTAGGCCTGCCGATCAGCCAGTCGGCGATGTTGCTGACGTTGTTGGGCGGCAGCGTGGCACCGGCGGTGGGTCTGACCGCCCTGGGATTTCTCACCTCACCCCGGGAGATGCGGGCGGTGCTGCATTTCAACCGGTACTGCGGGCATTTGGTCGGTGTTCGCTGCGACGGCTACTTCCCGGAGACGGTGCTGGATGCCTGGCGGATCCTGTTCATGGCCGACTCCGCCCGCAGTTATGACTCGGCGGCCACCGGCAGCGAACTGGTGGAGTCTTTCGTTCCCGCGTTCGCCCCGAAACCCACCCAGCGGGGACGCGACCGGCTGCGGGCCGGCTATCACTACCGGGTCCAGGCCGGCTACTCCGGGTTGTTCATGCTGCCGTGGAATCGCCGTCGTTACGAACTGCCCTCGCCGATTCCGGGTATCGCGTTGCTGTTGGCGCGGGCACCACTGATCGCCGGTGTCGAAGTCGCGCGCCGGATCGTTCCGGGGCTCGATGAGCGTTGGCAGCGTTTCGGGTTGAGCCGCTGGGAGCGCTGGTATCGCTGGCAGTCCGGCGGGCGGGCTGCGGAGTTCACCGCGGCCACACCCCTGCGTCGGTAGGGGCCAGTCGGCCGTAGGCTCTTAGCCGATGAGCGCACGTGCAGGAATACTGGTCACCGGAACCGAGGTGCTGACCGGCCGGGTGGCCGACCGAAACGGCCCCTGGGTGGCCGACCGGCTGTTGGAACTGGGTGTGGAGCTGGCGCACATCACCATCTGCGGCGACCGTCCAGCCGACATCGAGGCGCAGTTGGGGTTCCTGCGGTCCGAGGGGGTGGACCTCATCGTGACCACCGGCGGCCTGGGTCCGACCGCCGACGATATGACGGTGGCGACGGTGGCTCGGTTCTGCGGGCGGGAACTGGTCCTCGACGAGGCGATGGAAGCCACGATCGCCGGAGTCGTCGCCCGCTGGATGGCGCGTTTTCCCGACATGGATGTCGAGGCGGTGCGGGCGGCCAACCGTAAGCAGGCCATGGTGCCCGAGGGTGCAACGGTCCTGGATCCGGTTGGAACCGCGCCGGGGGTCGTGGTCACTGGCACCCCGACCGTGGTGGTGCTGCCCGGCCCGCCGAAGGAATTGCAGGGCATGTGGCCGGCGGCGATGTCGACGGCCGAGGTGCAGCAGGCGATCGCCGGCCGCACCGCCTACCGGCAGGACACCGTCCGGATGTTCGGGGTCGCCGAGTCCAGCCTGGCGGAAACCCTACGCACCGCTGAGCATCAACTTCCCGGCTTCGCCGTACTGGAGATCACCACCTGCCTGCGCCGCAGCGAACTGGAGATGGTGACCCGCTACGAGCCCGACAACGAGGCGGACTACCGGGCGCTGATGGATCTGGTGCGCGCGCGGCACGGTACGGCGATCTTCTCTGAGGACGGTTCGACCGTCGACGAACAGGTTGCTGCGCTGCTTGCGGGTCGACGGATCGCCACGGCGGAGTCCTGCACCGCCGGTATGCTCGCCGCGCGTCTCACCGACCGCCCCGGATCCTCCGACTACGTCGCCGGCGGTGTGGTGGCCTACGCCGACGACGCCAAAGCGGCTCTGCTCGGGGTGGATCCGGCACTGATCGCCGAGCACGGGGCGGTATCCGCCGAAGTCGCCGAGGCAATGGTCGAGGGCGCCCTGGTGCGGCTCGGCGCGGACACCGCGGTGGCCATCACCGGCGTCGCCGGCCCCGGGGGCGGTACCGAAGACAAACCGGTGGGCACGGTGTGGTTCTGCGTCCGGGTTTCCGGCGGGCCGACGGTAACCCGGTGCGTACGGGTGCCGGGGGAGCGTGCTGACGTCCGGGAACGGTCCACCACAGTGGCCATGCACCTGCTGCGCCGTGCCCTGCTGGGCACCGCCGACTGACTTACGTCAGACAGACCTCGTCGCTGCTGCACGGGTCGCACAACGCCAGCAGACGGCCGCCGATAGCGGCTAGTTCCACGACCAGGGTGGCGCGGTCGAGGCCGGCGTCCAATGCCGCGTCCAACAGTTCGGTCAGTTGATCGGTGGCGTGCTCGGAATCCGCCCGTGCCTGACGGGCTGCCCTGATGAGCCGCCACGCGTAGCGGTGTTCGTCGAGGAAGGGGTCGGTCATGGTCTGCTTTCGGCGAGGTCTATCGAGTGTGCCGCATCGACGCGGCGAGTGTCAGCGGATCCACCGGGAAATCAAAGACGTTGTCGGGGTAGGGTTCCGGCTGATAGGTGAAGTGCCACCTCTGCTTGTCGCCGTTGACAAACCCCTGCCGTTTCAGCCTTCGGTGAGCAACAGTCGATTCGCAACAGTCGATTCTCCGCCTGATCTCCGCCGGGTTTCGGCGGCGCGGCACATCAATCTGCCAGCGGCGAGGGCGGTCCGGGTTTGGCGTGCGCGGCGTCGCGCCGGCGGGCCGCCATCCCGGCCAGCGCCTCGAACACCACCCGGTGGGCGGCATTGACGGTCAGTTCGGCGTGGTCGTAGGCCGGGGCCACCTCTACCACGTCGACCCCGACAACGTCGTGTTCGAAGCACAGTTGGCGGACCATCCGCAGCAGGTCGGCGCTGGTAATTCCGCCCGGCTCCGGGGTACCGGTACCGGGGGCGTGGGCCGGATCGAGAACGTCGATATCCACTGAGACATAGAGCTTCTCGGCCTTGGCCAGTGCCTCCCCGACCGCCCGGCGCATCACTTCCTTGAAGCCGCGGTCCCAGATCTCCTGCATGGTGTGCCAGGTCATGCCCTGCTGCTGCATCCACTCGAAGGTGTCCTGCGGCGGCCAGTAGCCGCGCAGACCGACCTGGACGAAGTGGGTGCCGGGCACGGCACCGGACTCGATGAGTCGGCGCATCGGGGTGCCGTGGCTGGCGAGGTTGCCCTCGATGATGTCGGCGGTGTCGGCGTGGGCGTCGAAGTGCACGATCCCGACATTGCCGTAGCCGTGCACATCGGCCACCGCGGTAGCGGCCGGCCAGGTGATGGAGTGATCGCCGCCGAGGATCACCGGGACGATGCCGCGGGAGGCGATTGCGTGCACCCGTTCCCGGATGTTGGCGTGGGACTGCTCCGTCAGACCGTGCGGGCAGTAAGCGTCGCCGAAGTCGACCACCTCGAGCCAGTCGAAGATCTCCAACCCCAGATCCATGTGGTAGGTGCCGGGTTCGTAGGCGGTCGACCGGATCGCGCGCGGGCCGAAGCGCGCGCCGGGCCGATTGGAGGTGGAGATGTCGAACGGCGCCCCGACGATCGCGACGTCGGGCTGCCAGGCGTCGAGTTGCTCGGGTTCGGTCAAAAACGGCCGCTGACCGAAGGACACCATTCCGGCGTAGGCCAATTCCAGTTGCTCGGCCATGCCGGGAGGAAGTTCGCGTGCGGGGCGGTGGTGGTGGTCGCCACTCATCCCGAAGACACTACCGCCTCGAGGGGTCAAGCATGGGGGGTCAAGCCTGGTCGTGCTCAGCGACACATTCGGTGGTGTTTCCGCCTCGCCGGCGCGCCTGGAACATGGCAGTTGCGGCCCTGGCGATGGCCTCGTCGAGCACGTCGTTGGGCGGCTGGCCGGCCAGCGGCCGCAGCGGTGTACTCACCATGCCGATGCTGGCGGTGACACCGCCGGGAGTGGAGGCCACCGCGCCGCGGATCCGCTCGGCCAGCGGGGTGGGGTCCGGTGTGGTGAAGACATCGGCGACGAGGAACTCCGCATCGTCGACGTGTCCGATGACCGCATCGCGCCGTACCGTCTCGCGCAACGCCTGGGCCACCGAAATCCTGGCCCGGTCAGCTCCGCGGCCGCCCTGCAGGCTGAGCCGTGCGGCGAAGCCGTCGATCGTGATCACCGCGACCACCAGGTACCGATCGTCATCGCGATTGCGGGAGCCAAGCAGGGTTGCAGCGGCTTCGTCAAAGGACTGCCGGTTCAGCAGGCCGGTGAGCGGTTCGAGATCGGTGGGCTCATCTGAGCTGGAACCGAACTCGGCGATGACTCGGCAGGCCACCAGGACGGCGATGTTGATCAGCACGACAGGGGTCGTCACGGCAATTGCCGTCGGCACATCCTCGCCGGCAATCCGGATCGCCAGCCACAGGATGGTTGAGCCGGCGGCGAGGGAAACGAACACCTGCAGGCTCGTGCCGTGGAACAACGCGGCGTACCCGAGCACGAACGGGAAGGCCGTTGCGACGAGCAACCCCGAAAACGGGTTGTGGGACACGATGCACCCAGCCGACAGGAGAAGGGAGCCGATGATGACGACGGCGATGGACTGCGACCGGCTCGGCCACCGGTAGCGCAACCACGGGCTGGCCAGCACCACACAGGCCAGCGGGATCAGCGCCATCAGCAACCTGCCGCCGGGAATGTTGCTGGCCCGCGGATTGGCGGCGGCTAGCAGGGCAGGCAAACCCAGCGTGAGGATGCAACCGGCCACCACGCGCATCGTGGTCTGCTGATGGCCCCGGGCCGCCAATCGCGCGGTAATGGCGTAATACTGATCGGGAATCGATCCGCGGAAAACCTTGATCACCTCCGGTGCACCGAGACCGCGTAGTCGCCGCCCTCGAAGGGGTGCCGATCCCAGGTCGCCCAGCGCCCCACGGGTGCCAAACCCGCAGCTACGGCCAGCTGGTCATAGCGCGCCAGCGGCAGCCGGTCGGGCTGTACGGCAAAGCCCGCCACCAGCAGGCCGTGCGGGGTGAGACGGGCAGCAAGGTTGGTGATCACCCGGGACTCGGTTCCGGGTTCCAGAAAAATCATCACGTTGCCCGCCAGCAGCACCAGATCGACGTGTTCGGGCAGTCCGCAAAGGTTGTCATCCGAGAGATTGCCCTCAACCCAGGCCAACTCGGGAGCCTTAGCGCGGGCAGCGGCCAGCATCTCCGGATCGGCATCCACACCGGTGGCCTGCAATCCCCGCCGGGCCAGTTCGATGGCCACCCGGCCGGTTCCGCAGCCGGCGTCGAGTACGGTTCGCCCGCCCGTCGCCCGCAGCAGAGACTGGACAAGATCAGCTTCGCCGTGGATGTTTTCGCCGGCTTCCAGCAGTGGCCCCCAGCGGGCGTCGTAGTCAGCGCCGCGTGCGGCGTCGGTTGCCTGCCAGAGGGTGCTCACCGGTTTCATCTTCGCATCATGCGGGCACCACAATGGTCACTTGTTTGCCATTGCGCTCGACGCTCATGCCGGCCCGTCGGGCGATTGTCGCCACCGCTGCGGCGTCGTCGGGCTCAGTGGTGGCCGACGCCAAGGCGCGCGCCAACCGTCCCTTATGCGACTTGTTGAAATGGCTGACCGTGGTGCGGCGCCCGTCGGGATGTTCGGCGAGCACGCCGACGCGGACCGCCTCGGCGAGTCGGCCCAAACCCACATAGGCCCCCGAACGCAGATCCACCACCAGCTCCTGGCGGGACACCTCGGCGAGAATCGGCTCGAGAACCGGACGCCAGCGGGCGGACAGGGCGGGCCGGCCCGCCAGTTTGGATCCGGCCGACAGCCGGTAGGCGGGGATCAGATCGTCGGCCCGCAGCAGACCGAACAGCGCCGAACCGACGGCCAGGCGGGCACGTGCCCGGGCAGCGGCTGCCCCACGGAGTGACTCGACGTCGAGCGCGTCGTAGAGCACCCCGGTATAGCGCCGCAGGGCGGGCAGGGTCGGGGCACTACGCAACAAGGCATTACGGGCGATCTCGGCGTCCTGAGCGGGGGAGATGCCCAGCGCCCGGCGGCACTCCGCAGGATCCGCGGCCAATTCGACCAGTTCGGACACCAGTCCGGCGCGCAGTGGTGTCAGTTCCGGCCAACTCAACCCGCCCAGAGCCAGAGGCGGGCCCTCACCCCCGGCGCGTTTGGTCTCCGATGGCGGCAGCAGCACGATCACCCCGCAGAGGCTAGTCGCCGCGGTCTGACCTCACGGCGCACCGAAGCCCGAGGCGGCCAACACCTGGCGCCCGACGGCACCGGTGACCAGGTCGACGAAGCGGCGTGCCCGCTGCGAATCGCGGGCGGTTTTCAAGACAGCGATCTGATAGGTGTTGACCGGGGCACCTGGTAACTGCACCTCGGTGACCTCGTCGCCGGCGGCGCGCGCGTCGGTCAGGTAGACCAGTCCTGCGTCGGCCTGCCCGCTGGTCACCTTGTTCAGCACGTCGCTGACCGAGGATTCCTCACTGACCGGGCGCAACCGGACACCTGCCCGCGACTCCAGCCCGGGAATTGCTGCGCCGCAGGGAACCTGGTGGGCGCAGATGACCGTGCTCACTCCAGCCAGGTCGCGAAACGTGTTGACGTTCCGAGGGTTTCCCGGCGCCACCACAATTGTCAACGTGTTGGTCGCAAACGCCCGGGCCGGGCCGTTGAGCAACCCGGCTGTGGCGGCCTTGTCCATCGTCGCAATATCCGCGGCGGCGAATACATCGGCGTCTGCCCCGTGGACCAGTTGGGTCAGTAGGTCAGCGGACCCAGCGACGGTGAGTTCGACGGTGCCGTTGTCGATGAAGGCGTCGCCGAGCGCAGTAAACGTTCTGGCCAGCGAGGCCGCGGCGAACACCGCCACCGGATTCTGGGGGCCGGACTGACAACCCGTCGAGGTGACCGTCAGTACTGCCGCGGCGGCCGCCGCCACGGTCGTGATGACACGCATCGCCCGTCAATACGGGGGCAGCACGCCGTTACCGGATTGGCCGGCAAGTCCGTTGAGGATGTCGAGGTTGTGTCGCAGTTGAAGCTGGGACAGCCACGGCGGGTTCTGGTTCGGTGGTGCCGCGCCGGGGGTCAACTGCCACGGCTGGCAGCCGTTGGTCTTGAACGCCACGTCACCCGCGTCGATCTGCACCACCTGGGGCTTCTTGGACAACGCGTTGTCCACCGTTTTGTCGTCCCCGCCGATCCTGCGCCAGTAGCAGGTGTCACCGGGAAGCGGGCCGGCCGAGGTGTAGACACCAGGCAGGATCTGGGTGCCTATCGCGAAGGTGCCGTCATGGTCAATGGCGACCGGCCCGGGTGCCGCGGGGGAGCCGTGGTCGGCCGGTGGAGCCGGTACCGGAGGCAGCGGAGTGGGTTCTGCGGCGGCGGACCCAGCACCGCCGAGGCCGAATCCGATCGCCACCACTGCCAGTAATGCCGACTTGCCGCCCACGGTTGTGAGATTACCTGCGCGCGGCGCGCCGCCGCCGTCAGGCCGTGCGGCCCAGCAGGGGAAGCAGGAACCGGCGGCGGCGCAGGATCGCCTCATCGAACTGGTGCTCGGCCGCCGCCACCGAATCGATCACCGGCAGCGCGGCGTACTCGGCGCGGGTGCGCAACCGCCGCGACACCGCGTCACCGGGCACGAGCGTCCAGTCCACACCGGCGAGGGCGCAGCGCTCCTCAACGGCGTCGAGCACGCTCAGCCCGCGGGGTGTGAAGCTGGAAACCGCACTGAGGTCCACAACCAAACGGCTGTCGGCGGCGACGAAGCGGACGGCATAATCACGCACCCGCTCGGCGTTGGCGGCGTCGATGCGCCCCCGAACGGCGACCACCGTTACCCCGTGCCGCCGATAAGCCCACAGGTGGGCGCCTTTGTGATCCACGGCCGGATCGCCGTATCGGGACGTGAAGCTGGTCATGTGTGACCCCTTTGCGCCGGATGTCGCCGACCGCGGTGAGCGGCCGCTGTAAGCGACGCTATGGCGCAAATCTAAGGCAGCTGGGAGCAGTCTTTAAAGGTCTGGTGAGAAAACACTTTTGCCGCGTGGCCGACAATTCCGGCAAACCCGTCCGGGACCGCAGACGGTGGTCTTACGCAATTCTGACCCCGACTCTCTGCCGTGGCGGCGGGTCGCGTGAAGTCCCTACCCTGAGAGGGTTCGGGTGTCGTGCGATTGGGAGGATTTTTCAGTGCAAACACTGATGCGAATTCTGTTGAGGGCGTTGGCTGTGGTGCTGGCGGTGACAGCGTTGACCATCGGGGTCGGTAGGCCTGCCACCGCCTCGGCCGCGGATCTGAACTTCACCGGGACCACCCTGAGCGGGGGAACCTTCAACGGCAACAGCCTGCAGGGCAAGCCCGCGGTGCTGTGGTTCTGGACTCCGTGGTGCCCGTTCTGCAATCAAGAGGCGCCCAGTGTGGCTGCCGTGGCCGCCGCTAATCCTGGTGTGACCTTCGTCGGTGTGGCGACCCGCGCCGACGTAGGAGCGCTGCAGAGCTTCGTCAGCAAATACGGCCTGAACTTCACCAACATCAACGACACCGACGGCTCGATCTGGGCAAAATTCAACGTCCCGTGGCAGCCGGCTTACGTGTTCCTGCGTCCCGACGGCACGTCGTCGTTCGTCAACAATCCGACCTCGTCGATGTCGCAGCAGGAGCTCAGCGACCGGGTACAGGCCTTGACGTCCTAGGGGTGAACAACGACCTGCTCGGCCTGGCGTTCGCCGCCGGGATGGTTGCAGCGTTCAACCCGTGCGGATTTGCGATGCTGCCCGCCTACCTCGCGCTCGTCATCGAGCGTGAGGGGGGCGGGCGGTTGGCTGCGGTGGGCCGGGCACTGTTGGCGTCCGCGGTGATGGCCCTGGGCTTCCTCACGTTCTTCGGCCTGTTCGGACTGCTGACCGTGTCCGTGGCATCGACGGTCCAGCGTTACCTTCCCTATGGCACCGTGGTCATCGGCAGCGCCCTTGCGGCCCTGGGGATTTGGCTTTTGATGGGCCGACCGCTGCCTGGCCTGCCGGGAGGTCTGGGTTCCCGGTGGGCGCCCACGGCCCGACTGGGGTCGATGTTCGGCTACGGGGTGGGTTATGCGCTGGCTTCGCTGTCTTGCACAGTCGGTCCTTTTCTGGCTGTCACCGGGAGCAGTCTGCGTAGCGGTTCGGTGCTCGCTGCTCTTGCGGTCTACGCCGCCTATGCGGCCGGCATCGCGCTTGTCGTCGGGGCCCTTGCCGTCGCCGTCGCACTGGCCAGCGCAACGGCGATCGGCCGGATGCGTCGGATGCTGCCGTTTGTCAACCGGGCCAGCGGGGCGGTGCTGGTCGCAGTCGGGCTCTACGTCGCCTACTACGGCTGGTACGAGTTGCGGTTGTTCGACGGCACTGGTTCGGCCGAGGATCCGGTGATCGGGGCGGCGGGTCGCGTCCAGCGGGCGGTGGCCGGGTGGGTGTATCAGCACGGTGCCTGGCCGTGGCTGGTGGTGCTTTGTCTCACTGTCGGTACGGTTGCGGCCCTGGCATGGTCGAGGACGCGGCGACGCCTCCAAAGGCGGCATCACGCTGATCAACTAGCGGCGGCGGTAGACTCCGGCGCATGAAAAAGAGCATTCGCCGTCTTGCTGGTGGCGCGGTCGCCGTGCTGGCGCTGGCCGGCGGACCGGCGGCCCTGGCCACCATCGCGCCCAGCGCTACCGCCTACGCCGACGTGTGTGCCAGCGCGGGCCGACGCATCTCGGTCAGCGGCTGTGCCAACCTGTCCGACGTTATGGCCCCGTATGTGGTGCCACCGGACGCCTACGCTCCGCTCACCCCGAACGCGAGTGCCTGCGTGGGCTGGAATGGGCGCTGGGTCAGCGCGAATAGCTGCACCTAGATATCGCGCGCAACGGAAAACCCCCGCCGCGTCACGGCGGGGGTTTTCCGGCTGTGTTGACTAGCGGTGCAGGTCGAACCGGTCGTTGTCCATCACCTTCACCCACGCTGCGACAAAGTCGTTGACGAACTTCTCGCTGGCGTCGTCGGAGGCGTACACCTCCGCCACGGCGCGAAGCTGCGAATTCGAACCGAACAGCAGATCGACCCGGCTGGCGGTGTACTTGTCCTTACCGCTGGTCCGGTCCTTTCCGACATAGGTTCCGTCGTCCGCCGGCGACGGGGACCACGCCGTGCTCATATCGAGCAGGTTCACGAAGAAGTCCGTCGTCAAGGCGCCTGGCCGATCGGTAAGCACGCCCAGTTTGGTGTCACCGACGTTGGTGCCGAGCACCCGCAGGCCACCGACGAGGACAGTCATCTGCGGCGCCGACAGCCCCAACAGATTGGCCCGGTCGATGAGGTGGTACTCGGCCGGCAGGCCCAGCCCCTTGCCGGCGTAGTTGCGGAAGCCGTCGGCTTTGGGCTCCAGGTAGGAGAACGAATCGACGTCGGTCTGCTCCTGGGTGGCATCGCCGCGGCCCGGGCTGAACGGAACCTCGATGTCGAATCCGGCTGCCTTGGCCGCCTTCTCGACACCGACGTTGCCCGCCAGCACCACGAGGTCGGCGAAGGACACGTCGACACCAGCGGATGACTGAATGTCTTCGAGCACCCGGATCACCTGAGCCAGTTCGTCCGGCTCGTTGACCTCCCAGCCCAGCTGCGGCTGCAACCGGATCCGACCGCCGTTCGCTCCACCGCGCATGTCACTGCCGCGGTAAGAAGACGCGGCCTTCCACGCGGTGGAAACCAGTTGCGGTACAGTCAGATTCGATCCGGCGATCGCGGTCTTCAGCTTCGCAACAGCCTCGGCGGAGAGCTGATTTCCAGCCGAGATGACGTCCTGCCACGCCCAGGTCTGCTCGGGCACCAGCGGTCCCAGGTAGCGGTTCACCGGCCCCATGTCGCGGTGGATGAGCTTGAACCAGGCCTTGGCGAACTCCTCGGCCAGTTCCTCGGGATGATCCAGCCAACGACGGGTGATCTTCTCGTAGATCGGGTCCATCCGCATCGACAGGTCGGTGGTGAGCATCGACGGGTGGGTCTTGCCATCACCCTGAGCCATCGGCACCGTGTTGGCCCAGCCGTTGTCCTTCGGCTTCCACTGAAACGCGCCGGCCGGACTCTTGGTCAGCTCCCACTCGTTGCCGTAGAGGATCTCCAGGTAGCTGTTGTCCCACTTGGTCGGGGTGTGGGTCCAGATGACCTCCAAGCCGCTGGTGAACGCATCGTTGCCGACACCTGTGCCCTTGTTGCCGTTAGCCCAGCCGAGGCCCATCTCGTCCAGCGGAGCCGCCGCGGGCTCGGGGCCCATGAGGTCGGGGTTGCCGTTGCCGTGGGTCTTGCCGAACGTATGACCGCCGACGATCAGGGCCGCGGTCTCGACATCGTTCATCGCCATCCGGCCGAACGTCTCGCGGATGTCGATGGCCGCGGCGACCGGGTCCGGCTTGCCCTCGGGCCCTTCGGGATTGACGTAGATCAGGCCCATCATGGTCGCGCCGAGCGGGTTCTCGAGTTTGGTGCGGTCGCTACCGGCGTAGCGGTCCTGGGAGCCCAGCCACTCGCCCTCGGCGCCCCAGTAGATGTCCTCCTCAGGCTCCCAGAAGTCCGGGCGGCCGAACGCGAAGCCAGCTGTCTGGAAGCCCATGGTCTCCATCGCGCGGTTGCCGGCGAAGACGATCAGATCCGACCAGGACAGCTTCTTGCCGTACTTCTTCTTGACCGGCCACAGCAGCCGACGCGCCTTGTCCAGGCTGGCGTTGTCCGGCCAGCTGTTCAGGGGGGCGAAGCGCTGCATACCCCGACCGCCACCGCCGCGACCGTCTTGGACGCGGTAAGTCCCGGCGGCGTGCCAGGTCATCCGAACGAAGAAGGGGCCGTAGTGGCCGAAGTCGGCAGGCCACCAATCCTGCGAGTCGGTCATCAGGGCATCGACGTCGCGGGTGAGTGCGTCGACGTCCAGAGTCTGGACCACCGTCCGGTAGTCGTAGCCGGGGTCCATCGGGTCGATGACGTCCGGGTTCTTCTGCAGAATCTTGAGGTTGACAGCGTTCGGCCACCAGTCGCGGTTGCTACCGCCCTCCACCGGCGGCCTGATGCGCATCGGACAGCCGCCCGCCGCAGAATCCGTCTGAGCCTCGCCGATGGGCGGATTGTGGTCAGCCACGTGTGTTCCTTCCAGAATTGGGTTTGGGTGAAAAAGCGGTAATCACCGGTTGTGATCCCGAAGTTCTCTGGGCCGAGCAGTCCGGGCACTGGCCCCAATAGATGACTTCAGCCTCGTCAACGATGAAGCCCTTGTCGTCGAGGGGGGTCAGGCACGCCACCTGGCCGGCCGCACAATCCACGTCGCCGATGGTTCCGCACCTGCGGCAGACCACATGGTGATGGTTGTCGCCGACGCGCGATTCGTATCGGGCGACCGAACCGGACGGTTGGATCCGGCGAACGATGCCGGCCGCGGTCAGTGCGGCCAGTACGTCGTAGACCGCCTGCCTGGAGACCTCGGGGTGGGCCAGTCGGACGGCGCCCAGGATGGTGTCGGTGTCCGCGTGTGGGTGGGCGTGCACCGCTTCCAGGACGGCCACTCGGGGACGGGTGATGCGCAGATCGGCGGACCGCAACTCGGCTCGCGCATCGGAAAAACCCGCCACAAGTTTCACCCTAGCCCTTTTCTGGATCCGGTCAAGATTGCTGCGGGGCGCGGTGAGTATGGTGTTGGGTCGTGCCCTTCAACACGGTGGCTTATGAACTCGTGCCCGCCAACGTCGAGCGTTCTCGCGACCAGCGGGTCGAAGAGGCGCGCAAAGCCATGATGCTTTCCGCGCAGACCGGTGCGCATTTCAGCCACGTGATGATCCCCGGGATGATCGACGAGGACGCCGGCCGGCCGGTGGAGATGAAGCCCAAACTTGATGTTCTGGATTTCTGGGAGCTGGTCTCCCCGGAGATGCCCGGGGTGCGCGGCTTGTGCACCCAGGTGACGTCGTTTTCCGATGAACCCACACTGCGGCGGCGACTGGAGGTTCTGCTGGCCGCCGGCATCGAGGGGATTGCCTTCGTCGGGGTGCCGCGGACCATGAGCGACGGTGAGGGCACGGGCGTTCCGCCGACCGATGCACTGACGCTCTACCGCGACCTTGTCCCGAATCGGGGTGCGATCCTGATCCCCACCCGGGAAGGCGAAGCCGGCCGCTTCGGATTCAAGTGCGATACGGGCGCGACCTACGCGCTGACCCAACTGCTGTACTCCGATGCCATCGTCGGATTCCTGAGTGACTTTGCCCGCGACAGCGATCACCGGCCGGAAATCCTGCTCTCGTTTGGCTTCGTACCGAAGCTGGAAAGACGCGTCGGCTTGCTTAACTGGCTCATCCAGGACCCTGGCAACCCCGCCGTTGCCGCCGAACAGGACTTCGTCAAAACCCTGGCCGCAAGCGACACCGAGGACAAGCGCCGCATGACGCTCGATCTGTACAAACGTGTCATCGACGGGGTTGTCGGCCTGGGCTTCCCGCTGAGCATTCACCTGGAGGCCACCTACGGCGCATCAGCGCCGGCCTTTGACACCTTCGCCGAGATGCTGGCCTACTGGTCGCCCAGGTGAAGACCTGGATCGACTTCGAGGCCGCCCCGGTTTTCGCCATTCCGCTCACCGATCCGTTAAGCGGGGTGACGGTCTGGGAGGGCATGCTGATCGAGGGCCCGCAAGGGTGGGGGGAGTTCAGCCCTCCCACGGGTTGTGATGACCGGCAGGCTGGCCGCTGGCTGACCGCGGCCATCGAAGTCGGGACGGTGGGGTGGCCGGACCCGCGGCGCGGCCGGGTCCCCGTGGCGGTGACGGTTCCTGCGGTGAGCCCGCAACGGGCCCGCGAGCTGGTCGCCGAAGCCGGTTGCCGGACCGCGGCGGTCTGCGTCGGTGAAGACGCGCTCGACGCTGATCTGGCCCGGCTGGAGGCGGTGCGCGACGCCCTCGGCCCGGCTGCGGCGATTCGCTGCGACGCCAACGGTCGTTGGGATGCCGACACCGCCATCGCCGCCATTCCGGGTCTGGACCGCGCGGCCGGCGGGCTGGAGTTCGTCGAGCAGCCATGCCGCACCCTCGAGGAGGTCGCGGCGGTGCGTCGCCGGGTCGACGTGCCGATCGCGGTCGACCAGTCCCTGCGGGAGGGCGCCAATCCACGGGCGGTAGCCGCGTCCGCCGACATCGCCGTCCTCACCGTCGGTGCGCTGGGCGGAGTCCGCCGGGCGCTACGGGTGGCCGAAATCTGCGGGATCCCCTGCGCGGTCGCGGCGGAAGTGGAGAGCAGTGTCGGGATGTCCGGCGGACTAGCGCTGGCGGGGGTGCTCGACGACATCGGCTACGCCAGCGCGGTGGGTGGGGTGCGACTGCTATCCGCTGACGTGGTCAGCGCCGGCCGGTCGTTGCTGCCGCGGGACGGATATCTGCCGGTTGCCCCCATGCCGCCGGCTCCCGATCCCGGCCTGGTAGCGCGCTTCGCGGCCACCCCGGACCGAGAGGCATGGTGGCGCCAACGGCTCCTCGCAGCCCAGGCGTACCTGTAGCGGTACACAGACATCTGGCCGAATTCGCCCCGGGGCACCGCAGCGAGGTCACCGTGCGAATCCCGGCAGCGCCAGGGAATTGATTCGCCTAGGAACCTCGTGGCAGCACAGCTGACACCGCCCGCATCACGGCCCGCTTGACTGCTGTCCCCACGCCGGAGACCGCCGACGGCCGCTGTGGTGGGTTCAGATGAAGGATGTCGCCTTCGCTGATCTGGCCCGGGCTGCCCACGGTGGCGTAGACACCCAGGCAGCGCCGGGCATGCGCCGCCACGGTCCGGGTGATGACGGGGTCGCGACCCAGCCCGGGCTGTTCATGCGACGGCATGACGCAGCGAATGGTCGGGATTAGCGGGTTGACAGTGATGTCCGGCCCGCGCAGCACCCCGCCGCACCAGGTGAGTTCGGGCTGGCCCGGCTGACCGGGGGAGTCCAGCAGGATTGTCGGCCGGAACCGCCGGACATCGAAGTGCGAACCGGGTGCGATCGCCGACATGGTCTGCAGCGACTGCTCGGTCAACAGGTGCACCGGATAGGCGTCGACGTAGCTGCCCAGCGGAGTCGCGTAGCGGGTGATCTCGGCGAGCTTGCGTATCGGGAACATTGACAGGTCCGGCAGCGGTTCGTCGGGCCCTAGGCCAAAGATGGTCCGCAGATCGGCCTTGGTGGCCATCGGCGCACGGTACTCATCGCGCTTGGACAGCGGCGGCAGTGGACGCAGTTCCACATCCCGGTCAAGGTAGACCGACAGCGCCTGATGAATGGCGGGGTCCGCGCTGGAGACCTCCCGGCCACCCGGCAGGCCGATGATCACCTCCGGGGCATTGCCTGGTCCGGCACCCGGTCCGGGCGGACTGGCATAACGTGCGCTACACAGCAGCAGACCGGGCAGCCGCTTGGCGCTGGTAGTGGCGTTCAACTCGATATCGCGGACCGCCCAGGTGCGGTCTGCATGGGTCCCGAAAACGCCGATGTGTGCTGTTGAAAGCCGCTCGCCCGCCATGGATTTGACCGGATAACGCCAGATCGCCGTGACCCGACCGGCTTCGACCATGCCACGAGCCTACGAGGCGCGGCCGGTAAGCGCAGCAGTCTCGTTGAGCCGTGCGCTGCGCGGCGGGCTTTCTGATGCAGCATCGGCCGGGGTGCCCTTCAGGGGTGCTGCTGTTGGTCGTGCACTGCCGCCAGTGCGACTATGGAGCAGCAACTTTTGGCGGAGCGGAAGGCACCAGGCGAAAGCGATGTACGACCAAGCCACCGGATGGGACACCGAAACCCAGGATGTGGGAAGCCGTATTGATCCGGTACTGGCTCGCAGTTGGCTGCTGGTCAACGGGGCCCAGTTCGACAAATTCGCCCCCGCGGCCCGATCCCGCGCCGACATCGTGGTCCTCGATATCGAGGACGCAGTGGCGCCGAACGGGAAGGCAGCTGCCCGGGAGAACGTCGTTCGTTGGCTGGGCGAGGGGCACACCGACTGGGTGCGGGTGAATGGTTTCGGCACCCAGTTCTGGGCTGACGATCTGGACATGCTGTCCAAGACCTCGGTCGGCGGGGTGATGCTGGCCATGGTCGAGTCGGTGGACCACGTCACCGAGACCGTCAAGCGACTGCCCGACATCCCGATCGTCGCGCTGGTGGAGACCGCCCGGGGCCTGGAACGCATCACCGAGATCGCCGCCGCCAAGGGGACCTTCCGGCTGGCGTTCGGCATCGGCGACTTCCGCCGCGACACCGGCTTCGGGGAGAACCCCACGACCTTGGCCTACGCGCGGTCCAGGTTCACCATCGCCGCGAAGGCGGCGCACCTTCCCGGCGCGATCGACGGGCCGACGGTGGGGTCAAGCGCGCTCAAGCTCAGCGAAGCCACCGCAGTGTCCGCGGAGTTTGGCATGACCGGCAAGATCTGCCTGACGCCTGACCAGTGTCCGACGGTCAACGAAGGCCTGGCGCCGTCGCAGGAGGAGATCAGCTGGGCCCAGGAGTTCTTCGCCGAGTACGAGCGTGACGGCGGGGAGATCCGCAACGGCTCCGATCTGCCGCGCATTGCGCGAGCCACCAAGATTCTGAATCTTGCTCGCGCCTATGGGATTCGGGTGTCCGATTTCGACGACCAGGCCGTGCATGTGCCTGCGCCGTCGGATACCTATCACTACTGATCTCCCGAACACCGGCGCCGCCGCGGAGGCGGAGGGGCTGAGCACCTGCGGCTGGTCGGATTCGGCATGTCGTGGCGTTACCCACGCTGCTGGGCTCCGGCGATTACCCCGCGGCTGCGATAAGGTCCGCCGCTTTCTCCCCGATCACCACCGCAGGAGCGTGGGTATGGCCGCGGACAATGCTCGGCATCACCGAGGCATCTGCCACCCGCAGACCGCCAACACCGCGGACCCGCAAGTCGGGATCGACCACGCTGGCCTCGTCTCGTCCCATCCGGCAGGTCCCGACCGGGTGATATAGCGTGTGCGAGCAACTCTCCAGCGCGCGTTCGAGAGTCTCGTCATCGAGGGTGGTGGCGTGCACGGGCCGAAGAATGCGGCCCACCACGTCCTTGAGGGCGGGGGATTGGGCGATCGTGGCGGCCGCCCGAAGACCGGATAGCATCGCCGCGCGATCGGCACCGTCGGGATCGGACAGATAGCGCGGGTCGATGATCGGCTTGGCGGCCGGGTCTGCCGAGCGCAGAGTGACCGTGCCGCTGCTGCGAGGTTTGAGCAGCACCGGTCCGGTAGCGATGCCATGGCCGTGCACCTCGCCGATACCCTCTTCGTAGAATGGCCCGGGGGCCCAGATCAATTCGATGTCGGGCAACTCAAGTTCGGGTCGGCTGCGCACGAAGCCGTAAGCCTCGCCGACGTTGGAGGTCAGCATGCCGCGGCGGCGCAGCAAGTAGTTGGCCAACTCCGCCGGCTTCTCGGCGTCGAAGAGGCTGTCGTCGCGCACCTCGAAGCCCAGCGGGGTGATCAGGTGGTCGAGCATGTTCCTGCCCACCTCGGGGGCGTGTTTAACCACCTCGATACCGAATTCGGCGAGTTCCTTCTCATCACCGATCCCGGACAGCATCAGCAACTGCGGGGTGTTGACCGCACCGGCGCACAGCACCACCTCGCGCGAGGCCCACACGGTCTGCCTGCGGCCGTCGGCGTCGTCGAATTCCACTCCGACTGCGCGCCCGCCGCCGATCAGCACCCGCCGCACCGTGGCGTTGGTGAGCAGGCGCAGGTTGCGCCGGTACAACACCGGCTTGAGGTAGGCGTCGGCGCAACTCCACCGGGCACCGCGGCGCTGGTTCACCGCGGTCTGGCAGAACCCGTCGGCCGCTGGGGCATCCGGTGTGGTCAGTCGGTAGCCCGCCTGCTCGGCGGCCCGCAACCACGCCGAGGTCGACGCCCTCGGGCTGCGCTGTTCGGAGATCACCAGGGCGCCGTTTTCGGCGCGGTCGAAGTAGGGCCGCAGGTGCGCGTAGTCCCACTGCAGCCCCGCATGCTCACCCCACTCGTCGTAGTCGGCGGGGAAGCCGGGGACCCACATCATGGCGTTCATCGACGACGAGCCGCCGAGGACTTTGCCGCGCGGCCAATAGATCTCCCGGCCGCCGACCTCCTTCTGCGGCTCGGTGAGGTAGTCCCAGTCCAGCGGGCTGCGGAACAGCTTGGAGAAGGCGGCGGGGATGTGGACGAACTTGTCGTCATCCATCGGCCCGGCCTCCAGCACCACCACCTGATTGCGGGAGTCGGCGCTAAGCCGGCTGGCAACCACCGATCCGGCCGATCCGGTACCCACGACCACGTAATCGCTCTGCATCGACGAAGTATAGGAAACAGGCGACGGGGACTAGCGGGTGAGCCGGACCGGTAGGCGCTTGAGCGAGTTGTTCAGATTTGAGCGGATCCGCTCTGGGCGGCCGGCAAGCTCGATACCGGCGAACGTGGCGAGGAGCTCGTCGAAGAACACCCTGCCCTCAAGCCGGGCAAGGTGGGCTCCGAGGCAAAAGTGCACCCCCATACCGAAGGACAGATGCGGATTGGGGCTGCGATGGATGGTGAACGACTGGGGATCTGCGAACACCGACTCGTCGCGGTTGGCCGACGTGTAGTACATGGCGACCTTGTCGCCGGCCCGGATCGTCACACCGCCCAACTCGATGTCCACCAGTGCGGTCCGCCTGAAGTAGTGCAACGGGTTGTCGTAGCGCAGAATTTCTTCGACGGCACCGGGTAGCAGGGTCGCGTCGGCGCGCAGTTCGGCGAGTTGATCGGGATGGCGAAGCAGCGTCAGCAGCCCGGAGGACAG
>NZ_JBILVF010000165.1:0-7343 GCF_044370595.1 Mycobacterium sp.
CTACAACCTGACCATCAACATGGCGGTACCCATCGGCATCGCCTACGCCGCCAAACTGCTCAACCTGCGACTGTCGTTGACCTCGTTCGCCGGCCAGTCCGCCGATGAGGCGTCCTACGGTTCGGTGTTGGTGATCCTGGCGCTGGTCGCGGTATTCGCCTTGGTGGTGTACCGGATCGCGATGCGGGTGTTGGACAGCGAGGATGAGCGCCGGGGCCTGGCCGCTGGGAAGTTTTCCCAGCTGTAACGTGCGGTAACGCGGGCGTGGTCTGGGTTCTCCATGCTGTGGGCGTGCTACTCCATCAGGGCATCGGTCTCGACGCGTTCAACCAGTTGCCGACCCGCCGGGCTGTGCATGCGCTGTTCGAGTGTTGTAACAGTGTGACGATGGCAGCGGACCTGGCCAGAGGGCGTCCCTACGCCGGCCACGACTCGCTGTTCCGCAAGGCTGACGCGCTGCTGTTCTCACTGCCCGAGGAGTCGGTCGACGACATTCTGCAGGCCTACCCGCGGGTCGGCAGCCGGCCCGGCAGCGTGCGCTCACACGCCGAACAGTGCGCGCTGTGGGATGACCGCCCCGGGGTGATGCAACTGCTGGACAGTTCAGCCCAGGAGTACGCCGAGAAATTCGGATTCGTTTTCGTCATGTACGTCCCGACCGGCTTCTCGGTGTCGGCGGTGATCGCCTCGATCGTCGACCGGATGCACAACGATGGGGAAACCGAGCGCAAGATCGTGCGAAACGAGATCGCCAAACTCAACCGCAGCCGCCTTGAGCGCATGCTCGGGCCGGAGGGCGGTTACGACAACTGGACCTGAACTCAGGTTTAGCGGTTATCGCTGACCCGGGTTTTGATCAAGCTGGCCGCCGTGGTCAGCAGCAGCGTCACGACGATCACCGCCAGGCTGAGCAGGGTTGGTATCTCCGGCACCTTGACGGGGTGGCCGCCGTTGATGAACGGCACCTCGTTTTCGTGCAGGGCGTGTAGCAGTAGCTTGACGCCGATGAAGAACAGGATGAACGCCAACCCCTGGGACAGATAGACCAGCCGGTTGAGCAGATCGCCGAGCAGGAAGTACAACTGGCGCAGTCCCATCAGCGCGAAAACATTGGCGGTGAACACCAGGTACGGCTCACTGGTCAGGCCGTAGATCGCCGGGATGGAGTCCATCGCGAAGAGCAGGTCGGTGGTCGCCAACGCCAGGATCACCAGGAACATCGGCGTCATCAGCCGTTTGCCCCCGCTCTTGACGTACAACTTCAGGCCGTGCCAGGTGGGGGTGGTCTTGAGGTATTTCTTGGCGAAGCGGACCACGGCGTTGTCGCCGTCGTCGCTGTGGTCGGTGTCGCGGATCAACTTGACGGCGGTGAACACCAGGAAGGCGCCGAATAGATAGAAGATCCAGGAGAACTGCTCGATCGCGACGGCACCCAGGGCGATGAAGATTCCGCGGAAGACCAGCGCGAGCACGATGCCCACCATGAGCGCCTGTTGCTGGTAGATCTTGGGCACCTTGAAGCTGGCCATGATGATGATGAAGATGAAGAGGTTGTCGACCGACAGGCTGTACTCGGTGAGCCAACCGGCGAAGAACTCCAGACCGTACTGGCCGCCGTGGGCCCGCCACACCCACAGGCCGAACAGCACCGCAAGGCCGACGTAGACGCCCAGTGCCGTCACGCATTCCCGCCGGCTCGGCTCATGCGGCCGCCGGGCGAAGACGAGGATGTCGAAGAACAACACGGCCAGCGTCACCGCGAGGGTGATGCCCCACTCGAAGGTGGATACAGTCACGCGGGGTGTCCTCCGGTCGTCGAGCGCGGCCGATGTCTCTCCCGTCGGACTCCCAACGGATTGAGCCGACCCGCGGAACCGGACGGCCGGCAGGTAGGCCGACGTGCCGACGACACCGCGGCGAAGGAATATTCCCTCTGCGGGCAAAGTGTCTCAGGTTCGGGCCCTCGACGCGACACCGGGGCGAGCGGCGGCCAATAGGATTCGGGGCGATGTCCGCAATCCCCGCTCAGTACCTGCAGGCCGGGCAGGCGCCTGCACCGCGAACACTGGTCGACATTCTCTATGCCACCGCCGGCCGGTTTCCGGACGCGGCGGCGATCGACGACGGTGATGTCCAGTTGACCTACAGCGAGGTGATCGAGGACATCGAGGCCGGCATGCGGTGGCTGGCGGCCCGCGGGATCGGTCGGGGCGACCGGGTCGGGATACGGATGCCCTCGGGCAGTTACTCGCTGTATCTGGCGATCCTGTCGACGTTGGCGGCCGGCGCGGCCTACGTGCCGGTGGATGCCGACGACCCCGACGAGCGTGCCGAACTGGTGTTCTCCGAGGCCGGGGTGGCCGGCATCATCACCGAGGCCGGCCTGAGTCGCGGTCGCGGGCCGTCGCGGGGCTGGGGCGCCGGCGCGCCGCAGGTCGGTGACGACGCCTGGATCATCTTCACCTCCGGATCCACCGGAACGCCCAAAGGCGTCGCGGTCACCCACCGTAACGCCGCCGCGTTCGTCGATGCCGAAGCCCGAATGTTTCTGCAGCACAGTCCCATCGGGCCCGACGACCGCGTCCTGGCCGGGTTGTCTGTCGGATTCGATGCTTCCTGCGAGGAGATGTGGCTGGCCTGGCGGCACGGCGCCTGCCTGGTGCCGGCGCCCCGTGCCCTGGTACGCAGCGGCATGGATCTGGGGCCATGGCTGGTGGCCCGGGACATCACCGTGGTGTCCACGGTGCCCACCCTGGCGGCGTTGTGGCCGGCCGAGGCCTTGGAGGCGGTGCGGCTGGTGATCTTCGGCGGTGAGGCCTGCCCGCCGGACCTGGCTGATCGGCTGGCCTCCGGTGAGGAGGGTGCCGGACGTGAGGTGTGGAACACCTACGGCCCCACCGAGGCCACCGTCGTCTCCTGCGGGTCGAAACTGCTGGGCGGCGCCCCGGTCAGTATCGGTCTGCCACTGGCGGGCTGGGATCTGGCGGTCGTCGACGAGGCCGGGGCACCGGTCGCACTCGGCGGCGTCGGCGAGTTGGTGATCGGCGGAGTGGGCCTGGCCCGCTACCTCGATCCGGCCAAGGACGCCGAGAAGTACGCGCCGATGCCGGGGTTGGGCTGGCCACGGGCCTACCGCAGCGGCGACCTGGTGCGTCTGGAACCGGACGGTCTGTACTTCCAGGGCCGCGCCGACGACCAGGTCAAGGTCGGCGGGCGCCGCATCGAACTCGGCGAGGTCGATTCAGCTCTGGTCCACCTTCCCGGCGTGAGTGGCGGCGCGGCGGCGGTGCGTAAAACCGCAAGCGGCACACCGGTTTTGGTGGGCTATATCGCCTCGGCGGATCCGTCGTTCGACCTGGCCGCGGCCCGCTCTCAACTCGCTGAGTCACTGCCGGCCGCACTGGTGCCGCGGCTTGTTCTGGTCGACGAACTGCCGACCCGCACGTCGGGCAAGGTGGACCGCGACGCGCTGCCCTGGCCCCCGCCCGGTGATGTTCCCGACGTCGGTTCCCAACTCGGCGGAACGATGGGCTGGCTGGCCGGGCAGTGGCAGGAGGCGCTGGGCGCGGTCGTCGACGGGCCCGAGGCCGACTTCTTCGCCCTCGGCGGGGGGTCACTGTCGGCGGCTCAACTGGTGGTCGCGCTGCGCGGGCAGTTCCCCGGGATGACCGTCGCGCACCTCTACGACCATCCCCGACTGGGGTCGCTGGCCGGATTCCTCGATGAGATGGCCGCTGAGCAGAGTCCGCCGGTCGCCGCTGCGCCGCGCCATGTCGCGCCGGTGCCGGCCGGTGCCCGGGCCGCCCAGGTTGCGCTGACGCTGCCGTTGGCGACTCTCACCGGTCTCGGGTGGCTGACCTGGCTGGCGGTGATCAACAACGTCGTCGCTCATTTTTATCCGCTGCCGTGGCTGGTTGGACTCGACTGGCGGGTGGTGGCACTGGCGTTCGTCGTGTTCATCACCCCACTGGGGCGGATGGCTCTGGCCGTGGCCGGTGCTCGCCTGCTGCTGGCCGGGCTCAAGCCGGGAACCTACCGCCGCGGCGGTTGGCAGCACCTGCGGGTGTGGCTGGCCGAGCGGCTCGCTGATACCAGCGGCGCCGAGAACCTGGCCGGTGCCCCCTGGCTGGTGTACTACGCACGGGCACTGGGCAACTCAGTTGGCAAGGGTGTCGATCTGCATTCGGTCCCGCCGGTCAGCGGGATGCTGACGCTCGGGCATCGCAGTTCGGTGGAGCCTGAGGTCGACCTGTCCGGCCACTGGATCGACGGCGACCTGTTCCACATCGGCACGATCACCATCGGCAACGACGCCACCATCGGCGCGCGGACCACGCTGCTGCCCGGTGCGGTGGTGGGCAAGGATGCCGACGTCGCACCGGGTTCGGCGGTGGTCGGCAAGGTGAAAAACGGTCAGTACTGGAAGGGTTCGCCGGCGGTGAAGTCCGGCAAAGCGCGCCACCCCTGGCCGGATCACCGCCCGCCGCGGGCCGCGCACTGGGTACTGGTCTACGCGGTGTCCTCGGTCCTGCTGGGTGCGTTGCCCCTGGTATCGCTGGGGGCCGGTCTGACGGTTCTGGCGGCGGCGGTGCGCGATACCGCGAGCCTTTCCGCCGCAGCCCGCGCGGCGGCGCCGTGGATTCCGGTCGCGGCACTGGTGGCCGCCGGGTTCTACGCCCTGGTGACGGTCTGCGCGGTGCGGATCCTGGCGATCGGCTTGCGGGAGGGTTACCACCCGGTGCGCAGCCGGGCGGGCTGGCAGTTGTGGTGCACCGAACGGCTGATGGACGCCGCCCGCAACTACCTGTTCCCGATCTATGCCGGTCTGCTGACCCCGGTATGGCTGCGGATTCTCGGCGCCGAAGTCGGCCGGAATACCGAGATCTCGACAGCGTTGCTGACGCCTAAGTTCACCACCGTCGAGGACGGTGCCTTCCTGGCCGACGACACCATGGTGGCCTCGTATGAACTGGGTGGCGGCTGGATTCACGTCGCCCCGACAACCGTCGGGAAGCGGGCGTTCCTGGGTAACTCGGGTATCACCCAGCCGGGCAGAAAAGTCCCCGACGATGGTCTGGTGGCCGTCCTGTCGGCGACCCCGCCGAAGGCCAAGTCCGGATCGTCCTGGTTGGGTAGTCCGCCGATCCGGTTGCGCCGGCACGCCGACACTGCCGATCTGGCCCTGACCTACGACCCCCCGTTGCGGTTGAAACTGGCCCGCGGTGCGGTCGAGACCTGCCGAGTGGTGCCGTTGGTCGTGACCTTCGCGATCGGGGTGGCGACGCTAGCGGTGTTGCAGGCGATCGTCCTGCGGTTCGGGTACGGCCCGGCCGCGTTGGTCTGCGGGGCGGTGTTCCTGGCGGCCGGCGCGGTGGCCGGCGGTATCGCCGTAGCAGCGAAATGGCTTGTGGTGGGAAGGATTAAGGCGGCTGAAAAGCCGCTGTGGTCCTCCTTCGTCTGGCGCAACGAAGTCGCCGACACCTTCGTCGAGACGGTGGCCGCACCCTGGTTCGCCCGCGCCGCCAGCGGGACCCCGGTGATGAACCTGTGGCTGCGGGCGCTGGGCGCGAAGATCGGGCGGGGGGTGTGGTGCGAGACCTACTGGCTGCCCGAGGCCGACCTGGTCACCCTGGGGCACGGCAGCACCGTCAGCCGCGGCTGCGTGGTGCAGACGCACCTGTTCCACGACCGGATCATGCGGATGGACACCGTGGTGCTCGAGGACGGGGCGACGCTGGGCCCGCACTGCGTCGCGCTGCCCGCGTCGCGGATCGGCGCCGGGGCGACGGTGGGGCCGGCCTCACTGGTGATGCGCGGCGACGAGGTGCCGGCGTCGACCCGCTGGCAGGGCAACCCCATCGCACCGTGGCGGCCTCCGCGCAGACGTGCCGGTGTGCACCTCGAGTCCGCGGTTCAGGACAGCGCCGCGTGAAAGCCGCCGACCGCAAGAGCAGCAACCCGCCCGTCATCGACCCCTATCTTCCCGACAACGGCAACTTCGGCTATCGGGTGTCGCGCTACGAACTGGACCTGGAGTACAAGGTTGCCAGCAACCGTCTGAGCGGATCGGCGACGATCACCGCCGTCGCCCTGGCATCGCTGCACACCTTCACCCTGGACCTGGCCGACTTCATGTCGGCCACCAAGGTCACCGTCAACGGCCGCCGGCCAAGCCATTTCGGCGCTTCGGGGGGCAAACTGCGGATCCGGTTGGCCAGCGCGCTGCCCGCCGGATCGGCAATGGCGATTGTGGTCCGCTACGGTGGCACACCGCGTCCGCTGCGAACGCTCTGGGGGGAAGTCGGTTTCGAGGAACTGTCCAACGGCGCGTTGGTGGCCGGCCAGCCCAACGGCTCACCGACCTGGTTCCCCTGCGACGACCATCCCAGTTCCAAAGCGAGCTATCTGATCCGGATCAGCACCGACAGCCCGTATTACGCGGTGGCACCGGGGGAATTGGTGTCGCGGCGGGTACGGGCCGGCCAGACGGTGTGGACCTACGAACAACCCGAACCGACCTCCACCTATCTGGCGACCCTGCAGATCGGCATGTATGCGCTGCGCCAGATACCGAAGGCGCCGGTACGGATGCAGGCTGTCCTTCCCGATCGCCTGCGGGCCCGGTTCGACCACGATTTCGGCCGCCAGCAAGCGATGATGAAACTGTTCATCAAACTGTTCGGTCCGTACCCGTTCTCGGCGGGCTACACCGTCGTGGTCACTGATGAGCCCCTCGAGATACCCCTTGAGGCGCAAGGGGTTTCAATTTTCGGTGCCAACCACTGCGACGGCACCCGCAACTCCGAACGGTTGATCGCCCACGAACTGGCCCACCAGTGGTTCGGTAACAGCGTCACCGCCCGCCGGTGGCGTGACATCTGGCTCCATGAGGGATTCGCCTGTTACGCGGAGTGGCTGTGGTCGGAGCACTCCGGGGGCCGCACAGCCGCCGAGTTGGCCCACCAGCACCACCAACGTCTGCTGGTCGCCGCGCAGAACCTGCTGCTGGCCGACCCGGGTCCGCGGGACATGTTCGACGACCGGGTCTACAAGCGCGGAGCACTCACCCTGCACGCCCTGCGCGGAGTCGTCGGCGATGAGAAGTTCTTCGCCCTGCTGCGGGATTGGACCACCCGCCACCGGCACGGCACCGTCGTGACCGACGATTTCACCGGCCTGGCCGCCAACTACGCCGAGGTGTCGCTGCGTCCGCTGTGGCAGGCGTGGCTGTATTCCCCCGGGATGCCGCCGCTGTGACCGGTGCCGGGCTCAATGCGGTGAGCGTCGCCGCCGGCCCGGTGGCGCGCGGCAGCGTTGCGCGAGTGGGACTGGCGACGGCGGTC
>NZ_JBILVF010000166.1:0-7294 GCF_044370595.1 Mycobacterium sp.
TTCCCCAACGGCGGCAACGGTGGAACCGGTGGCAACGGCAACCTGGTGTCTAACGGCGGAAAGGGTGGCAACGGCGGCAACGGCGGAACCGGCACCGGCGGCACCGCTGGGGGCAACGCGACCACTTCTGGGGAGCCGGGCGGGGTCGGCGGCACCGGAAACGAAGGCGGCGCAGGCGGTTCCGGCGGAACCGGCGGCCTCGCCGGCGGCCCAGGACTGCGCAACGGTGCCGGCGGCGACGGCGGCCGGGGTGGCGCCGGCGGGATCGGCGGCACCGGCGGAAACGCCCTCTCCAGCGCTGCAGGTGGCGCGGGCGGTTCCGGTGGTGCCGGCGGACCAGGCGGCACAGGCGGCACCAGTCCCACGGGCACCGACGGCAGGATCACCGGCAGCGGTGGAACCGGCGGAACCGGCGGAACCGGAGGCCGGGGCGGAACCGGCGGCAAAGGAAGCTCCGGCGCCAACGGCACGGCTGGGTCCGCTGGCGGAACCGGCGGCCCAGGCGGCGGCGCGGCCGGCGGCACCGGTGGCTCCAGCGGCAAGGGCGGCTCCGGCGGCAAGGGAGGGGCCGGCAGTTCGGCCTAGCGCCTCCGCCTCGACGTCACCGGCGCGGTCTCCGGGGGCCTGAGGGGCACGTGACCACGTCGCCCGCACCGACCCACAACTCTCAGGCCGGTTCGTAGACCCTGGGCTCGAGAGTGCCGATATAGGGCAGATCGCGGTAACGCTCGGCGTAGTCCAAGCCGTAGCCGACGACGAACTCGTTGGGGATGTCGAACCCGACGTAGGAGATGTCGACGTCGGCGCGTACCGCGTCGGGTTTGCGCAGCAGCGTGCACACCCGCAACGACTTCGGTCCGCGCGTCGCCAGGTTGCGCAGCAGCCAGGACAGGGTGAGCCCGGAGTCGACGATGTCCTCCACGATGAGCACGTCGCGGCCGGCGATATCGCGGTCGAGGTCTTTGAGGATGCGGACCACACCGGAGGAGGACGTCGCCGAACCGTAGGAACTGACCGCCATGAACTCCAGTTGGGTTGGCACCGGGATGGCCCGGGCCAGGTCGGTGACGAACATGACCGCGCCCTTGAGGACGGTGACCAGGAGAAGGTCATCAGTGGTGTTCGCGTAGTCGCGGCCCAGGTCCTCCCCGAGTGCGCACGTCCGCTCCCGGATCTGCTCTTGGGAGACCAAGACCGACTTGATGTCCCCGGGGTACAGCTCATGCGCCGACACGCCCACAGCGTGCCATGCCGTACCCCCCAGGACAATCGTCGCGCGATCAGACCGGTTCGGTTCGCAGCGTCAACGCACCGCCGTGACGTTCGGCGAACAGCCGGGTGCGGGGAACACCGCAGCCGACCGCGACCCCGCCCTGGCCGTGCCACCCGGTGACCATCGCATCGACGGCGCGAATCTGAACATCGGTGAGACCGGTGGCTCCCCCGGCCCGCAGCCACGCCCGGATCACCCGTCGCCGCAGCGCGCACGAAAGTTCGGCGATCGCCGCGACACCCAGCGCACCACCGGAACTGGCCGCGCGGTAAGCACTGTCGGCCAGGGCGTCGAGGGCGTCGGTGTCCTCGCGCAGTGCGGCCGCGGTCCGGGCCAACGCCGCGGACACACCGCCGCCCAGCACCTCCTCCAGCAGTGGCAGCACCTCGGCGCGAAGCCGCACCCGGGTGAAACGGCGGTCATGGTTGTGCGGATCGTCCCACGCGGGCAGATCCAACTCCGCGCACACCGCGTGGGTGTGCTGGCGGCGGACCTCTAGCAGCGGTCGGTACCACGGCGGGTCACTGGCCCGCATTCCGGCGATCGACCGGGCGCCGGAGCCGCGGCCCAACCCGAGTAGGACGGTCTCGGCCTGATCGTCGAGGGTGTGGGCCAACAGCACCGGCGCATCGCTGCGGGCCGATTCGAGGGCACCGTAGCGGGCGGCGCGGGCCGCCGCCTCCGGGCCACCGTCGGTGCCGACCTCGACGCGAAGAACCTGTGCCGCAACACAACCAAGGGCATAAGCCTGTAGGCGAGCCGTCTCGGCGACGGCCTGCGACCCCGGCTGCAGTCCGTGGTCGACGATCAGCGCGGTCGTCGGCCGCACCTGTGCGGCTGCCGCGGTCAACGCCAGCGAATCCGGCCCGCCGGAGAGCGCCACACACCAGTCCTGGGCCTCCGGCAGCCAGGCGGCGGCGAAGCCGGCCAGCGTTGCGCGCAGCGAGGCTAGAGGACCCGGTCGATCCACCGCTGCGGGTCTTCGATCTCGTCGGGCAGCGGCAGCGAGTCCGGGTCCGACCACACCGCGTTGAACCGTTCCATCCCGACCCGGCCGACCACATGGTCCACGAAGGCCCGGCCCCGGGTGTACTGGCTGAGCTTGGCGTCGACGCCGAGCAGGGCCCGCAGCAATCGCTGCAGCGGCGGCTGCTTGCGTTCCCGGCGGTCGTCAAACCGCCGCCGGATGAGATGGACCGACGGGACGACCGCGGGGCCGACGGCGTCCATCACGTAGTCGGCGTGCCCCTCCAACAGCGTGCCGAGCACCAGCAGTTGGTCCAGCGCCCGGCGTTGCGGCTCGGACTGCACCGCGCGCATCAGACCGATCACGCCGGAGTTGTGCGGATCGCCGGTTGAGCGCCGGCGGTCCTTGACGAACTCGGCGAGCCGGCCGACGACCTGCCCGATCTCCTCGTCGCGCTCGGTCGTCAACACCGCCAGTGTGCGCGACATGTGTTCCGCGAGCCAGGGATTGGCGGTGAACTGTACCCGGTGGGTGACCTCGTGCAGGCACACCCAAAGCCGGAAGTCCTTGGGGGAGAGCTGCAATTGCCGCTCGACGGAGATGACGTTCGGGTAGACCAGCAGCAGGGCACCGCCCTGACCGTCCTGGTCGCCGGGGGCGAAAGGATCGTACTGACCGAGGATGCCCGAGGAGATGAAGGCCAGGACCGCGCCGGTCTGGGCGCCGGTGATCCGTCCGGTGACGGTGTTGGCCGGGCTGTCAGTGCCTCCGGTCATCACCCGCATTGAGTCCGAGGCCGCCCGGATCCACTGTTCACGGTTGATGATTCGGGGTTGCGGCGCCGGGCCGCCGGCGAAGAGTCCGGTGACTTCACGGACGGGTGATTCGGCGGCCACAGCCGACTCGGCGAGATCGTCGATGGCCTGTCTGCGGGTGTAGTCACTGGCCGGCGGGCCCGGCCGGGCCAGCCGGGCCCCGACGGTTCCGGCGAACCGCCAGTCGACGGCACGGCCGACGGTCAGTTCGGTGGACGACGCCACCGGCTCATCGGTTCGCTCATGAGCCGCAGCCGCAGGTGCGCAGAATGCCGGCCAACGCGTCCAAGCGGGTGCGCCCCTCCATTCCGGCGTTGTTGGAGATGAAGGCGAAACTGAGCACCCGGCCGTTGACGTCGGTGACGATGCCGGCCAGCGAGTTCGTCTTGGTGAGCGACCCGGTTTTGGCCCGCAGCCAGCCCGCGGAGGATTTCTTGGGCTCCACACCCAGGAAACGCTCCGACAGGGTGCCACTGCCGCCGGCCACCGGCAGCATGTCGAGCATCGGCCGCAGGACCGGCTGGTCGGGCCCCGCGGCGGCATTGATGATTTCGTCGAGGGTGTTCGCCGTCAGGAGGTTGGCGACCGAGAGCCCGCTGGAATCGACCAGCGAGGCACCGGTCAGGTCGATGTTGATGGTGGCCAGTTTGGCGAGAGTCGCATCCACCGCCCCGGCGAAGCTGAGCGGACGCCCGGTGGCTTGCGCCACCTCCCGTCCGATGGTCTCGGCCATCACGTTGTCGGACGCGACCATCATCTGCCGTACCCGCTCGATCAGCGGGGCGGACTGCACCGACGCCAGTTGACGTCCCTCGGCGGGGCCGGGGGCCATGGTCACCTTGGCCGGGTCCACGCCGAGGGCCACCGCGAGTGCCCGTCCGGCATCCAGCGCCGGAGTGGGTGAGCGACGCGACTCCATCGTGGTCGGCTGAATCCGGCCGCCGTCGAGCATCACCGTCTGGATCGGCGAGATGTCGCCGCCGGCGATGTCGGCGGGATCCCAGCCCGGAGCCATGTCCGGCCCGGTGTAGAGCGAGTTGTCGACCTGGACTGCCGTCGCCTTGATCCCGCTCTTACGCACCTGATCGGCCAGGTCGTCGATTCTGGCGGCATCGCGGTACCACGTCTCCTCCCGGGGCGGGGCCGCCGAAAGGACCGGGTCACCTCCGCCGACGAGCACCACCACGCCCGGCATCCGCGTCTGGTCGGCAGCCGCAACGGTGGTCGTCACGCGGGCGTTGCGGTCCAAGGTGAGCAGCGCGGCGGCGGCGGTCAGGATCTTGTTCGTCGACGCCGGCTGCATCGGCACATCGGCGCGCTGCTCCCAGATCTGATCCCCCGTCTTGGCGTCGGTGATGCGTCCGCTGAGGTTGCCCAGATTGGGGTTGGCCACCGCGGCGGCCAGAGCCTTGGTCATTCCGGCGGTGGTGGGCGCACTGGCGGAGTCGGAAACCGGAATCAGAGCCGGTTTGGAGGCCGCCGGCGGCCTGGGTGCCGGAGCTGAGGCGTTGCTCCGACCGCCGGAAGTGAGGAGAGCAGCGGCCGCCACCACCACCGCTACCAGCGCAATCACAGCAGCGGCGAGTAGCACGTGGCTACTGCGCCGGGATGTGCGAAGCATGACCTCTCCTTAGGGATTCGCGTCTTATTGTGCCCAACGAGGCCGTGCTGAGGCGAATCCCTCGTTAGGGTTTCTTTCCGTCGTCCCGATCACGGAGGCGGATGGGGCAGCAGAAGGAGTCGCACGGTGCAGTTCGACGTCACGATCGAGATCCCGAAAGGGCAGCGCAACAAGTACGAGGTCGACCACAAAACCGGCCGGTTGCGGCTGGACCGCTACCTGTACACGCCGATGGGCTATCCCGCCGACTACGGCTATATCGAGGACACCCTGGGCGAGGACGGCGACCCACTGGACGCTCTGGTGCTGTTACCCGAGTCGGTGCACCCGGGCGTCATCGTCGAGGCCCGCCCGGTCGCGATGTTCCAGATGGTCGACGACGCCGGTGGCGATGACAAAGTGATCTGCGTCCCGGCCGGCGACCCGCGCTGGGACCACATCAACGACCTCGCCGACGTGCCGGCCTTCGAACTCGAGGCGATCAAGCATTTCTTCGTGCACTACAAGGACCTCGAGCCCGGCAAGTTCGTCGAGGCCGCCAACTTCGTCGGGCGCGCCGAGGCCGAGGCCGAGGTGGAGCGCTCCCGGCAGCGATTCGCCGCTGAGGGCCACTGAAGCCGCCCGATGGCCAGCACGCGCACGGCACACATCGACCCCAAGGGCGAGCAGATCGCGGAGACGATCCTGCTCCCCGGAGACCCGTTGCGGGCCAAGTTCATCGCCGAGACCTATCTCGAAGATCCGCGTTGCATCAACGATGTTCGCGGAATGCTCGGCTTCACCGGAACCTACCGGGGCCGGAAAGTCTCGGTGATGGGCACCGGGATGGGCATCCCGTCGATCTCGCTGTACAGCTATGAACTCATCCATTTTTTCGACGTGAAAAACCTGATCCGGGTCGGCAGTTGCGGTGCACTGCAGCACGGCATCGACCTCTACGACGTCGTGATCGCCCAGGGCGCGTCGACGGACTCCAACTACCTGAGTCAGTTCGACGTGCCCGGGACCTACGCACCGCTGTCCTCCTACCGACTGCTGGAGAAGGCCAAGCGCGTCGCCGATGAGCACGGACAGCGCAACCACGTCGGCAACGTTTTGTCCTCGGACATCTTCTACAACGAGGATCCCGAGGCACTGGGACGCTGGGCGAAGATGGGAATCCTGGCGGTGGAGATGGAGTCCGCGGGACTGTTCGCCAACGCCGCGGCCGCCGGAGTGGACGCGCTGGGAATCTTCACCGTCAGCGACAACATCCTGGCCGACACCCACACCACCCCTGAGGAACGCGAGACGGCGTTCACCACGATGATCGAGATAGCCCTGGAACTGCCGTGACCGGGTCGAGGGCCGGTCTGGCGCTGCATCCCAGACAGGCCGTGCCGGTGCTCCTGGCGCTGTTCGTGTTCTCGCTGATCATGGACAACGGCTTCAAGCTCATGTCGCCGTCGATCGCGTCCTCGCTGGGACTGTCGGAGAACACCGTCAGCCTGCAGGCCACCCTCCCCGGCATCCTCATCGGCATTGGGGCCGTGGTCTACGCCGCGCTGTCGGATTCCATCAGCATCCGCAAACTGATGATCTTCGCCGTCATCGTGATGGCGGTCGGATCGCTGATCGGCTACGCGCTACAGGGCTCATTCACCGGTGTGCTGGTCGGCAGGATCATCCAAACCTGCGGCATCGCGGCGGCCGAGACGCTCTACGTCATCTGGGTCACCAAGCATTTCCACGGCGACGAGCAGAAAAAGTACCTCGGCTACAGCACGGCCGCGTTCCAGTTATCGCTGCTGCTCGGGGCGGTGGGCAGCGGTTTCATCGCCACCTACGTCGGCTGGACCGCGTTCTTTCTGGTGAATCTTGTTGCCCTGGTTGCTATCCCGTTCATCCTGAAGTACGTCCCTGCCGAAGACACCGGCCACACCAGCCTGGATGTTTTCGGGCTCTTTCTGGTCGCCACGATCGCCACCGGAATCGTCTTGTTCATGCAGGACTTCAACTGGTGGTACCTGCTGCCTGCGGCCGCGGCTGCCGCGGTGTTCGGCTGGCACATCGCCGTCCACCCCGACGCACTGATCACCAGGGAATTCTTCGCCAACAAGCGCTACACGATGCTGCTGGTAGTGGTCTTCCTCGTCTACTCGGTGCAACTGGGCTACCAGTTCATCTTCCCGTTCATCGTCAAAGGGGTGTACGGCTGGCCGCTGGCCGAAGTGTCGCTGCTGCTGGTGCCGGGTTACACCGCGGCTGTGCTGGTCGGGGTGTTCACCGGCAAGATCGCGCAACGGCTGAGCTCCAATCGGGCCATCGTCATCGCCATGGTGATGATCGCCCTGGCACTGGTGATCGCCGCCTTCGGTGTCGGCAGGTGGGTCGGCATCTTCGCGGTGTCGATGGTGCTGTTCGGGTCGGGCTTCGCGCTGATGTACGCACCGCTGTTGTCGACGGCGATCCGCGACGTACCGAAGTCCAAGGGCGGCATCGCGATCGGCTTCTACAACCTGACCATCAACATGGCGGTACCCATCGGCATCGCCTACGCCGCCAAACTGCTCAACCTGCGACTGTCGTTGACCTCGTTCGCCGGCCAGTCCGCCGATGAGGCGTCCTACGGTTCGGTG
>NZ_JBILVF010000167.1:0-7261 GCF_044370595.1 Mycobacterium sp.
ACCGACCTGTTCGAGCGGCTGCAGCGCACGCACAGCGAGCGGATGCAGCACCTGGGTCTGGCCTGATCTTCCGGGCACCGTCCGCCCGGTCCGTCCGTCCGCCCGGTCCGTCCGCCCGGTCCGTCCGTCCGTCCGCCCGGTCCGTCCGCCCGGTCCGTCCCCCGGAAGAAAGCCAGTGGGGGTTTTGCCCGCCTTCGCGCGACTAAGGGCGCCCTTTGTCGCGCAAAGGCGGGCAGGGGAAGGGCCTACAAGAACGGCGCAACCAAGAACGGCGCAACCACGAACGGCGCAACCAAGAACGGCTGGAAACCGGCCTAGCGGTTGCAGGTCGTGCTGGTCCCGAAGTCGGTCTCCGACACCACCGTGGCGCCGCCGGCGTCGGTGATCCAGCAGTTCAACTGGCTCCCGCGGCCGTTGGCGGTCACATAGTTCACCGGCAGAGTCGCGACGATCGTCATCGTCCAGGGCAGCATCACGTTGTCCACGGTGCGCAGCGCGCCGGTCTCGTCGGCGTACACCACGGTCACCGGTTCATTGGGTCGCTGGTTGCCGTCGACGGTGTAGGTGATCTGGCGCAGATCAATCGTCGGCTGGGCGGCGGCCATCGGGCTTGACTGCATCCGCACCGGTACCTCGACGACGTCCATCGGGTTGACCGGCTGCGGCCCCAGGTGAGGTTCGAGATGCGGTTCGAGATGCGGCTCAAGGGGCTGGGGTTCGAGGGGCTGGGGTTCGAGGGGCTGGGGTTCGAGGGGCTGGGGTTCGAGGGGCTGGGGGCTGACCGTGGCGATGACCGTCCGGTGCACGCTGCGGCCGTGCCCGTCGGTGGCCGCGATGCCGGCGTTGACGACGCACAGCGCCGCCACCGCAGTGGTCGCCAGGCCCATGGCGGTGATGGTCACCCGCGGCCAGCGGGCCCCTCGATCGTCGTTCACCCGGTCAGTGTGCGGGGGTCGGCGCGGCGGCCGGACACGGCGCACGCGGCAGTTGTCATGCTGTTACCGCAGCTTGACCACCTTGTTGGCATCGGCGTTATGGCACACCGCAACGGCCCACGGGCAACGTCCACTAGCCTCACGGGAGACGCGCTCGCAGGAACGTGAAGGAAAGGGGCCGGTGTGGAGGTCAAGATCGGTGTCTCGGACAGCCCGCGGGAGCTGGTCTTCAACAGTTCCGAGACACCTGAGCAGGTTGAGCACCACATCAAGACGGCACTGGCCGCCGGAGACTCCGAGGTCCTCAGCCTGACCGACGACAAGGGCCGACGGTTCCTCGTGCAGACCAGCAGAATCGCCTACGTCGAGATCGGCGCCGCCGATGTGCGCCGGGTCGGTTTCGGGGTCGCCTCGTCCTGACCGGCTGGTCAGCCGCGGGTCAGCGGAACGTGGGACAGGCCGCCCCAGGCGAACTGCACGGTGCCCTCGACGGCATCCTCCTTGGAGATCGGGCGGTCGGCCCCCAGCCAGTACCGCGCGCAGTCCACGCTGATACCCACCAGCCCGACCGCGATCATCCGGGCGCGGTGCGGATCGAGCCCGGAGTCCTGGCTGATCAGGTCGAACACCGCATCGGTGCAGGCCTCAATCGCCACGTTGACCTGGTCGGCCACCTGCGGCTCGCTGACGTTGTCGTTCGCGAAGATCAGCCGGTAGCCCTGGCTGTCGAGTTCGATGAAGTCGAAGAACGCCTGCACCGCCGCCCGTAGCCGCTGCCGGTTGTCGGTCGTGGTGCGCAGCGCCTGGCGCACCCCGGCCACCAGGATGTCCCCGTGCTGGCCCAGCACCGCCAGATAGAGGTCCAGCTTGCTGGAGAAGTGCTGGTAAAGCACCGGCTTGCTGACCCCGGCCCGGTCGGCGATCTCGTCCATACCGGCGGCGTGATAGCCGCGGTCGACGAACACCTCGCTGGCGATGGCCAGCAACTGATCGCGTCGCTCCCCCCGGGGCAACCGTCCACCGCGGGCGCGCCTGCGCGCGGCCGCATCGGTCAAGCTGCTCATCGAAATGACACTACTACCAGCGCCTCCGCGTGCCCTTGGGTCGCCCGCGAAAGTGTTATGCCATCCTGGGTCGGTGACCAATGAGTCGGGGCCCGTCGGGGGTGGTCGCGCGCCGGTGCTGCAGAACGAGCGGGACCGGCCGCTGCGCGCGCTGCGCGATCCGCTGACTGACGACGGCGGCCGCCCGAGATCAAACCGGGACGAACGCACCAATGTGCGCAGACAGAGCTGGCTGGGCCGGTTCGTGTCCACCTACGGCTGGCGTGCCTATGCGCTGCCGCTGCTGGTGGCTCTGACCGGAGTCGTGCTCTATCAGACGATGACCGGCACGGTGGCCTCGGTCGCCGACGAGCCGGTGAAGGGTCCGCCGACGATCGGTTCGGCCGGCACCAGCATCGTCGGTGCCCCGCCGCGCGGGCTGACCGAGTTCGACGCCAATCTGCCCACCGGCATCCTGCCCGCGGGCGGCCCGTTCACCGAGTCGGGCGCCAAAACCTGGCGGATGATCCCCGGAACCGCGCCGAAGGTGGGGCAGGGCACCGCCAAGGCGTTCACCTACACCGTCGAGGTCGAAGACGGCGTCGACACCTCCTCCTTCGGCGGCGACGAGGGCTACGCCCGGATGGTCACCGAGACGCTCAGCAACCCCAAGAGCTGGACGCACAACCCGCAGTTCGCCTTCGAGCGGGTGGACGACCCGGCCGTGAAACCGGACTTCCGGGTGTCGCTGACCTCCCCGGTCACCGTCCGGGAGGGCTGCGGCTACGAGATCCCCATCGAAACATCTTGCTACAACCCGATTTACGGGCCGAACGGCGAGCCGCGGGTGTTCATCAACCTGGCCCGCTGGGTGCGCGGGGCGGTGCCGTTCCAGGGTGACATCGGGTCCTACCGGCAGTACCTGATCAACCACGAGGTGGGCCACGCCATCGGCTACACCGCCCATGAGCCATGCGGGAGCACGGGCGGCCTGGCGCCGATCATGATGCAGCAGACCTTCTCCACCTCCGACAACGACGCCGCCCGCTTCGACCCGCAGTCGGTCAAGCCGGACGGCAAGACGTGCCGGTTCAATCCCTGGCCGTATCCGATCGCCTGACCGGCCGCGCCCTCCCGGCGAGCGTGCGCGAACGCCCGCCCCCGGCGGCGCCCTCTCCCGGCGAGCGTGCGCGAACGCCCGCCCCCGGCGGCGTGTCGGCGTACCGACACGCACCCCCGGTGCGGCAGCGCGACAATGAAGTCATGACGTTGCCGCCGCTGGTGCAACCCGCCGCGGATCTCACCCCCGCCGAGGTCGCCCGCTACAGCCGACACCTGCTGCTGCCGCAGTTCGGTGCCGACGGCCAGCGGCGCCTCAAGAACGCCCGGGTGCTGGTCATCGGGGCCGGCGGCCTGGGTTCCCCGGCGCTGCTGTACCTGGCCGCCGCCGGGGTGGGCACCCTGGGCGTCGTCGACTTCGACGTGGTCGAGGAGTCCAATCTGCAACGTCAGATCATCCACGGCTGCGCCGATGTCGGCCGGCTCAAGGTCGACAGTGCCCGCGACGCGATCGCCGCGATCAACCCCCTGGTCGACGTGCGGGTGCATCCGCTGCGGCTGACGGCCGACAACGCGGTGTCGCTGTTCGCCGAGTACGACCTGATCGTCGACGGCGCCGACAACTTCGCCACCCGTTATCTGGTCAATGATGTTGCGGCACTGGCGCATAAGCCCTACGTGTGGGGTTCGATCCATCAGTTCGCCGGCCAGGTGTCGGTGTTCTGGGAAGACGCCCCCGACGACTCCGACGGCGGCCGGCGCAGCCTGAACTACCGCGACCTGTATCCCGAACCCCCGCCGGCCGGGACGGTGCCGTCCTGCGCCGAGGGCGGGGTGCTCGGTGTGCTGTGTGCGTCGGTGGCCGCGGTGATGGGCACCGAGGCGATCAAGCTCATCACCGGCGTCGGCGAGTCGCTGCTGGGCCGGCTGCTGATCTACGACGCGCTGCAGATGTCCTACCGCACCATCACCCTGCGGCGTGATCCGGACCGTCCGCCAATCACCGCCCTGGCCGACTACGAGGCGCTCTGCGGGCTCGACGCGACAGCGGACCCCGGCCTGACCCCGGCCGAACTGCGCGACCTGCTCGACTCCGGGGCCGCCGTCGCGCTGATCGACATCCGCGAACCCGCCGAATGGCAGATCAACCACATCGACGGTGCGCAGCGCATCCCCAAGGCCGCACTGGAGTCCCCGGACGGTCCCGGTCTGCTGCCGGCGGGGGCGCTCCCGGTGCTGTACTGCAAGACCGGGATGCGGTCGGCGCAGACGTTGGCCGCACTGAAGGCGGCCGGGGTGACCGGCGCGCGGCACCTGCAGGGCGGCATCGTGGCCTGGGCGCAGCACTGCGACCCCGACATGGCGATGTACTGACGGCCTGTTGACCGCGTGTTCTCCCCGGCACGGCTTACCCTGAGCCATGTGATGGACGAGCGCCCGCCGGGCCATGTGCTGGCCGCGTTCGGACTCAAGGACGGCGAACCGCAGCAGGTCTGGGACGGCGGCTGGCGATATGGCGAGATCGTGCTGTCGCTGATCGCCGATCATGCCCGGGCCGCCTGGTCGGCCAAGGTGCGTGAGACGTTGTTCGTCGACGGTCTGCGGTTGGCCCGGCCGGTGCGGTCCACCGACGGGCGCTACGTGGTGGCGGGCTGGCGGGCCGACACCTACGTCGCCGGCGCCCCAGAGGCCCGCCACGACGAGGTGGTCTCGGTCGGGGTGCGGTTGCACGAGGTCACCGCCACCCTGGAGCGGCCCCGGTTTCTCACCCAGGCGCCGGTGCCGCCGTGGACCGAGGTCGACGTGTTCACCGTCGCCGACCGCGCCGCCTGGGAGGACCGGCCGCTGCAGAACCTGCCGCTGGGCGCCCCGGAGATCCCCGACACCCCCGACCGCACCCAGTCGGTGGAACTGCTGACTCAATTGGCCGCTCTGCGCCGGCCCACCCACGTCGCACCGCAGTTGGTGCACGGCGATCTCTACGGCACCGTGCTGTTCGCCGGCACCGCCGCCCCGGGCATCACCGACATCACCCCCTACTGGCGGCCGGCGTCGTGGGCGGCCGGGGTGGCCGTCGTCGACGCACTGTCCTGGGGTGAGTCCGACGACGAACTCATCGAGCGGTGGTCGGACCTGCCGGAGTGGCCGCAGATGTTGGTGCGGGCGTTGATGTTCCGGCTCGGCGTGCACGTCTTGCATCCGCGGTCCACGCCGGAGGCTTTCGACGGGCTCAAGCGCACCGCCGCGCTGGTTCGGATGGCGGTCTAGGCGCCGAACGTGTGGCCACCAGGGCGCGCACCGCCTCCACTTGTGCGTCGGTGACCGATGCCATCTCAGGCCATCTCAGCCCAGCATGCCGCGGATGATGGCGGCGGTCTCGGCCGGTTTGGCCAACGGCACCATGTGCCGGCAGCCGAACACCTCGAAGGTGAAGTCGGCTCCCAGTTGGGTCGTCAGCGCGTCGATCACCGGCTCACCGGCATACGGCGGGTCGACGAACTCGGCGCGCACCAGCGTCGTGCGGGTTCCCCTGTGCGGCAGAACAACATCGCGGGCCAACTCACTCCAGTACGACATCATCGCCGGTATACACACCCGCCAGCCGTGGCGGCCCGACGGCAGCGCCACCAGATGGTTCTCCAACTCGGCGTCCAGTTCGGCCGGCGGCACGTCGGCCCAGCTGCCGGTTGCCTTCTCGGTGCGCGCCTCGGCGGGGTCGGTGTAGTCCGGTGAGGCCATCATCGCCTCGGCCACCTGCCGCATCATCTGCCCGTCCATGGCCACCGCCGGATCCAGCATCACCAGTCCGGAGACCAGGTCCGGGCAGGCCGCGGCCAGGTGCAGCGCCACCGCCCCGCCGAAGGAATGGCCCGCCACCACCACCGGCCCGTCGGCCTCGTTCTCGATGAGGGTGGCAAGCGCGGCGACATTGGCGTCGATGGTCCACGGCGCGGCATACGACGAGCGGCCGTGGCCGATCAGATCCGGTGCCAGCACACCGAATTCGGGCAGATACCGGCTGGCCAGGGTGTGCCAGCGGGCACCATGGCCGGTCAGTCCGTGGATCAACAGGATCTTCGCCGGGCCGGGTGGCCCGTAGCGGTGGAAGTGCAGCGGTGCAGGGGAGTGCATGGCCGTCATCCTAGGTCCGCCCGATCAGGGGGACGCATCGCCGGCCCACTGAAAGCTGTTGACGTACTTGCCCAGATCCTGGGCGAGTTGCAGATTCGCCGCTGAGGGCAACCCCGGCCCGGAGTTCGGCCCGAAGGATCGGTAGGGGCCGGTGGCGAAGGCGACGAGTGCGAGATCGTTCTTCACCGCAGCCATCGCGAGGATCCGTTGGCGGGTGTAGGTGGCCGCGGGGTTCTGCGGCCAGTCGTCGGCGAACACGCCGTAGCCGGGTTCGTACCCGACCTTCGCGTTGGGAATCCGGTAGGCGACTCGGGCGTCCGGGAAGCGTGTCCGCAGTAAAGATTTGACGACATCTTCGGCGGTGCGGCCGTTGGCCGGTTCGGAGAACAACTGCATCACGCCGGTGTCGCCGCCGGTGAATTTCGCGGTGACGCCGTTGTCGTAGGTGGTGATCTCGTAGGCCGACTCCGGCGTCGGGTAGGACACCGAGAACTGCTGGTTGCTGAACCGGGGTAGCCCGGTGACCGGCTGGTCGGCGGCGGGGCGGCCGCATTCCGGTGGGCACATGTAGTGGGCGATCTTCGGCGTCAACGCGAGTGTGAGTCCGGCCATGACCACTGCCGCGGCTGCCACCGTCATTCCCCAGCGGCCGAACAGCCAGCCCAGCTTGGGCCGGTGAACCGCAGGCGCGCGGTACTGCCCTGCGGGCAGTGCGTAGCCGGGGTAGGTGGCCTCATCAGCGCCGTCGCCGTCGCCGTCGGCGGTGGCGGGTTGGGGCCGCTCCCGGCGACGCTCGTCGCGTGATGTCCGGGTCGAGGCGCGGGTGGCGGCGCCGCACGCCGGACAGAACGCCATATCGGGCACCACCATCTCGCAATGGATGCACAGCAGAGGTTGGTCGGGGTGCGCCGGGTCGGTCGTCTCATGCAGCAACGCCAACTGCAGGGCCAGTCGCAAAGCCAGCACCGCCAGCACTGCGGCGCCGAGATGGATTGCCAGCATTGCCGTTTGCGGCATGCCGGTGATGTTGACCACACCGACAGCGGTGTGCACCAGCACGACCGCCGCAGCGATCAGGCCGAGCAGTATCCG
>NZ_JBILVF010000168.1:0-7228 GCF_044370595.1 Mycobacterium sp.
GATCTCGGCCGGGCCCCGGCTTCAGCCGCCGGGCCGGATCTGCGCGAACTGTTCTGTGGTTCCGAAGGGGTGTTCGGGGTCATCACCCGGGTGCGGGTCCGCGTGCACCCGGTGCCTGAAGCCGTCAGCTACGAGGCATGGTCCTTCCCCGATTTCGCCACCGGCGCCGAGGCGTTGCGCGCGGTTATCCAGACCGGCACCGGACCGACTGTGCTGCGACTGTCTGACGAGGTCGAGACCGGCGTGAATCTGGCCACCACCCACAGCATCGGCGAACAGACCATCACCGGAGGTTGTCTGGCCATCACCGTGTTCGAGGGCACCGCGGCCCACGCCGAGAGCCGCCACGCCGAGACCCGGGCGGTACTGGCTGCGCACGGCGGAACGTCACTGGGCGCCGAAGCCGCGAAGTCCTGGGAAAAGGGCCGTTTCGACGCCCCCTACCTCCGCGACTCGCTGTTGAAGGCCGGCGCACTCTGCGAAACTCTGGAGACTGCGACCTGCTGGTCGAACATCCCGACGCTCAAGGCGGCGGTCACCGAGGCACTGACCGCGAGCTTGACCGCAAGCGGCACAAGCGCTCTGGTGATGTGCCATATCTCGCACGTCTATCCGACCGGCGCCTCGTTGTACTTCACCGTCGTCGCCGGGCAACGTGGTGACGCGGCAACGCAGTGGCATGCCGCGAAGGTGGCCGCCAGTGACGCCATCGTCGCCAACGGCGCAACGATCACCCACCACCATGCGGTCGGCGCCGACCACCGGCACTGGATGCCGGCCGAGATCGGTGAATTGGGAGTGCAGATCCTACGGGCGGTCAAGCAGGCGGTGGATCCGGCCGGAATTCTCAATCCGGGCAAGCTGATTCCGTGACGCTGCCTGACTCGACATTCTTGTCGCGCGTCACCGTGCTGACCAACCCGATGGCCGGTCACGGTAACGCGCCGCACGCCGCCGAGAAGGCGGTGGCCCGGTTCCAGCAACTCGGCATCGACGTCGTCGAGATCGTCGGCCGCGACGCCGCCCACGCCCGCGAACTGGTCGACGAGGCCGTGCACGCAGGCACCGACGCACTGGTGGTGGTCGGCGGGGATGGCGTCATCCGGCTCGCGCTGCAGAGCCTGGCCAACAGCGGCATTCCGCTGGGCATCGTCCCGGCCGGAACCGGCAACGACCACGCCCGCGAGTACCGCATCCCGACCGGTAATCCCGCCGCAGCAGTCGACATCATCGCCGCCGGGAGCACCACTACCGTCGACCTCGGCCTGATCCGCGGAACCGATGGAACCAGTACCTATTTCGGCACCATCGCGGCAACGGGTTTCGACTCGCTGGTCAGCGACCGCGTCAACCGCATGCGGTGGCCGCACGGCCGGATGCGCTACAACCTCGCCATCGTCGCGGAGTTGTCCAAGCTCCGGGCGCTGCCGTTCAGGGTGGTCTTCGACGGCGAACGGGAAATCGTCACCGACCTCACCCTGGCCGCCTTCGGCAACACCCGCAGCTACGGCGGTGGAATGCTGATCTGCCCCAACGCCGATCACTCCGATGGGATGCTCGACGTAACCATGGTGCGAACGGGATCCCGCACCAAGCTGGTTCGACTTTTCCCCACGGTGTTCAAGGGCACCCACATCGCCCTGGGCGAGGTGACCACCGACCGGGCCCGAACCATCATGGTGGACTCCCCCGGCATCAATGCCTACGCCGACGGCGACTATGTCTGCCCACTTCCGGCGGAGATTTCCGCAGTGCCGGGGGCCCTGCGGATTCTGGCGCCCCCGCGCTAGTTCCGGCCGCTGTCAGGGTCATCGTCGACGAGGTAGGCCTTAGCCAGGGTCGCCCCCAGCCGGCCGCAGTGATCGATAACCTCCGGTGCATCGACGTCGAGCAGGCCGGACTGCCACGCCGTCATCAATTCGACGAACCCACCGATACCGACCAGGGCGTCCATCCGCAATCCCAGTTCGTTGGCGCCCGGCCGCAGAAAGGGCTTGGCGGCGTTGACCATGATGTCGGTGGCCTGGTGCAGGACAGCGGTGCGGCGGTGCTCCAGGATCGCGCTGCCCACGTGATGGCCGAACACGATCTGCGCCCAACCGGGGTCGGCGGCGATCCGCTCGACCACCGCCGCGATGCCCTTGCTCAACGTCTCTATCGGCGGTCGGTCCGGATTCCCGGTGAGGACGGTGACCAGCTCGCCGAGCAGGTCGTCCTTGATGCCGTCCCACACAGCGGCCAGCAGATCGTCACGTTCGGCGAAGTGTTCATAGAAGTAACGGTCGTTGAGCGACGTCCGCGCGCATACGCCGCGCATCGTGACCGCCGCCCAACCGCTTTCGGCCCACATCTCGGTCGCGGCGTCGATCAGACGCTGCCGACGCTCGGCGTGCCGCTCGGCGGCGGTGCGGCCACCCCAGACTCCCGCTTTAGCTGGCACGTGTCTATGTTGACATCCCGGCCGGCCGGGCCCAAACTGATGGCGTGCGCGGCCAATGGTGTCAGGTGCCCTCAGAATGAGATTGGCCATCCGCGGCGTCGGCAACCGTCGTAGCGCCGGCGCGAATGCCGTGGTGACCGGCGCGGGCAGCGGTATCGGGCGCGGATTCGCCTGCGAGATCGCCCGCCGCGGCGGTCGCGTGGTCTGCGCAGACATCGATGACACCGGCGCCAAGGAAACCGCCAACCTGATCGGCCCTCAGGCGCTGGCGTGGCACTGCGATGTGTCCGACGCCGAAGCAGTCGCCGAGATGGCAGACACCGCTGAGGACTGGTTCGCCAGGCCGACCGATCTGGTGGTCAACAACGCCGGGATCGGCGCCGGCGGAACCGTGATCGGCGATCTGCCCCTGGACCTGTGGCGAAAGACCATCGACGTCAACCTCTGGGGTGTGGTCCACGGCTGCCATGTCTTCGCTCCGAGGATGCGGGCAGCGGGCCGCGGCGGGATCATCAACGTCGGCTCGGCGGCCAGTTTCGCTGCAGCCCCCCGAATGGCGGCCTACAACGTCAGCAAAGCAGCCGTGCTCGCGCTGTCGGAGACCCTGGCCGCTGAACTCGCCGGCACCGGTGTCGCCGTGACGGTGCTGTGCCCGACGTTCGTCAAGACCAATATCGTCAACCCCGACGTCGTCGACGAGGCGGCGGCCCGGCTGGCGATGACGGCGATGAAGTGGACCGGAGTCAGCCCGGAGTCGGTGGCGCGAGCCGCTCTCGACGGCAACGACCGCGGCCGGCTACACGTCGTTCCCCAAGTCGACGCCAAGGTCATCTGGCAGACCAAGCGTCTTGTTCCGGCCACCTATACCCGGGCGCTCGGCGTTGTGGAACGTCTCGCCCGCTGATTCGACAGGAGTCCCACGATGGCGTTCGAGTACGGCGACATGCTGGCCACCATCAAGGAGAAGCAATGGGCGCTGGCCGATATCGACTGGGACGCACCGGGCGCAGACGCCATCACCGACGAGCAGCGCCCCAAACTCAAGGCGTTCATGTCCGACCTGGTGTGGATCGAGAACGTCGGCGCGCGGGGCTTCGCGGCGCTTGTCACTAAAGCGCCGACCGACGAGATCAAACAGATCTATCAGTACTTCCATGCCGAGGAGCAGCGCCACGCCAATGCCGAGCTCGCGCTGATGCGGCGCTGGGGCATGGTCGAGGCCGACGAGATGCCGATGCCCAACAACAACATTCGGCTCGTCATCGAGTGGCTGGACCGCTACTCCGACGGCATGCCGCTCTCCACCCTGGGCACGGTGATTCCCGCCCTGGAGACCGCCCTGGACGGGGCGCTGGTCAGGTTCCTGCTCGACGAGGTAAAAGACCCGCTGTGCCATGAGGTGTTCCGACACATCAACAGCGACGAATCCCGTCATCTCGCCGTCGGATTCCAGATGCTCGACATGCTCGGCGCCGGGCCGATGCGCAAGATCATCATCGAAGGCGCCGGCACGTTGATGAAGCCGTCATTGATGCTGGGCATGCTGGTCTACTCGCCGCTGCTGACGAGGATGATCACCAACATCAGTGCGATGGGCCTGTCAGAGGACAAGCTGCACAACGCGATCCGACGATTCGACAAGGCCGGCGAGCGCAGCGCGAACACTCGCCGACTTCCGGCATTTCACGTGATCAAGCGGCACTTCGACCTGGCGATCAACCATCGTCAGCCGTTCCAATTCGTGGCAGAGCAGATGGGCGCTGTAATCGACCGGTTCCCCGTCGGCCTGCTGGGCAAGGTGCCGTCGTGGTCGGAGGAACTGACCCACGAACCGGTGTCCCGATGAGCCCGACCGCTTCGGTACTGATCATCGGTGCCGGCTTCGCCGGGCTGGGTACCGCAATCCGCCTGCTGCAGAGCGGGATCGACGACTTCGTCATTCTCGAACGCGACGACCGGGTCGGCGGCACCTGGCGTGACAACACCTATCCGGGCGCCGCCTGTGACATCCCGTCGGTGCTGTACTCGTACTCTTTCGCTCCCAACCCGCACTGGTCACGCGCGTACTCCGGCGGCGCCGAGATCCTGCGCTACATCGAGGGCCTGGTCGACAAGTACAAACTGCACCGCCACATCAGATTCGGCGAGGACGTCACCGCGCTGAACTTCGACGAGGACACCGGAACCTGGACCGCCGACGTCCGATCCGGGACGACCTACACCGCCCGCGCCGCAGTGATGGCGCCGGGCCCGCTGGCCAACGTCAGCTGGCCGGACATCCGGGGGCTGGACAGCTACACCGGACACAAGATCCACAGCGCCCGTTGGGATCACGACTACGACATGTCAGGCAAGCGGGTGGCCGTGATCGGAACCGGCGCCAGCGCGGTGCAGATCATTCCCGAACTGGTCAAGAAGGCCGCGAAGGTCAAGGTCTTCCAGCGCACCCCCGGCTGGGTGCTGCCCCGCCTGAACTTCCCGCACCCCCACTGGGCAAAGCAACTCTTCCGCCACATCCCGCTTACCGAACAGCTTGCGCGCCAGGCCTGGTTCTGGGGCCATGAGGCCGCCGCGGTGGGCATGGTGTGGAACACACCGGCCACCGACGCCATCCAGTTGGTGGCCAAAGCCCACCTGCGCCGCCAGATCCGCGACCCCTGGAAGCGACGCCAGCTCACCCCCGACTTCCGGGCCGGCTGCAAGCGGATGCTGATGACCAACGACTACTACCCTGCGCTGGAAAAGGACAACTGCAAGCTCGTCACCTGGCCGATCGCGACGATCTCGCCCAACGGCATCCGCACCGCCGACGGCATCGAGCACGAGGTGGACTGCATCGTCTTCGCCACCGGTTTCGACGTCGCCAAGACGGGTACGCCGTTCCCGGTGGCCGGACGCGACGGGCGCAAGCTCGCCGACGAATGGTCAAGCGGGGCATACGCCTACAAGAGCGTCTCGGTCTCGGGCTATCCGAATCTGTTTTTGACGTTCGGGCCCAACTCCGGTCCGGGCCACAACTCCGCGCTGTTCTACATGGAGGCGCAGATCGACTACATCGTCGCGGCCGTGCGGCTCATCGCCGAAAAGGACTTCCACTCACTCGATGTCCGCCAAGAACGGCAGGACGTCTACAACACCGATATTCAACGTCGACTGAAGGGCACCACCTGGAACTCGGGTTGCAACAGCTGGTATCTGACCGCCGATGGCCACAACGGGACCATGTTCCCGGGACTGGCCAGTCAGTTCACCCGGCAACTGGCCCGCGTCGACCTCGACGACTACCGCGTGAAGGTGCGGGCCGGCTGACGGCCGCCTAACCCACTCCGCGGTTGAGCCAGCTGACCTCGCCGCTGTCGCCACCGTCGCGGTAGGCCTCCAGAGCGTCGTCCCACGCGGTGCCCAACACGGTGTCCAGTTCGGCTGCCAGGGTGTCGGCACCGGCCGCCATCAGGGTGCGCAGCCGCATCTCGCCCACCATGATGTCGCCGTTGGCGCTCATCGCCCCGCTCCACAGACCCAATTGCGGCGTATGGCAGAACCGCTGACCATCCACGCCAGGGCTCGGGTCCTCAGTGACCTCGAAACGCAGCACCGACCACTGCCGCAGCGCGTTGGCCAACCGGGCGCCGGTTCCCACCGGCCCAATCCAGTTGGTGACCGCACGCAGTTGCGCGGGCATAGCCGGCTGCGGGGTCCACTTGAGGTTCGCCCCTGCTCCCAGGGTCGAGGACAACGCCCACTCGACATGTGGGCACACCGCCGCGGGTGAGGAGTGGAGGTACACCACACCTGTCGTCGCGTCGGCGAACTGGTTCGACGCACGCATCACCTTGCTCCTTCGGTTCCACTAGGGACGTCTTCCCCAACGACCTGATGTTTCCGAAGATGAAGTTGAGCCGTGCGTGTCTATTGTGCCTCTTGTTGCACCTGTTGCGCTAGTCCGATTTGAACTCGGCCAAGACCCGGTCGGCCAGCGCAGGCCACAGCGGTTTGGCCCAGTCGTCGAAGTCCCGGTCGGTCAGCACCACCAAGGCCAGGTCACAGGCCGGATCAGCCCAGATGAAGGTGCCGGTCTGCCCAAAGTGACCGAAGGTGTCCGCGGAGTTCCCAGCACCCGTCCAGTGCGGTAATTTTCCGCCTCGGATCTCGAAACCGAGTCCCCAGTCGTTGGGTCGCTGCGGCCCGTATCCAGGAAGTACCCCGGTCAGCCCCGGGAACTGCACCCGGGTGGCCTCGGCATGCATCTGCGACGAAACGGTGCGCGGCCGCAGCAGATCAGCGGCGAACGTAGCCAAATCCGCCACCGTGGAGACAGCGCCGAACCCGGCCGAGGCGGCGCCGTCCAATCGGGAATCGGCCATGCCCAGCGGTTCGAAGACAGCCTCGGACAGATACCTGCCGAACTCGATCCAGGAGTGCGCCTCGATGGTCTCGGCGAGCACCTGGAAGCCGTAATTGGAGTACACCCGGCGAGCACCCGGGCGCGCCAGGGACTCCGCGGAGTTCAACGCCAGCCCGGACGCGTGCGCCAGCAGATGCCGCACCGTGGAACCCGGCGGCCCGGCCGGGGTGTCGAGTTCGACGACTCCCTCTTCGACGGCGACCTGCGCGGCGCGTGCCACCAAGGGCTTGGTGACCGAGGCCAGCTTGAAGGGCCGGCCGGTCTGGCCGTAGTCCGCCAGTAGCCCGGATGCTCCGATTACCGCTGCGGCGGCCGACGGCACGGGCCACTGCGCGATGGCCTCCAAGGCGGCGGCGGGCACGCGGTCAGTGCGCGGCGCTGTC
>NZ_JBILVF010000169.1:0-7204 GCF_044370595.1 Mycobacterium sp.
CATCGGCATACGCCGAACGCAACACCGCCATCTGCGCCGCCGGATTCGGCGCCATCAACCCATTGGACCGACCATCCTGATTAACCGCCGACCCCCGAATGACCGCCAACACCCGATCACCATCAGCAACCGCATCCGACAGCCGCTTGAGCACCACCACCCCGGCACCCTCACTACGCACAAACCCGTCCGCCGCAGCATCAAAGGCATGACAGGCACCCGTGCGGGACAAAGCCTCGGCGACGTCGAAACTGCGGGTCGGCGCCGGGGACAACAACACGTTCACCCCGCCGGCCAACGCCACATCCGACTCCCCCGACCGCAAACTCTGACACGCCAAATGCACCGCCACCAACGACGACGAACACGCCGTGTCCACCGTCACCGACGGACCCCGCAAATCAAACACATACGACAACCGGTTGGCGATGATGCTCAACGCGCCACCGGTGGCAGACCAGGCGTCAATGGCGGTGAAATCCGTTGTCGCCATAGCCCAATACTCAGCCGAGCAAGCCCCGGCGAAGACCCCGGTGCGTGTTCCGGCCAGCGCATCGGCGGGTACTCCGGCGTGGTCGAGTGCCTCTTGGGTGACCTCAAGCAGCAGCCGTTGGTGCGGGTCCATCTTGTCGGCCTCGCCGGGCGGGATCTCGAAGAACTCCGCGTCGAAGGCCGCCACATCATCGAGGAATCCGCCCCACCGCGTCGTAGCGGCCAGAGCGTCGGCTTCCTGCGGTGAGCCGTCCTCGAACCAGGACCACCGGTCGCGTGGGACTTCCCTGACCCCGGTCCCGCCGGCGGCCAGGAACTCCCACAAGCCGTCCAGATCGCTGACCCCGCCGGGGAAACGGCAGCCCACCCCGATGACCGCGATGGGCTCGCGACTGTGCCCGGTGACACCGAGGGTTGTGTCAACCGGTTCGACCTCGCCGCCGGTGACGAATCGCGCCAGCGCATCGACGGTCGGGTACTGCCAGAACTCCACCGGCGAAACGGGCCTGCCCAGGAACTCCGACAGTCGACCGGTCAGGACCACCGCATCCCGGGAACCGACCCCCAGGTCGTGCATGGATGCGCCGCGGTCTAACTGCTCCCGACTGCAGTCCAGCCCATCAACGAGGTAGTCGGCCAGCCAACGGCGGACGCCGTCCTCATTGGGTTCGGAGGTCATGGCCCCACATCCAACCGACTGAACTCACCGGATCGATACCGCGCCATGCTGGCCGACCGCCGCACCTTCCCGCTGGTGGTTATCGGCAACGATCCCTGCGCCAGGAAGGCCACATCGGACACCCGCACCCCGTGAGCCTTCGCAATGGCCGCTGTCACGTGGTTTTTCAGCTCGGGCATCAGCGCCGGGTCAGGCTTGCGCAGCTCAGCGAGCACCACCAGTCGCTCGCGGGTGTCGTCCTGCACCGAAACCGCCGCCACCCGGGCGCCGGTGATGTCGATGATGGTGGCCTCGATATCGTCGGGATAGATGTTGCGGCCGTCGATAATCAGCAGATCCTTGATCCGGCCGATGATGTACAACTCACCGTCGAAGATCACCCCGAGATCACCGGTCCGCAACCACGGGTCGGCGGGTGTCCCCTCCGACGGCTGGGTCAGATGCCCACCGTAGAGCTGCGCCGTCAATTCCGGATTACGCCAGTAGCCCGCGGTCACATGCTCACCGTGCAGCCAGATCTCCCCCAACTCCCCGGCGGGCTTCTCCTGCATGGTGTCCGGATCGACGATCCGCAACAGACCCGAGGACCGGGGCGCTCCGCAGCCCACCATCTCGGTACCGCCCTCCGGGCACCGCTCGGCATGCCCCGCGGACAACTTCTCGATGTCGAACTGCAACACAGTCGGCGCTCGCCCGCCCGGCGAGGAAACCACGTACACCGTCGCCTCGGCCAGGCCGTAAGACGGACGCATCGCGGCCGGTGACAGATTGAACGATTCGAAGCGCTCGTTGAACCGGCGCACCGTAGAGCTCAGCACCCGCTCGGCCCCGTTGATCATCACCCGTACGCCAGCTAAGTCCAGACCCGCCAGGTCCTCGTCGGAGGTCCGGGCCGCGGCCAGTTCGTAGGCGAAGTTCGGCGCGGCGGTGAAGGTGCTGGTGTGGGTGGCCAACTGCTGAATCCAACGGGCCGGCTGCTGCAGGAAGGCGATTGGACTCATCAGCACGCTCGGACGGCCCACCACCAACGGAATGAAGATGCCGGCCAGCAGTCCCATGTCGTGATAAAAGGGCAGCCACGACACGGCGGTCATATCAGGCAGCGGAACCGCTCCGTAGGCCTCGAAGAGGTCGGGCAGTGCCTGCTCCAGATTGACCAGAACGTTGCGATGGGTGACTGCAACTCCGGCTGGTTGCCGCGTGGAGCCCGACGTGTATTGCAGGTAGGCGATTTTTGACGCCGCCACTGCGGGGGCCGCGGCGGCCGGAGAGTAGAAGTCCAGCGCGTCGACCTCGATCACCCGGGGCGGTCGCTGGGTGGGCGTGCCCTGCACGTATTCGGCGATCCCATCAGCGACCGCGGATGTGGTGAGGACCGCTACCGGAAGGCAATCGCGCAGTGCCCCGACGATCCGCTCATCGTGCTGACCGAACATCGGCACCGTCAACGGCGCGGCAATGAACCCGGCCTGGATCGCGCCGAAGAAGCCGACGATGTACTCCAGGCTCTGCGGCGCCAGAATCACTGCCCGGTCGCCGGGTGACCCGTACTTCAGCAGCGTCGCAGCCACCACCTGGACCCGCTGGTGCAGTTCGGACCAGGTCAGGCTTTCGGCGAACCCCTCCGGATCGGCCTCGTAGTCGATGAAGGTGTAGGCGACGTCATCCGGCTGCAGCTGCGCCCTACGCTCAAGGAGCGCGGGGATTGAGTTCTCAATCTCCGGCATCACAGCACCCTTTCGATCGGTGGTGGCCAGTCACGGTGGTCAGCCATGGTGGCCCGTCACTGGGTCGGAGGCTTTCGCCTTCGTTGTCAAGGTTGGAACGACGTCGACTCCACGGTGTCGAACAGGGAGTCGAGCACGCTGCCGGCGTCGTCGATGTACTCGTCGTCGGGCGGTGCCGACTCCGGTGACAGCCGAATGGCGAGGTAGTTGGAGAAGCTCTCGATCGTCGGATGGTTGAACAGCATGGTCGCCGACAACTCCAGGCCGACGAACTGCTCAAGCTGGCGCCGAATCGAGATCGCCATCACCGAGTTCAGGCCCATCTCGGCAAACGGCCGGTCCAGTTCGATCTGATCCTCGGCAACCCGCAACTCCCCGGCCAGGATGGCCCGGACTCCGTGCCGGAGTTCGGCGCGCAGGTCCTCAGCCGACAGCCCGGACCAGTCGACTTTCGGTGTGCTGGCAGCAGTCGCCGCGGAAGTCGGTGCGGCGCCACGCATCGGGGCCATCACTACTTGCGCGGTGTCGAAATGGCTGACGTACTCCCAGGCTGCGGAGGCTTCGGCCGGATTGATCGGTCGCGATCCGACCCGCTCGAGTTCGTCGACCACGAGTTGGGCGTCTTTGCCGAAACCGAGTCCCTCCCAGGCCACCCAGTCCAGGCTGACGGTGTTGTCGCCCTGCTGGTGACGTGCCCGGGCCAGGCCGTCCAGATAGGCGTTACCCCCCGCGTAGGCGGCCTGTCCGGGAACGCCGAACACCGTCCCGGCCGATGCGGTCAAATAGAGGAAGTCCAGTTGTCCCGGCGGGAATGCGTTGTGCAACACCTGCGCACCGGCGATCTTGGGCCAGACGGTGCGCCGCACCCGCTCAGGCTCAAGGTCGGTCAGCAGTTGCCCCTCGGCAAGCCCGGCCGCGTGGATGACCCCGCGGATCGGTGCGGCGCCGTCATGCACCCGGGCGGCCAGCAGGTCCTGCACCTCCTGCGCCGACCCGATGTCAATAGCCGCGGTCTCCACCGAGACGCCGCGGCGCTCCAGGGCGGCGATCGCAGCCAGCCTGCGGCGGGTGCCCGGGTCGACGGTCTCGCCACTGTTGTCGCGTGACACCTTGGTGCGACCCAGCAGGACGATGCGCCGGGCACCGCGATCGGCGAGCCAGTCGGCCATCAGCAGGCCCAGGTCTCCCAAACCACCTGTGATCAGGTAGGCCCCGTCCGGGCGACAGCGCAACGGCTGCCGCGCCGGTGCGGCGGAGACCGGCGCCAGGACCGACGTCAAGAGGGCACCGTCGCGCAGCAGCAGGGTGGACTTCGCCGGGGTGTTCAGCATCGGGGACAGCGTTGCCGCGCAGTCCGCCAGGTCCGCCTGCGGCCCGACGTCGATCAGCCCGCCCCACAATTGGGGCTGCTCGGCGCCGATGACACCGCTCAGAGCCCACAGGCAACTCTGCCGCCGGGCGGCGTCGGAAAGGGCTTCGTGGACACCCCGGGTCAGGATCCACAGTGTCACCGGGTTGCGCGGATCGCGTTGCACCAACCGGGCGACGGTGTCGCCGACTTCGCAGATGAGCCGGGTCGCGACGTCGACGTCGGTATCCGGGGTAGCCACGTCCGGGACCGTCACGTCTGGCACGTAGACGACGTAGCGGGCATCGGTGAGGTCGGCAGCCGGGTGACCGAGTTCGGTGAACCGCGCACGCAGCGTCCGGGTGGCGTCGTCGTCGCCGATCACCGCGATCGGGGCGGGTGCCACCGGGGCGGGCAAGCGGGCCGGCGCGGGGTCCGGTTCCCAGGGTTGCCACTCGATGATGTGGGCGACGGTGTCGGGATCGGCGGCCGGTGCCAGCGCAGCGGCCGACTCCACCACCCGATAACGCAGACCACGCACATCGCCGCAGGGACGCCCGTCGGCAAAGCGGACGGCGATGTCGACGATGAGGTCGTCGGCGTCCCCGCGTTGCCACACCTCGACCACCCCGCCGGTCACGCCGGGCGTCGCGGCGACGACATGGATGCCGTCAGCGGCGATCGGGAGCATGAGCCCCACATCACCAGCGTCTGGACCTACCCCGGCGGCAACGAGTTGGGTTATGTCCATCGCGGCGTCTAGCAGGGCCGTCGACGTCGACCCCGGCGGCAGGGCGATGTCGGCCCGCAACCGTCCCGGTGTCGCCTCGTGCGCATCGACCGACCACTCGAAAGGTTGGCCCTCGATCCCCCAGACGTTGCGCTGTTCGTCGATGGCGGACGGATCTGCAGCAGGGGCGTCGCCGACGCCGGTTCCGGCGGGTTCTGGTGCGCCGCGGCCGGAGATCCGGGCGGTCACATTCCGGACCCAGTGCTGGCCGTCGTCGCCCGCCGAGGAGATGGTGATCGCTTCGCCGTCGGTGAACACCTGGACCATCCGCGGCTGGTCGAGGGTCAGCGGGCTGTCGAAGCGGATGTCCTCGATGCCCTCGGCGCCGTACTGGGACACCGCGGCGGCAAGGGTCTGGATGAGGACCGACGGGGGGACGACCTCCACCCCGACGATGCGCCGGAAACCCGGGTATGGCCTGCTCTGCGGTGCCACGCGCGCCTGCCAGAGATGCCCGCCAACCGCGCCGGCCACCGGGGTGTGCGATCCCAGCACGGTGCCGGGAGCGGGGCCCGAGACGCCACTGTGCCGCGGCGGTGGGTCGGGGATCCAGTGGTGGGTGTGCTGCCACGGGGTGGGCGGCAGCGTGATGTGCGGTTCGGGCTGGTGTGGCGTTTCCGGTGGGCGGGTGGTGTGCGTGGCGTTGAGGTTGGTGTGGAAGGTCCAGGTGTCGTCGCTGTCGCGGACCAGGGTGGGCACCGTGTGGTGGTGGGTGTCGTCGAGGGTGTCGTCGATGGCGTAGGTGAGCACCGGGTTGGGGCTGATTTCGATGAAGGTGCCGTGCTCGGTGCCGGCGGCGGCGATGGCTTGGCTGAAACGAACGGGGTTGCGCAGGTTGGCAACCCAGTGTTCGGCGTCGAAGACCGCAGCGTCGGCGCGCCCTTCGGTGGTGATGAACACCGGAATCGCCGGCGGACGGGGGTCAAGATCAGCCAGTTCCGCCCGGAGATCGGCCAGCACCGGGTCGATGATCGAGTGGTGCGAGGCCACGTCGACATCCACTCGCCGGGCCAACCTGTCCCGTCCGGCGACCACCGCGATGAGCGCCTCGACCTGCTCGGGCGTACCTGCGATCACCACCTGCCGCGGTGAGGCCTCCACCGCGATGGTCACCCCCGGGTACCCGGCGAGTAGTTCCTCGGCCTCTGCTGCGGACAATTCCAGCAGCGCCATCGCACCCTGCCCGGACAACCGCGACATCAGCCGAGACCGGGTCGCGATCACCTTCAAACCCTGCGCGGGAGTCAGCGCACCGGCGACGACGGCGGCGGTCACCTCGCCCATCGAGTGCCCGATCACCGCATCCGGGTGCACCCGATGGGACCGCCACAGTGCGGTCAGCGCCAGTTGCAGACCCACCAGCACGGGCTGAATCCGGTCGATGCCGACCACGGGTTCACCCGACTCTAAGACCTCACGCAGCGAGAACCCGGTCTGCTCGACGAATGCCGGTTCCAGTTCGTCGACTGCCGCGGCGAAGGCCGGTTCATCCGCGAGTAACCGCCGGCCCATGCCGGCCCACTGCGAACCCTGACCGGAATAGACGAACACCGTCCCGGGCCGGCACGGTCCGTCGTGCGGCCCGACGACGCCCGGGGCGGAACCCCCGGCGGCCAATGCCGCCAACCCGGCCTGCGCCTGGGTACGGTCCCGGGCGCACACGGTGGCGAAGAACCGGTGTCCGCCGCGGTGATGGTTGAGGGTGTGCGCCACCTGGTCGAGATCCGAGTCGGAGTCGGACTCGGCCAGCCAGTCCGCCAACATCCCCGCCGTCGCCGCGATTCGTGCCGGACTTTTGCCGGAAATCACCAAGGTGCTCACCGGCTGGGACTCCACCGGCGGCCTGTCCGGTATCGCCGGTGCCTGTTCCAAGACGACGTGTGCGTTGGTGCCCCCGAAGCCGAAGGACGACACCCCAGCCCGGCGTGGTCGGCCCCGGTCAGCCCAATCAGTCTGTTCAGCAACGACTTTGAGCCGCAGATTGTCAAACGGAATGTGCGGATTCGGGTTGGAGTAGCCCAGCGTCGGCGGAATCACGCCACGCGACAACGCCAGGACGGCTTTGGCCAGGCCGGCCACCCCCGCCGCGGCCTCCAAATGCCCCAGATTCGACTTCACCGACCCGATCAACAACGGCTCATCAACACCGCGCCCCCGACCCAGCACCG
>NZ_JBILVF010000041.1:0-23279 GCF_044370595.1 Mycobacterium sp.
GTCTGAGCCTGCTGGATCACCGAAAAGGCAAAAAACTTCTGCACCACTGCTTATCAGCAGTCACAGCCCCCGGTTGTGAGCACTGTGTGCACAACGCTGGGGAAACTCCGCGACCGGCCGGGGACGATCGTGCACAACCTCAGACTGTCCACAGCCCATCCCCGATCGGCGTGGAGTCATCCACAGCTCATCCACAGGCCGGCACCGCCCACCAGCAGGCGATTCGCGACTTAATCCACAAGGTGCACAGGCCCTATTACTGTTATTGAGAGATATTCAAAGTTTCCTTCTCAGAAGAACGCCGCTGGGGAAAGTGCCTGCCCGCCGGTCCGACAACGGGCCCTCGCAGCCGTTTGTCACCCACGCCGAATAGCTTTCAAGATTACGGCCGACGCTCTAGGTTGGTGATCTGACCGTCGGGTTCAAGGCGGCTGCTTGTCCGGGTTGATGAAGGGACTCCATGAACGTGGCGACCACGACGGTTGGCTCCGACCTGAAGTTTCGCCTGGTTCGGGAGGACTTCGCGGAGGCCGTGGCCTGGGTTGCGCGCAGCCTGCCCAGCCGTCCACCGTCCAATCCGGTCCTGGCCGGGGTGTTGATCACCGGTTCCGATGACGGGTTGACGATTGCCGCTTTTGACTTCGACGTCTCCGCCGAGGTTCAGGTTCCGGCTGAGATCGCTTCCCCGGGAACGGTTTTGGTCTCCGGTCGGCTGCTGTCAGATATCACCCGCGCGTTGCCGGCCAAACCGGTCGATGTCAGTGTGGACGGCGCCCGGATGCTGCTGAACTGCGGCAGCGCGAAGTTCTCGCTGCCGGCGATGCCGGTTGAGGATTACCCGACTTTGCCGGCGTTGCCCGAGGAAACCGGGGTGGTCGCCGCGGATCTGTTCACCGAAGCCGTCGGTCAGGTTGCAGTGGCCGCCGGTCGGGACGACACCCTGCCGATGCTGACCGGTATCCGGGTGGAGATTTCCGGTGACAAGGTCGTGCTTGCCGCGACCGACCGATTCCGCCTGGCGGTTCGGGAGCTGACGTGGGCCACCGCATCCCCCGATGTTGACGCGGCTGTGCTGGTCCCGGCCAAGACGCTTGCCGAAACCGCCAAGTCTGTGAATCCCGGATCTGAGGTGCACCTGGCGTTGGGTACCGGAGCCTCCGTTGGTGAGGAGCGTCTGCTCGGGATGCGGAGCGCGGGCCGGCGAAGCACGACGCGGCTGTTGGACACCGAGTTCCCGAAGTATCGGCAGCTGCTCCCCCCTGAGCACACCGCGGTGGCGACGGTAGCGGTGGCGGATTTGGCGGAGGCGATCAAGCGTGTGGCACTGGTAGCCGACCGCGGTGCGCAGGTGCGAATGGAGTTCAGTCAGGATTCGGTGCGGTTGTCAGCCGGTGCCGACGGCGTTGGCATGGCGGAGGAGGACCTGCCGGTCGATTTCGCCGGCGAGCCGTTGACCATCGCCTTCAATCCGGCCTATCTCACCGATGGGCTGAGCTCGCTGCACACCGATCGGGTGACGTTCGGGTTCACCACCCCGAGTAAACCTGCGGTGCTGCGCCCCGCCCCTGAACACGGGCCAAGCGGCCCAGGTCCATTCCCGGCGATTGACACCGAGTATGTCTATTTGCTCATGCCAGTCCGGCTCCCGGGCTGATAAACCATAGGAGAAGCACGACAATGCAATTGGGTCTCGTCGGTCTGGGCAAGATGGGTTTCAACATGCGCCAGCGTCTGCGTGAGGGCGGCCACGACGTGATCGGATACGACCCGCGACCGGAGGTCTCCGACGTCCCGAGTCTGGCCGCGCTGGCTGAGGCCCTACCCGCGCCACGTGCGGTATGGGTCATGGTCCCGTCCGGGCCTATCACTCATGACACCATCGCCGCGCTGGCCGAGGTGCTGAGTCCCGGCGATGTGGTGGTCGACGGCGGCAACTCCCGCTACACCGAGGACGGTCCGCACGCGGAACTGTTGGGGCAGCGGGGAATTGGGTTCGTCGATGCCGGAGTTTCCGGGGGCATCTGGGGCCTCACCGAAGGCTACGGCCTGATGGTCGGTGGCAACAATGAGGACATCACCCGGTTGATGCCGATTTTTGACGCACTGCGCCCCGCCGGTGACATCGCCGACGGATTCGTCCACGCCGGCCCCGTTGGCGCCGGTCACTACGCCAAGATGGTGCACAACGGGATCGAGTACGGGCTGATGCATGCCTACGCGGAGGGCTATGAGCTGCTCAACGCCGAGCCGTTGATCACCAACACCCAGGCGGTGATTCAAGCATGGACCAACGGCACGGTAGTCCGGTCCTGGCTGCAGCAATTGCTCGCCAAGGCCCTCAAAGAGGACCCCGACTTGGCCGCCATCTCGGATTACACCGAGGATTCCGGCGAAGGTCGTTGGACGGTGGAGGAAGCCATCAACCACCGGGTGCCGACCCCGGTCATCGCGGCCTCGCTGTTCGCGCGGTTCGCCTCCCGTCAGGAGCAGTCACCCACGATGAAGGCCGTCTCGGCATTGCGAAACCAGTTCGGTGGCCACGCGGTCAAACGGGTCCCGTTGTCCGGTTAACCATGTATGTCCGGCACCTGGCGCTACGCGACTTCCGATCCTGGTCCCACATCGACCTGGAATTGCTGCCGGGCCGGACTGTCTTCGTCGGATCGAACGGCTTCGGTAAAACGAATCTTGTTGAAGCGCTGTGGTACTGCGCAACGCTGGGTTCCCATCGGGTCGCTACCGACGCGCCACTCATCCGCGCGGGTGCCGACCGAGCGATCGTCTCCACCATCGTGGTCAGCGACGGCCGGGAACTGGCGGTCGACATCGAGATCGCCGCGGGGCGGGCTAACAAAGCCCGGCTGAATCGGTCGCCGGTGCGCAACACCCGCGAGGTGCTCGGCGCAGTGCGCGCCGTGCTGTTCGCACCCGAAGACCTCGCGTTGGTGCGTGGTGATCCCGGCGAGCGACGGCGGTATCTCGACGAACTGGCCACCGTCCGACGCCCGACCATCGCCGCGGTGCGGGCGGATTACGACAAGGTGCTGCGGCAACGCACCGCGCTGTTGAAATCCGCAGCCGGATCACGGCTGCGGTCTGATCCCGGCGTGCTGGACACCCTTGACGTCTGGGACGGGCACTTGGCCGCGCACGGCGCTCAACTGATGGCTGCCCGGATCGCCCTGGTCAACCAACTCAGCCCTGAAGTGGAGAAGGCCTATCAGGTGCTGGCACCATCCTCGCGGCCGGCCGCCATCACCTACCGAGCCAGCATCGACTACGACGACTACGACGCCACGGGCGACGCGGGCGATGTGGACTACCTGGAGGCAACGCTACTGGCAGCCTTGGCTCGGCGCCGCGATGTCGAACTCGAGCGCGGTATGTGCCTGCTCGGGCCACATCGCGATGAACTCGAACTTCGGCTGGGCGATCAGCCTGCGAAGGGCTTCGCCAGCCACGGCGAGTCGTGGTCGTTCGCGTTGGCACTGCGATTGGCTGCCTACGAACTGCTGCGGAGTGAAGGCAGTGAACCCGTCTTGATCCTCGACGACGTCTTCGCCGAACTGGATGACTCCCGCCGCCGCGCACTGGCCGGCGTTGCGGCCGGGGCCGAGCAGGTACTGGTGACCGCCGCTGTCGGGGAGGACATTCCGGCTGACTGGGACGCCACCCGCATCGGGGTGACCTTGGGCGACGACGACACCGGACGGGTCTCAGCGGTGGAGCTGCCGTGACCGACTCAGAAACCGGCCCGGCGCCTGAGGACAGTGCCGACGCGGTCGCTCCCCCGGAACACCTCGCCGGCCTGGCCGGGATGGATTTGGTTCGCCGCACCTTGGAAGAAGCCCGCGCTGCGGCCCGCGGCCAGGGCAAAGAAGTGGGGCAGGGTCGTCGAAAGCCGGCCGGCTCCCGGGCAAACCCGGGGCGCAGTCGGCGGCGGTGGTCAGGCCCGGGTCCGGACCCGCGGGACCCGCAGCCGCTCGGCCGGGTCGCGCGGGACCTGGCCAACACCCGGGGATGGAGCCCGCGGGTAGCCGAGGGCACGGTGTTCGCTGATTGGCCCGCCGTGGTTGGTGAGCAGATCGCCGGTCACGCCACCCCGATGTCGCTGCGCGACGGGGTGCTCAGTGTCACCGCGGAGTCCACCGCCTGGGCCACCCAGTTGCGGATGGTGCAGTCCCAGTTGCTGGCCAAGATCGCCGCGGCGGTCGGCGATGGGGTCGTCACGTCGCTGAAGATCACCGGGCCCACCGCGCCGTCCTGGCGGAAAGGCCCGCGCCATATCTCCGGCCGCGGGCCGCGCGATACCTACGGCTGAGCGCTACCGGACCAGCGGCTGACCGTCCGCCGTCCACCCGTTGGTGCCAGTCTCCAACTCGTAGATCTCGGTGATCCCCGCCTTCTTCATGGCGTCCACCGCCGATTGGGAACGGTTACCGCTGCGGCAATAGACCGCGTACTGGCCGGTTGGGTCGAGTTGGGCGATCCGCGCGTCGAAGTCGGCGGACTGGACGGCAATGTTGACCGCACCCGCGATATGACCGGAAGCAAATTCAGCGGGGGTGCGCACGTCGATTATTTGGATTCCCGGCCGGCTGATCACCGAGGCGAATTCGGCGACGTCGACTCGACCGGGACCGGCAGGCACCGCGGCGTTGACGGACTCTGATGCTGAGGCCGTCGAATCCGACGAGCATCCGGTCGAAGCGGCGGGCAGGATCAGACCGGCGGCACAGAGCGCCGCGACCGCCCCGCGAGACGAATTCCTCATACCCGCGACGGTATCTACCCACTGCCTGCACGGCTACCCCCGGCCCCTCCTATCACAGCGGCCTCAGGCGCGCGAGAACGTCATGGACGGGCGTGTTGGCCGATCGAACGCGGCCAGGCGCGAGAAATGCGGCACACGGCGCAAATAGCTGTGTAGAAACGCTACCGCAGAATCGGTCCTGTCCTACTTTCCCGGTAGACTGGTCACAATGCTCGCGCGGCCGTCCGGCCGCCCCCTGCCGATCCCGAGGAGACCCGTTCGATCGTGGCTGCCCCGAAGAAAAACCAGCAAGAGAACTACGGTGCAGACTCCATCAAGATTCTCGAGGGTCTCGAGGCCGTCCGCAAACGGCCCGGCATGTACATCGGTTCTACCGGCCGGCGCGGTCTGCACCATCTGGTCTGGGAGGTGGTGGACAACGCCGTCGACGAGGCGATGGCCGGCTTCGCCGACCAGGTCGACGTCCGACTGCTTGAGGACGGTGGGGTGGAGGTCCGCGACAACGGCCGCGGCATCCCGGTGGCCATGCACGAGTCCGGTGTCCCGACCGTCGACGTCGTGATGACCGTTCTGCACGCCGGCGGCAAGTTCGAAGAGGGCGCCTATCAGGTCTCCGGCGGTCTGCACGGCGTGGGTGTCTCAGTGGTCAACGCGCTGTCCACCCGGCTTGACGCCGACATCTGCCGGGATGGCTACGAGTGGTTCCAGACCTACGACAACTCCATTCCCGGCAGCATTAAGCAGGGCGAGAAAACCACGAAGACCGGTACCACAATCCGGTTCTGGGCCGACCCGAACATCTTCGAAACCACCGACTACGACTTCGATACCGTCGAGCAGCGCCTGCGGGAGATGGCCTTCCTCAACAAAGGCCTGACCATCAACCTCACCGATGAGCGGGTGACACCCGAGGAGGTCGTCGACGAGATCGTCAGCGACACCGCCGAGGCCCCGAAGTCCGCGGAGGAGATCGCCGCCGAGAAGTCCAAGCCGGCCAAGAAGGTCATGCACCGCACGTTCCACTACCCGGGCGGCCTGGTCGATTTCGTCAAGCACATCAACCGCACCAAGCAGTCGATCACCAGCAGCATTGTGGACTTCTCCGGTAAGGGCGAGGGCCACGAGGTCGAGGTCGCGATGCAGTGGAACGCCGGCTATTCGGAGTCGGTGTTCACCTTCGCCAACACCATCAACACCCACGAGGGCGGCACCCACGAGGAGGGTTTCCGCGCCGCGCTGACAACCGTGGTCAACAAGTACGCCAAGGACAAGAAAATCCTCAAGGAGAAGGACCCGAACCTCACCGGTGACGATATCCGTGAGGGCCTGGCCGCCGTGGTCTCGGTCAAGGTGGCTCAGCCGCAGTTCGAGGGCCAGACCAAGACCAAGCTGGGCAACACCGAGGTGAAGTCGTTCGTCCAGAAAATCTGCAACGAACAGTTGACGCACTGGTTCGAGTCCAACCCCTCGGACGCCAAAACCATTCTGAACAAAGCGGTTTCATCGGCCCAGGCCCGGATGGCCGCCCGCAAGGCACGCGAGTTGGTGCGCCGCAAGAGCGCGACGGACATCGGGGGCCTGCCCGGAAAGCTCGCCGACTGCCGTTCCACCGATCCCAAGCAGTGCGAACTGTATGTGGTGGAGGGTGACTCGGCCGGCGGCTCGGCCAAGAGCGGCCGCGACTCGATGTTCCAGGCGATCCTGCCGTTGCGCGGCAAGATCATCAACGTCGAGAAGGCACGCATCGACCGGGTGTTGAAGAACACCGAAGTCCAGTCGATCATCACCGCGTTGGGCACCGGCATCCACGACGAATTCGACCTCGCCAAGCTGAGGTACCACAAGATCGTCCTGATGGCCGACGCCGACATCGACGGCCAGCACATCACGACGCTGTTGCTGACACTGCTGTTCCGGTTCATGAAGCCGCTGATCGAGAGCGGCCACGTCTACCTGGCACAGCCGCCGCTGTACAAGCTCAAGTGGCAGCGAGTTGAACACGAGTTCGTCTATACCGAACGTGAGCGAGACGCCGTGCTGGAGGCGGGATTGGCGGCGGGTAAGAAGATCAACAAGGACGACGGCATCCAGCGTTACAAAGGCCTCGGCGAGATGGACGCCAAGGAGCTGTGGGAGACCACCATGGATCCCGCGGCCCGGCTGCTCCGCCAGATCACCCTCGACGATGCGGCCGCCGCCGATGAGCTGTTCTCGATCCTGATGGGCGACGACGTCGAGGCCCGCCGCAGCTTCATCACCCGGAACGCCAAAGACGTTCGCTTTCTTGACGTTTAGTCGCGATGTTTAGCCACTCAGCCTTCGCACGCCCGGATAGAGGATCAGATGACTGACACCACCCTGCCACCCGACGGCACCGCCGGCGACCGGACCGAACCGGTCGACATCCAGCAGGAGATGCAGAACAGCTACATCGACTACGCCATGAGCGTGATCGTCGGTCGTGCGCTGCCGGAGGTGCGTGACGGTCTCAAGCCCGTGCACCGCCGCGTGCTCTACGCGATGTACGACTCCGGGTTCCGTCCGGACCGCAGCCATGCCAAGTCGGCCCGTTCGGTCGCTGAGACCATGGGTAACTACCACCCGCACGGCGACTCCTCGATCTACGACACCCTGGTCCGGATGGCCCAGCCGTGGTCGCTGCGCTACCCGCTGGTCGACGGGCAGGGCAACTTCGGTTCGCCCGGCAATGACCCGCCGGCCGCCATGCGCTACTGCGTCACAGGGGACGCATTGGTGCGGTTGCCTTTGGGCCAGACGATGCGTATCGCTGACGTGGCGCCCGCCAACCCCAACAGCGACACCGTCGTCGATCTCAAAGTTCTCGACCGACACGGGAATCCGGTGACAGCCGACCGGCTGTTCCACTCCGGCGAGCACCCGACATACGCGGTCACGACGACCGAAGGCTTTTCGGTCACCGGCACCGCGAACCATCCACTTCTGTGCCTGGTCGACCTCGGCGGCGTGCCGACACTGCTGTGGAAACTCCTCGAGGAGATTCGGCCTGGCGACCGCGTAGTTCTCCAGCGAACGCAACCCACGGAGCTCGGTGGTTCGACCTGGCAGGAGACGCTTACCGGCCTGTTACTCGGCGCGTTCATCAGCGGGGGTTTCGTCTCAGCGAACAGGGCCGGATTCAACAATCTGGACCGCGATTACTTCCGGATGGTCGTCGCAGCCTACGACGCGGTCGTGGGCGGAACCCGCTATCTCTCGGAGCGCACGATTGCGTCAGGTTCGACGCTTCTCGAACTCGATGTGCACAATCTCGACGCAGTCGCCAGGAGCCCGCTCGCCGAGCTGACCGGAGTTCGCTCAGCCGCCAAGTTCATTCCCGACCGTGTGTGGAACGCCCCGGTTGCCGTCAAACGAGCATTCCTCCAGGCGATCTTCGAAGGCGCCGGCTCCTGCTCCGCGCTGCCGCGGAACACCATCCAGGTTTCCTACTCAACGAGAAGCGGCCGGTTGGCTTCCGATGTCCAGCAGATGTTGCTGGAGTTCGGCGTCATCGCCCGGAAATATCTGCATGCCACCGGTGAGTACAAGGTCGTCATCACCAATCGAGCGCAGGCAGAACTATTCGGAGCGCAGATCGGTTTCGGCGGGACAAAGCAGCGCAAGCTCGTGGGCCTGCTCGCGGCACTGCCGGCGCGGTCGGCAGGATCGGACACCGATCGTGTCCCGGGCCTTGCCCGCTTCATCCGTCAGCACTGCGGCAGTAGTTGGGCTGACAAGGAGTGGCTGCGGAAGCACAACATCGACGGTGTTCAACGATGGCGGCGGGACGGGGCTGAGATCCTCAGCCGCATCGCTGATCCCGAGGTGCGAGCCATCGCGGAGGACCTCACTGACGGACGGTTCTACTTCGCCGAGGTGGCCTCGGTCACCGATGCCGGGGTGCAGCCCGTCTACAGCCTGCGCGTCGACACCGACGACCACTCGTTTATCACCAACGGCTTCGTCAGCCACAACACCGAAGCCCGCCTCACCCCGCTGGCCATGGACATGCTGCGTGAAATCGACGAGGAGACAGTCGATTTCATTCCCAACTACGACGGCCGGGTGCAGGAGCCGACGGTTCTGCCGAGCCGGTTCCCCAACCTGCTGGCCAACGGCTCGGGCGGTATCGCCGTCGGCATGGCCACCAACATCCCGCCGCACAACCTCCGGGAACTCGCTGACGCCGTCTACTGGTGCCTGGAGAACCACGAGGCCGACGAGGAAACCACGCTGGCGGCGATGATCGAGCGGATCAAGGGGCCGGACTTCCCCACCTCCGGTCTGATCGTCGGGACATCCGGTGTCATCGACGCCTACACCACCGGCCGCGGTTCGGTCCGGATGCGTGGAGTCGTGGAGATCGAAGAGGACTCCCGCGGCCGAACCGGCATCGTCATCACCGAGTTGCCGTACCAGGTCAACCACGACAACTTCATCACCTCGATCGCCGATCAGGTGCGCGAGGGCAAGCTCGCCGGCATCTCCAACATCGAGGACCAGTCCAGCGACCGAGTCGGTCTGCGCATCGTGGTGGAGATCAAACGCGACGCCGTGGCCAAGGTCGTGCTGAACAACCTCTATAAGCACACCCAGTTGCAGACCAGCTTCGGCTGCAACATGCTCTCGATCGTCGACGGCGTTCCGCGCACCCTGCGGCTGGACCAGATGATCCGTTACTACGTCGGGCATCAGCTCGACGTCATCATTCGGCGGACCACCTTCCGGCTGCGCAAGGCCAACGAGCGGGCCCACATCCTGCGCGGTCTGGTCAAGGCCCTCGACGCCCTCGACGAGGTGATCGCCCTGATCCGGCGGTCGCAGACCGTCGACATCGCCCGGCAGGGCCTGATCGATCTGCTCGACGTCGACGACATCCAGGCCCAGGCCATCCTCGACATGCAGCTGCGCCGGCTGGCCGCTCTGGAACGTCAGAAGATCGTCGACCAACTGGCCGAGATCGAAACCGAGATCGCCGACCTCGAAGACATCCTTGCCAAGCCGGAGCGCCAGCGCGCCATCGTGCGCGACGAGCTCGCCGAGATCGTCGAGAAGCACGGCGATGACCGGCGCACCCGGATCGTCGGCGCCGAGGGCGAGGTCTCCGACGAGGACCTCATCGCCCGCGAGGACGTCGTCGTCACGATCACCGAGACCGGCTATGCCAAGCGCACCAAGACCGACCTCTACCGCAGCCAGAAGCGCGGCGGTAAGGGTGTGCAGGGCGCCGGGCTCAAGCAGGACGACATCGTGCGGCACTTCTTTGTGTGCTCCACCCACGACTGGATCCTGTTCTTCACCACGCAGGGCCGGGTGTACCGCGCCAAGGCCTACGAGCTGCCCGAAGCGCTGCGGACCGCGCGCGGCCAGCATGTGGCCAACCTGCTGGCGTTCCAGCCCGAGGAGCGCATCGCCCAGGTCATCCAGATCAAGAGCTACGAGGACGCCCCGTACCTGGTGTTGGCAACCCGCAACGGTCTGGTGAAGAAGTCCAAACTCAGCGACTTCGACTCCAACCGCTCCGGCGGCATCGTCGCGGTCAACCTGCGCGACGGCGACGAACTGGTCGGGGCGGTGCTGTGCTCGTCCTCCGATGACCTGCTCCTGGTTAGCGGCAAGGGCCAGTCGATCCGGTTCTCCGCCACCGACGAGGCATTGCGGCCGATGGGTCGGGCTACTTCGGGTGTGCAGGGGATGCGGTTCAACACCGACGACCGTCTGCTCAGCCTGAACGTGGTCCGCGAGGGCACCTACCTTCTGGTGGCCACCGCTGGCGGCTATGCCAAGCGAACCGCGATCGAGGAGTACACCGCGCAGGGCCGCGGCGGGAAAGGCATCCTGACGATCCAGTACGACGCCCGCCGTGGCAGTCTTGTGGGCGCCGTGGTGGTCGACGACGACAGCGAGTTGTACGCGATCACCTCCGGCGGCGGTGTGATCCGCACCGCGGCACGGCAGGTCCGCAAGGCCGGACGCCAGACCAAGGGCGTTCGCTTGATGAACCTGGGCGAGGGCGACACACTGTTAGCCATTGCCCGCAACGCCGAGGAGCAGGAAGACCCCGAGGAGGGGTCCGCCGACCCGGAGGCCTAGCGGGCTGCAGCAGCCAGGACGCGGTAGTAAGGCCGCGGAAATGAAGGAGTAGCGGTGAGTTCACCGAACGAGCCGGGCCAGCCCGGGGCGGGAGAGCGCCCAGCCAGCGGCGATGTCACCACCGACGTCCCGCCGTGGCAGAACAGCGCCCGTCCCCGCCCTGACGGCGCCCCGAATCGGGTTGCTCCGCCCCCACCGCCGCCGCTAGCGCCTGCGGAGTTGCGGGCCAATCGGTACGTCACCGGCACCGCCGCCCCGGACCTGTCCGGGCTGGCGGCCCCGTCGGGGCAGCGCACCGACGTGGTGCACCTGGTCGAACCGATTCCCAGCGAGTTGCCCGACCTGTCCGGGCCGGTGCCCAAACCACCCCAGCACCGCCGACCGAACCCCCAGCCGCAGCCGCCGGTCCGCCCCGCGCCGCCGCCCGCCGCGGCGATGCCCCCTGCGACCGGCCGGCCCCGGGGGCCGGTGCGGGCCAGCATGCAGATCCGGCGCATTGACCCGTGGAGCGCACTGAAGGTGTCGCTGCTGCTCAATGTGGCGTTGTTCTTCATCTGGATGATCGCGGTGGCCTTCCTGTACCTGGTCCTGGGCGCCATGGGGGTGTGGAGCAAGCTGAACAGCAATGTCGGCGACCTACTCACCACCGGCAGCAGCAGTGGCGGCGGCGACTTGGTGTCGGCCGGTTCGATTTTCGGTGGCGCGGCGCTGATCGGTTTGGTCAACATCGTCCTGCTGACGGCGACGGCCACCCTCGGGGCTTACATCTACAACCTCAGCACCGACATCGTGGGCGGCGTCGAGGTAACGCTGGCCGACCTGGATTAGCTCACGGCGGCCCGTTTGGGCACGCCGCCGCGGTGCGGTAATCTTCTGCGCGCGTGCGGGCCTATAGCTCAGGCGGTTAGAGCGCTTCGCTGATAACGAAGAGGTCGGAGGTTCGAGTCCTCCTAGGCCCACGATGTCCTGGTTGATACGGGTAAGACCCAGCAAGCCGGCGGTGCTGGTCGCGGCAGCAGGTCTGGCGTGGGTGATTGCGAGCCGACGCCGTCGCGAGGTGTGGCACACCCTGGACCAGGGCAGCGTGACGGGGCCTTAGCTCAGTTGGTAGAGCGCTGCCTTTGCAAGGCAGATGTCAGGAGTTCGAATCTCCTAGGCTCCACTCTCGAGAGGGCGCACGAAGCCCACAGACGCGGCAATGGCACACTGTGCACCCGTGAGCACAAGCCCCATTCAGACCGCGACCGCGACCCTGCACACCAATCGCGGTGACATCAAGATCGCCCTGTTCGGAAACCATGCGCCCAAGACCGTGGCCAACTTCGTCGGCCTGGCCCAGGGCACCAAGGAATACTCCAGCCAGAACGCCTCCGGCTCGGCGTCGGGGCCGTTCTATGACGGCGCAATCTTCCACCGGGTCATCGACGGCTTCATGATCCAGGGCGGCGACCCGACCGGCAGCGGCCGGGGCGGTCCGGGTTATCGGTTCGCCGACGAATTCCACCCGGAGTTGCAGTTCGACCGGCCCTATCTGCTGGCGATGGCCAACGCCGGACCAGGCACCAACGGTTCGCAGTTCTTCATCACCGTCGGCCCGACCCCGCACCTGACGCGCAAACACACCATTTTCGGCGAGGTCGTCGACCCGGAGTCCCAGCAGGTCGTTGACGCGATCGCCACCACCGCCGTCGACCGGAACGACCGGCCGACCGACGATGTGGTGATCGAGTCGATCACCATCTCCTGACGAATGTGTGGCCTGTGCAGGCCGCGCAGCGTTTTCGGCTGCAGACGCCGCACAGTCGCGGACTCCGGCCACACAGTCGCGGGCACAGCCTTCAGCGGCCCCGCGCGTAGCCGGCGTCGGTCAACGCGTCCAGCACGTCGAGCGGGTCCCCGCCGAGATCCCAGCGGCTGAGTACCAGTAGCACGTCATCGCGGGTGTCGATCTCCAGCAATCGCACCTTGCGGCCCCAACGGCGGAATTCGGTGATCCGAATCAAGTCGATGTCGGCGGGCCGCAGGGTGCGGGTGCTCAGCCAACCCCGATAGACCAGCCCGTCGGGGGTGACCGCCAGGCGGGGGCGGGCCCGCCAGGACCCGGCGGCGAACACCAGCAGACCGACTGCAGCGACACCGCTGAGGATCCGCCCCGGCGGGTCGCTGGCGGCCAGGAAACCAACGGCCATCAGCAGTCCCGCAACGGTGACCGCCGCGATGCCCACCGATCGGGGCCCCCACTGCAACGGTTTATCCACAGGAGTTATCCACAGTGGGGATGACTTACAGCCGTGTGATTGCCGTCACCGCCACCGCATGGTGAGCAGCAGGCCCGCGATCATGAAGCCGAAGCCGATCGCGTAGTTCCACGGTCCCAGATCTGACATCCAGATCAGTGGATCGGGGGTGTCAAGACCGGACGCGGCGAGTTGGAAGACCAGCAGCCAGATCAACCCGAACAGCATCAGGCTGATGAAGAGCACCACGAACCAGACGCTCGACGGACCGGCCTTGACCTTCACCGGGGTACGGCTGACCGCGTTGGCGGTGAAGTCGTTCTTCTTCCGAACCTTGGACTTGGGCATGGCTTACCTTCCAGACGGCCGTGCGTGCGGCGAGCCGGTTTGTATGAGGTTAACGCAGTACCCGGCCGCGCGTTCGCTCGGCCACCGGTCCCCACCGTGGTGACCGGTAGCCTGTCAGGCGTGCGGGTCCTCGTCCTCGACAACTACGACAGCTTCGTGTTCAACCTGGTGCAGTATCTCGGCCAGTTGGGCGTCGAGGCCGAGGTGTGGCGCAACGACGACCCCCGGGTGGCCGGGCCGGCGGAGGTCACCGCCGCCGCCGAGCACTTCGACGGCGTGCTGCTCAGCCCGGGCCCCGGTACCCCGGAACGGGCCGGGGCGTCAATCCCGCTGGTGCGGGCCTGCGCCGCCGCCGGCACCCCCTTGCTCGGCGTGTGCCTGGGCCACCAGGCGATCGGGGTGGCGTTCGGCGCGACGGTGGACCGTGCCCCGGAACTTCTGCACGGGAAGACGAGCTCGGTTTTCCACACCAATGGCGGCGTGCTGCATGGCCTGCCGGATCCGTTCACCGCGACCCGCTACCACTCCCTGACCATCCTGCCGCACACCCTGCCGACCGAACTTGAGGTGACCGCTCGTACCCGAGGCGGGGTGATCATGGCGGTTCGGCATGTCGACCTGCCGGTGCACGGTGTCCAGTTCCACCCCGAGTCGATTCTGACCGAGGGCGGCCATCGGATGCTGGCCAACTGGCTGGGCTACTGCGGGCAGGCCCCGCAGGAAGCCTTGGTGCGTCGACTGGAGCAGGAGGTGGCCGACACCGTGCGCAACGCCACCGCCGGTCTGGCCGACGTTCCGGCCGGCGGCCCGTAGCGAACGGATTCAGGACGCGAACGCCAGGGTCACCGAGCCGGTGAAGTTCACCCCGGTACCGGGCGGCGGGTTCTGGGTCACCACCGCATTGGTGCGCTGACCGCTGTCGCGTACGTCGGGTCCCTTCACCAGCACCCCGGTCCAACCCAGCGCCCGCAGGTTGGGTTCGGCGTCGGTCCAGAACTGGCCGATCAGGTTCGGCATGATGAACTGGTTGCCCTTGGACACCTTCAGCGTGATCGGGGTGTCCAGTTCGGCGTCGTTACCCGACGGCGGGTCCATCCCGAGCACTTCGCCGGCGGGTTCGATGCTGTCCACGGGGGCGGTCAAGACGGTGGTGAATCCGACTGTGTTGAGGTTCCTGGTCGCCTGTTCGGCGCTCTGGCCGGTCACGTTGGGCACCGAACGGGTCACCGGTCCGCTGCCGACGACGACGGTGATCTCGTTGGTGATCGCGGTGTTGGTGTTCGCCGGGGGGACGGTGTTGAGGACTTTGTCGCGCTGCGAGGCGGTCGAGGTCGCCTGCGTCTGTTTGAACTTCCCGAAACCGGCGGCGGTGAGTTTCTTGACCGCCTCTGCGTAACTCAGCGCCGAGACGTCGGGGATCTCACGCTGTTCGGGCCCGGTGGAGACATTGATCGACACCTCGGCGCCGGCGTTGATCGAGGCGTTGCCGGCCGGGTCGGTGCTGATGACGTGATCCGGCGGCACCGTGTTGTCCGACATCGGCTGCGTGCGGATCTTGAAACCCTTGTTCTGCAACTCCGCGATGGCGTCGGCAGAGACCTTGCCGCGCACGTCGGGCACCTGCACCGCCCGCGGCTTGCCGCCGGAGAGGTTGATCGCCAATCCGACCACGACGGTCAGGATGGACAGCACCGCCAGTGCCACCAGCCACCGGCCCACCCCGCCGCGGCGGCCGTCCCGGTAGTCGTAGGCCATCGGTGCGGCAACGCCGTCCGGACGCGCACCCGGGCGCGCCGAGGACAGCATCTGGGTCCGCTCGTCGTGGGTCAGCACCTTGGGTGCCTCGGGCTTCTCCCCGCCGTGCACCCGTACCAGATCCGCGCGCATCTCCGCGGCGGTCTGGTAGCGGTTGTCGGGGTTCTTGGCCAGCGCCTTGAGCACCACCGCATCCAGTTCCGGTGAGATGCCCTGCCGCTTGTGCGACGGCGCCACCGGGTCCTCGCGGACATGCTGATAGGCCACCGCGACCGGGGTGTCACCGATGAAAGGTGGCTCCCCGGTGAGCATTTCGTAGAGAACGCAGCCCAGCGAGTACACGTCGGAGCGGGCGTCGACCTGTTCACCACGGGCCTGCTCGGGTGACAGGTACTGGGCGGTGCCGATGACCGCGGCGGTCTGGGTGACGGGGTTGCCGGAGTCGGCCAGCGCCCGGGCGATACCGAAGTCCATCACCTTCACCGCGCCGGCACGGGAGATCATGATGTTCGCCGGCTTGACGTCGCGGTGGATGATGCCGTGCTGGTGGCTGAAGTTGAGCGCCTGGCAGGCGTCGGCGATGACCTCCAAGGCCCGCCGCGGCGGCATCGGCCCGTCGTTGTGCACGATGTCGCGCAGGGTCACACCGTCGACGTACTCCATCACGATGTAGGGCAGCGGGCCGCGCGGGGTGGCCGCCTCCCCGGTGTCGTAGACCGCGACGATCGCCGGATGGTTCAGTGCGGCGGCGTTCTGCGCCTCGCGGCGAAAGCGCAGATAGAAGCTGGGGTCGCGGGCCAGGTCGGCCCGCAGCACCTTGACCGCGACGTCGCGGTGCAACCGCAGGTCCCGGGCCAGATGCACCTCCGACATCCCGCCGAAGCCGAGGATCTCCCCGAGTTCGTAACGGTCGGACAGGTGGTGGGGTGTGGTCATAGCGCCGTCGTCTCGTCGTGCGGGGCGGCCCTCGGCGCCGTTGGATGGGTCAACCACGCCGTGGCCGGCACCGCGTCAGGTCCGGGGCTGTGCTGGCCGGTCCATCCAGATGGTGCCGCCGGCGGAGCCCCCGGCGCGTCCGGGGTCACGGTGTCGGTCACGGTCTGCTCGACCGGGGCGTTGGACCGGCGCTCCCGGTCGGCCAACACGATGAGGATCGCGCTGATGATCGCCAGGGCGCCGAGCACGCCGGCCGCCCACAGCAGGGCCCGCTGACCGGAGCTGAACGCCCGACGGACCGGCGGCGGGGAGCGGTGACCGGCGGTGGTCCGCGGCCGGGCCGCGGCCGCGGCGCGGGCGGCCTCCACCGCGGCCCGTGGGGGCTTGGCACCCGGAATCGCCGCCGGGGTCGCCTTGATGGTCGGCGCGGAGTTCGGCCGCGGCGGCCGTCGGCCCGAGCGCACTGCGGCCACGGCGTCGGCGAACTGGCCGCCGCTGCGGTAACGCATCCCAGGGTTCTTCACCAGCGTGATCTCGATGAGTTCCCGGACATTGGGTGGAAGGTCCGGCGGCAGCGGGGCGGGCTGTTCCTTGATGTGCTTCATCGCCACCGTCAGGGCACCGTCGCCGGTGAATGGTCGCTTACCTGAAACCGCCTCGTAACCAACAACTCCCAGCGAGTAAACATCGCTGGCGGCGGTGGCGTCCTGGCCGAGGGCCTGCTCCGGGGCGATGTACTGGGCGGTGCCCATCACCATGCCGGTCTGGGTCACCGGGGCAGCGTCGACGGCCTTGGCGATGCCGAAGTCGGTGAGCTTCACCTGCCCGGTCGGGGTGATGAGAATGTTGCCGGGCTTGACGTCGCGGTGCACCAGGCCGGCGGCGTGTGCGACCTGAAGCGCGCGGCCGGTCTGCTCCAGCATGTCCAGCGCATGGCGTAAGGACAGCCGTCCGGTCCGTTTGATCACCGAATTCAGCGGTTCGCCGTTGACCAGTTCCATCACCAGGTAAGCGGTGCGGCCCTCGCCGTCCATGTCGGTCTCGCCGTAGTCGTGCACCGCGGCGATGCCCGGGTGGTTGAGCATGGCGACGGTGCGTGCCTCGGCCCGGAACCGCTCGACGAACTCGGGATCTGAGGAGTACTCCTGCTTGAGCACCTTGATGGCGACCCGGCGACCCAGACGGCTGTCGGTGGCCTCCCAGACCTGGCCCATGCCGCCGGTCGCGATCAGACGCTGCAGCCGGTAGCGGCCGGACAGGGTGACGCCGACGCGGGGGCTCATGGCTTGCCTCGCTTCGCTCGGCTGCGGGGGCTCATGGCGCCCCCTGCAGTGCCGCGGCCATGGTTGCCCGTCCGATCGGGGCGGCCAGCGCGCCCCCGGTCGCCGAGAGCCGGTCCCCACCGCTCTCCACCAGTACCGCCACCGCCACCCGCGGACTCTGTGCGGGTGCAAACGCGATGTACCAGGCGTGCGGAGGAGTGTTGCGCGGATCGGTGCCGTGTTCGGCGGTACCGGTCTTGGAGGCGATCTGCACGCCCGGAATCGCCCCGTCCTGTTGGGTGAATTTCTCGGCGGCGACCATCAAATCTGTAAGTTTAGCTGCGACCTGCGGCGAGACCGCGCGCCGCAGTTCGGCGGGTGCGGTTTTGCTGATCTGCGTCAGGTCGGGCCCCTCGAGGCTGTCGATGAGATACGGCTGCATCACCACACCGCCGTTGGCGATCCCCGCAGCGACCATCGCGTTCTGCAACGGCGTCACCGCGACGTCCTTCTGACCCATGCTGGACATGCCGACCGCGGCGGCGTCGGTCATCGGCCCGACGGTGGACTCGGCGACCTGCAGCGGAATCGGAGCCGGGGGGCTGTCGAAACCGAATGCGTCGGCCGCGTTGCGCAGCGCGTCCCCGCCGATGCGGATGCCGAGTTCGACGAAGGCGGTGTTGCAGGACCGTTCGAAGGCCTCCCGCAGCGGTGCCTTGGGCGCCTTCCCGCACGGCTCCCCGCCGTAGTTCTCCAGAGTCGCGGTGCTGTTGGGCAGCGGGATCTGCGGGGCCGCGGTGAATGAATCGTTCTCGGAGATCCCGGCCTCCAGGGCCGCCGCGGTGGTGATCACCTTGAAGGTGGACCCGGGTGGGTAGCGTTCGGAGACCGCGCGGTTGGTTAGCGGTGAGGACGGGTCGTCGCGCAGCCGCTGCCAGGACTCCCCCTGTTCCTCGGTGTCATGAGTGGCCAACAGATTCGGGTCATACGACGGCGAGGACACCATCGCCAGGATCTTGCCGGTGGACGGCTCCAGCGCAACCACCGAACCCTTGCACGGACCACCGCACCCCTGCTGGATAGCCCGCCAGGCCGCCTGCTGAACCCGGGGCACCAGCGTGGTGTCGACGTTGCCGCCACGTGGGTCGCGGCCGGTGAAGAAGTCCGCCAGCCGCCGGCCGAACAACCGCTCGTCGGAGCCGTTGAGGACGGTGTCCTCGGCGCGCTCCAGGCCGGTGCTGGAGAACCGCAGCGAGTAGAAGCCCGTTACCGGCGCGTAGACCGGGGCATCGGGATACACCCGCAGATACCGGTAGCGCCCGTCGGTGGCCACCGAATACGCCATGATCTGCCCGCCGGCGGCGATTTGTCCGCGTTGGCGGGAGTACTCGTCGAGCAGGATCCGCTGGTTGCGGGGGTCGGCGCGCAACGCGTCCGCGCGGAACACCTGGGTGATCGTCGCGTTGATCAACAACAGCACGACCAGCCCCATCACCAGCATCGCGATCCGCCGCAGCGAGGTGTTCATGACCGCCCGATCACTTCGGTGTGGGCCGCCGCGATGGGCGTGTGCTGACTGGTGCGCAGCGGTTTGCGGGCGGCATGGGAGAGCAGCACCAAGATGGCCAGCAGCACGTAGTTGGCCACCAGCGAAGACCCGCCGTAGGACATCCACGGGGTGGTCAGACCGGTCAGCGGGATCAGCCCGGTGACCCCCCCGACGACAATGAACAACTGGATACCCAAGGTGGACGCCAGCCCGGCTGCCAGCAGCTTGCCGAAACTGTCCCGCAGGGCGATCGCGGTGCGCAGGCCGCGCACGATCACGATGGTGTAGAGCAGCAGCACCCCGGACAGGCCGACCAGGCCCAGTTCCTCCCCCACCACCGCGATGATGAAGTCCGTCGACGCCGCGGGGACTGTTCCCGGCTGGCCGTTGCCCAGGCCGGTGCCGAACACCCCGCCGGTGGCGAAGCTGAACTGCGACTGCACCATCTGGTAGCCGGCGCCCTCCGGGTCGGCGAACGGGTCCACCCAAGTCTGCACCCGGCTTCGCACGTGACCGAAAAGCCGGTATGCCACAACGCATCCCACCCCGAACAGAGTCAGCCCGATCACCACCCAGCTGAGTCGTTCCGTGGCGACATAGACCAGCACCAGGAACGACGCATACAGCAGCAGCGAGGTGCCCAGATCCTTCTCGAAGACCATCACCCCGATCGAGATGATCCAGGCGGCCAGCAGCGGCGCCAAGTCGCGGGGACGGGGTAGGTCCATACCGAGGAAGTGCTTACCGACGCTGGTGAACAGGCTGCGCTTGGCCACCAGTACCCCGGCGAAAAACACCAGCAGCAAAATCTTGGAGAACTCAGCGGGCTGAATACTGAAGCCCGGCAACCGAATCCAGATCTTGGCGCCGTTGGTCTCCGACAGCCGGGCGGGCAGCAGCGCCGGAATGGCCAACAGGATCAGCCCGGCGGCACCGCAGATGTAGTCGTAGCGGGCCAGCATCCGGTGGTCTTTCAAGACGACGACCACCGCGGTGAACCCGGCCACCCCGACCAGCGTCCACAGCATCTGCTGCGCGGCACCCGGCCCGCCCTCGCCGATCCCGGGAACCAGGTCGAGTCGGTGGATGAGCACCAGGCCCAACCCGTTGAGCAGCGCGACCACCGGCAGTAGCAGCGGATCGGCGTAGGGGGCGAACCGGCGGATCGCCAGATGCGCGCACCCGAACAGCACCCCGAACGCGCACGTGTAGGTGAGCAGGTCCCAGCTGATACCGCGCTCCTGGTTGGCTTCGACGATCAACAGGGCGACCCCGGTGATCAGGGTGGCGAAACACAGCAGGCTCAGTTCGGCGTTGCGTCGGGTCGGCAGCGCCGGGGTGATCTGCACCGGCGACTGCGGGGCGGTGGTCATGCGGCCGCCCGGCAGTCGGTGCCCGGCTTCTGGGTGGGCGCGGGCAGCGTGCTGGTGGGCGCCGGCGCAGTTGGTGATGTCGACACAGACGGGGCCGGTGAGGACGGGGCCGGGGACGACGTCGGGGGCGCAGCGGGCGCGCCGCTGCCACTGCGCGGTGCTGGCATCGTTGCCGGCGGCGGGGTGCACAGCGGCAGCAGGGAGCTCAGCGCGAGTTCGCGCAACTGGCCGATCGCTTCGTCGAGGCTTCCCGCCGGCAGTCCGGCGACGACCTGGGCGCGCTCGGAGGGCCGCAAATCCTCCAGCCGCATCAGTTCGCAGTCCAGTGCAGTACCGGCCTGACCGTAACTGATCTGGGACAGTTCACCGCGGTCGTTGACGCAGCCCAACTGGTAGGGCTGCTGTAGAGGTACCCCGAGAAACGAGCCCTGGATGCCGCGCATGATCGCCACCCGGTCGTCGTAGTCGCTCACATAGTAGTAGCCCCGAATAAGGTTGTAGCCCAACGCGATCCCGGCCAATGTCAGCACCAACACCGCGGCAGCGCCCAGAAAGAAGCCCCGCCGCGACTTGCGCGGCGGCGGTTCGGGTGGGGGCAGCGGCTTCTTCGGTGCGGGTGGGCGAGGTGTGATCAACGCGGCCCGTCCGGCGGCGGTGTTCGGCAACGGTGCGATCCGGTGCTCGTCGTCGCCGGAGACCGCGCCGGCGATGATGGGCTGGGTCTGCCCGCCGTAGTCGTGGTCGACGACGTCGGCCACCACCACCGTCACGTTGTCCGGGCCGCCACCGCGCAGCGCGAGTTCGATGAGCCGGTCAGCGCTGCGGTCGACATCGTCGATCTTCAGCGCCTCGAGGATGGTCTCCTGGCTGACCGGGTCAGACAGCCCGTCCGAGCACAGCAGATAGCGGTCGCCTTCGCGGGCCTCCCGCATGATCAGCGTCGGCTCCACCTCGTGGCCGGTCAGTGCGCGCATGATCAGCGACCGCTGCGGGTGGCTGTGGGCCTCCTCGGCGGTGATGCGCCCCTCGTCGACGAGCGTCTGGACGAAGGTGTCGTCCTTGGTGATCTGGGTTAGTTCACCCTCACGCAGCAGATAGCCGCGGGAGTCGCCGATGTGGACCAGGCCCAGGCGGTCCCCGGCGAACAGGATGGCGGTCAGGGTGGTGCCCATGCCGTCCAGATCGGGGTGTAGGTCGACCTGTTCGGCGATGGCGGCGTTGCCCTCGTGGACGGCGTGCTCCAGCTTGGCGAGCAGGTCGCCGCGGGGCTCGTCGTCGTCGAGGTGGGCCAGCGCCGCGATCACCAACTGGGAGGCGACCTCGCCGGCGGCGTGCCCACCCATGCCGTCGGCCAGCGCCAGCAGCCGGGCGCCGGCGTAGACCGAGTCCTCGTTGTTGGTGCGCACCAGTCCGCGATCACTGCGGGCGGCGTACCGCAGGGCCAGCGTCACGGGCGTAGCTCGATCACGGTCTTGCCGACGTGCACCGGGGTGCCGATCGGCACCCGCACCGCGGTGGTCACCTTGGAGCGGTCTAGATAGGTGCCGTTCGTGGAGCCGAGATCCTCGACGAACCAGTCCGAACCGCGCGGCGAGAGCCGGGCATGCCGGGAGGACGCGTAGTCATCGGTGAGGACGAGGGTGGAGTCATCGGCACGGCCGATCAACACCGGTTGGTTACCGAGGCTGATCCGGGTGCCCGCCAGCGCACCCTCGGTGACCACCAGATAGCGGGCGGCGGCCTTGCCTTGCCGGCCCGGGGAGCGCCCGCCTCGCAGCGGCAGCCCGCGGCGCACCATCACCGCACCGGTGGGGGCGTAGATGTCGGTACGCAGGATGCGCAGCACCGACCAGATGAACAACCAGAGCAGCAGCAGGAACGCACCGCGGGTGAGCTGCAGAACTAATCCCTGCATGCAGCGGCCCTTCCTGCTCCTGTCGTGGTGGAAACGTGCCCGGCCACGACGGGGCTGGCCGAACCAGGCAACGTCACACGATACTGCGACGGCCCGTCACGAGGGGCGCAAGCCATCAGGCCCCCCGCAGTCCACCGCGACCTCAGTGAACGCGGACGATGATCTCGGAGTGTCCGACCCGGATGACGTCGCCGTTGGCCAGTTGCCATTCCTGGACCGGGGCGTTGTTCACCGTCGTGCCGTTGGTGGAGTTGAGGTCCTGCAGCAGCGCGGTCTGGCCGTCCCAGCGGATCTCCAGATGCCGGCGGGACACCCCGGTATCGGGCAGCCGGAATTGGGCGTCCTGGCCGCGTCCGATGGTGTTGGCGCCCTCCCGGAGCTGGTAGGTGCGGCCGCTGCCGTCATCGAGTTGCAGCGTGACACCCCGGCCGGTGGCCGGGGCCGGGTACTCGCCCTGTGCGGTCGGCGGTGCGTAGCCGCCGTAGCCGCCGGCCGCCGGCTGGCCGTAGTCATAATCGGGAGCCGCCGCGGGAGCCGCCGGCGCGTAGCCGCCCTGTTCGTAGCCGCCCTGTTCGTAGCCGCCCTGTTCGTAGCCGTAGCCCGGCTGGGCATAGTCCTGCCGACCGTAGCCGGGCTGCTGGTAGCCGGGCTGCTGATAGCCCTGATCGGGGTAGGCCGGACGAGGCTGCTCGTAGCCGCCGTAGCCGGGTTCCTCATGGCGGGCGGGCGCCGGACGGCCGTAGCCGTAGTCAGCGGGCGGCTGCGGGTATCCGCCACCAGGCGGCGGGCCGTACTGCGGGGGGCCGGGTGGCGGACCGTAGTTCGGGGGCGCCTGCCGGTAACCCTGGTCGTAGCCGGGGGCGCCGTAGCCGCCGCCGTAGCCGGGCTGCTGATAGCCCTGGTCGGGGTAGCCGCCCTGGTCCGGGTAGGCCGAGCGGGACGGGTATCCGCCCTGCTGAGGGTAGGGATCGTGGTAGCCGCCCTGGTCGGGGTAGGCCGGGCGGGGTTCGGGGGCGCCG
>NZ_JBILVF010000042.1:0-23178 GCF_044370595.1 Mycobacterium sp.
GCCCGCTTCCCCAATCCCAACGACCTCGACCATCTGGCCACCATCGACTTCCGCCGGTCTGCATTCGTCACCGAGGCCGATCAAGCCCGAGCCGGTGCGATTGTGCGCCGCCGCACCGACCGCCTGCCTTTCGGCGCCCCGGCCAGCTGGGCGTATATCGAACCGGTGCTGCGCAGCACCATCGACACGGACAAGGCGATCCTGTCGGTGCTGCCGGAAACGGTGCGGCCGCAGCTGGCCGAAGCCTCCCGGCTGACCGAATCGCTGCGCCGCTACGACACCTCCTATCATGCCGAACTGCAATGGTGGACAGCGCCTTTCGAGGTATCCGACGGGGTACCCTACAGCGCGCTGGTGTCGGCATCGGAACGCGACAGGGTCGACGTCGGCCGGGTGTTCCCGAACCCGACAAACCCCGACCGCAGACCGGGGATCGACCACGACGCCTCGGTCATCGCGGTGCTGTCCACCGACGGCGACGGTCGACGCGAGGCACTGGGCTGCGGAGAGGTGCTCTCCGATGTGCTGCTCGAGGCCACTCTCGCCGGCCTTGCCACCTGCACGCTGACCCATATGACCGAATTGGAGTCCAGCCGCGCCATCATCCGCGCGCTGACCGGCGGGGTGGGCGACCCGCAGGTGCTCATTCGGATCGGGCAGATTCCGGCTCTGGACGAGCCGCCGCCGCCCACGCCGCGGCGGCCGTTGGCCGACATGCTCAGTTTCCACTGACCTCAGGCCGAACCGGACTCCTCGGCGCGCCGCTTGATGCCCAGCAGCATGCCGCGGGTTAGCAGGGACATCACCGGACCGGCGGCTTCGGCGCCCAGCGCCTCACCGGGCACCCGCATCCGCGCGCGGGTCCGAACCAGCAGCCGGCAGCGGTCCTCCCAGTGCGGCACGACGTGAAAGGACCACACGCCGTCCACCGGGACCGCCGGCGGCTGCAACCGCAACACGATCGACTCCCCCTCGATCAGCGCCACCACCGGTAGCACGATCCCGTCCCGCAAGCCCATCCAGCCGGGCGGGACCAGCCTGATCACGTCACCGACAGCCAGGTGCTGCCATTCGGGGTGGATCCGGTCGGCGTTGTGGTGCTTGAGCCCGATCAGGTTTTCCAACTTCTCGTAGCTGTACATCCCGCCGCGGTCCTGCCCCATCTGCACCAGCCACGGCCAGACCGCGCGGGCCGGGGCGTCGATCCAGATGCCCTCGGTGGTCTGCACCGCCGGCTGGCCCACCAACTCATCACCGGGCAGCGCCGTGTCGCACTCCTCCTTGGTGGTGCCCCAGTTCCGGTAGTACCGGCGTGCCGCCATCAACCCCGCCCCGGCCACCGCACTCCCCGCCAACTTCCACATAGCCCCAGTTTGGCACCGCGGGGACTTCGGCCTCTACCGGCGAGTGCGCGGTGGTCGGATAGTGGAGGGCAGGGGTCGGGGTATTCGAGCTTTTCGAGGTTCTCAAGGGGAGGCACCATGACACGCACCACCGGCATTCATCGACAGCAGCCACGGCGCGTATTCCGTGACCGCCGGGAGGCCGGCCGGGTGCTGGCCGGAATGTTGGGCGCCTACCGCGACAAACCGGACGTGGTTGTGCTTGGACTGGCGCGCGGCGGCCTACCCGTCGCCTTTGAGGTGGCCCAGGCGTTACGCGCACCGCTGGATGCATTCATCGTCCGCAAACTGGGCGCCCCCGGCCACGAGGAATTCGCGGTGGGGGCGCTGGCCAGTGGCGGGCGCGTGGTGGTCAACGACGACGTGCTGCGGGGGCTACGGATCTCACCGGATGAGTTGCGGGAGATCGCCGAACGCGAAGGCCGTGAACTGGCCCGGCGCGAAGCCACCTACCGGGAGGGACGACCCCCACTGGACGTGACCGGCAAGACGGTGATTCTGGTCGACGACGGCCTGGCCACCGGGTCGTCGATGCTGGCGGCGGTGCAGGCGCTGCGGGAGTCGCTACCCGCCGAAATCGTTGTCGCCGTGCCCGCGGCCCCGGAATCCACCTGCCGCGAGTTCGCCGGGATCGTCGAGGACGTCGTGTGCGCCTCGATGCCGACGCCTTTTCTGGCCGTCGGCGAATCATTCTGGGATTTCACCCAAGTCACCGATGACGAGGTGCGTGAACTGTTGGCCACACCGACCACCGGCGCGGCCCCGCCCGCAGCGGGCCCCGCGCCGGCCGAACTGGTCAGCCGAGCAGCCATCGACGCCCCGGGGGGAATCCCGCCCCGCGATGTTCTGGCGGATTTGATCGGCGACGCCCGGGTGGTGCTGATCGGCGAGAGCTCACACGGCACCCACGAGTTCTACGATGCCCGCGCCGAGATCACCAAGTGGCTCATCCAGGAAAAAGGCTTCAACGCCGTTGCCGCCGAGGCGGATTGGCCGGATGCCTACCGGGTCAACCGCTACGTGCGCGGCCTCGGTGATGACGGTTCCGCCGAGGAGGCATTGCGCGGATTCGAACGCTTCCCGGCCTGGATGTGGCGCAACACCGTGGTGCGCGACTTCGTCGGCTGGTTGCGCTGGCACAACGGCCGGTGTGCGGCAGAGGGCCGGCGCCAAACCGGTTTCTACGGGCTGGATCTCTACAGCCTGCACCGTTCGATGCAGGAGGTGGTGAGCTACCTGAACTCGGTGGACCCGGCCGCGGCAGGACGCGCGAGGGCGCGCTACGCCTGTTTTGACCATTCCGCAGGCGATGACGGCCAGGCCTATGGATATGCCGCCGCGTTCGGGGCAGGCCCGCGTTGCGAACGCCAGGCCGTTGAGCAACTCATCGAATTGCAGCGCAACGCCGGGGCGTATCTGAGCACCGACGGCGAACTGGCCGAGGACGAATTGTTCTACGCCCAGCAGAACGCTATGACGGTTCGCAACGCCGAGGCGTACTACCGCGGCATGTTCGCCGGACGGGTCACCTCGTGGAACATGCGCGACAAACACATGGCCACGACCTTGGCTGCGCTGATCGAGCATTTGGACCGGGCGGGCGGTCCGGAGCCGGCCCGGGTGGTGGTGTGGGCGCACAACTCCCACGTCGGCGACGCCCGGGCTACCGAGGTAAGCGCGGACGGCCAGCTGACGATCGGCCAGTTGGCACGGGAGCTCTACGGCCAGGATTGCCGATTGATCGGGTTCTCCACCTATTCAGGCACCGTGACCGCAGCCAGCGACTGGGGCGGTATCGCCGAACGCAAGACGGTCCGCCCGGCGTTGCCGGGAAGCATCGAGGAACTGCTGCACGAGACCGGTCGGCCCGCGTTCATCGTCCCGATGCACGACGGCTCTGCGGCCGCGTCCGCACTGGAGGTGGTCCGACTGGGCCGCGCCATCGGCGTGATCTACCTGCCGCAGACCGAACGGCAAAGCCATTACTTCCATGTTCGCCCGTCGGATCAGTTCGATGCGATGATCCACATCGACTCCACGCGCGCGCTGGAGCCGTTGGAACCGGCCAGCGTCTGGGTGACCGGTCAGAACCCGGAGACCTACCCGACCGGTCTGTGAGCAGGAGGGCCAGTGCCGGAGATCGTCACGCTGTGCATGAACCCGGCGCTGGACATTACGACCAGCACCGAGGTGGTGCGCGCAAGCAACAAACTGCGCTGCGCGCCAGCCCGTTACGACCCCGGCGGCGGAGGGATCAACGTCGCCCGGGTGTCGCAGGTGCTGGGCGCGGAGTCGCTGGCGGTGTTCCCCCTCGGCGGCCCGTCCGGTGACGTGGTGGCAAAGCTGCTGAACGCCGAAGGCCTTGCGGTGCAACGGGTTGCGATCAGCGGCTGGACCCGGGAGAGCTTCACCGTCAATGAGACCAGCACCGCGGCGCAGTACCGCTTCGTGCTGCCCGGGCCGGACCTGACTCCTGCCGAACAGGCCGAGTGCCTGGAGCAGCTGACGCGATCGGCGGCCTCGGCGTCGATCGTGGTCGCCAGCGGCAGCCTGCCCCCGGGGGTGCCCGACGACTTCTATCAGCAGGTGGCCGAGATGTGCACCGACCATGACATCAAGTTCGTGCTGGACACCTCCGGCGGTGGCCTCAGACAGATCACATCAGGGGTTTTTCTGGTCAAACCCAGCCTGCGGGAGTTGCGCGAGTGCGTGGGCCGGGAACTGGACGGCGAGGAGGAGCAGTGCATCGCGGCGCATGAACTCGTCGACCGTGGCACCGCCGAATGTGTCCTGGTCTCACTGGGCTCCGAGGGTGCGTTGCTGGTCACCGCCGAGGGTGGCCTGAGGTACGCGCCGATCCGCGTGCCGAAGGGCAGCAGCGTGGGCGCCGGGGATGCGATGGTGGCCGGCGTCGCGGTAGGCCTGACCCGCGGATGGGAGTTGAGCGAGGCGGTGCGTCTGGGGATCGCCGCCAGCGCTGCGGTGCTGCTCACCCCCGGCACCGCGGCATGCACCCGGGAGGACACCGAACGACTGTTCGCCGACAGCGCGGCCCCGGCAGCGGTGCACCGGGTGGCCTGAGGAGCACAATGGCCTGATGGCCCCCCAGCAGTACGAAACCTTCACACCGCCGTCCGTTGTCGTCGGCGTCGACGGGTCACGGGCCGGGTCACGCGCCGCGCTGTGGGCCCTCGACGAGGCGAGAAGACGGGATCTCCCGCTGCATCTGGTGGCCGCCGCCGAGCATGGTGACAGCGCCGCCGCTCAGACCGCGGTGCGCTCGGCGGAGGCGGAAGCGGCCGGCGCCAACGTCGACGGGGCCGTCGCGGTGAGCACCGATGTGGTCGCGGGGAACCCGACACAGGTCCTGCTCGAGGCGTCCCGCCGGGCGGCGATGCTGTGCGTCGGGGCCGTCGGGCTCAGACACTTCGACCACGCCCGGGTCGGATCCACCGCCGCTGCGCTGGTGGCGGCGGCGCACTGCCCGGTGGCGGTGGTGCGCGGCGCGCCGCGGCCGGGCGGCTGGGTGGTCGTCGAGCTGGATCAGACCCCGGACGCAGCCGCGGTGCTGCAGTTCGCCGTCGAGGAAGCCCGGATGCGGGGGGCACCGCTGCGCGCACTGGGCACCTGGCAGTCGCAGGCCCACGACCAGAAGACGATCGAGGAATCCGGGCGGATGGTGCGCGCGCAGCTGGACCGCCGCCTCGACCAGTGGCGGCACCGCTACCCCGACCTGGATGTGCTGCCGATCGCCGTCCGCGACAGCGGCCTGAGTTTCCTGGCCGAGAACGCCGCGACGGTCCAGCTCGTCGTGCTCGGCGCCCGTAACACCGCCGCCGTCGCCGAACTGCTGGGGCCGGCCGGGTTAGCCGCCCTACATGACACCGACTGCTCGATCCTGGTCGTGGATCGCCAACGGCTCCTCTGAACAAACCCCCCGCCGATATGGTGGACCACATGGTCAAGGTCTTCCTGGTCGACGACCACGAGGTGGTCCGTCGTGGATTGATCGACCTGCTCGGCGCCGACCCCGATCTGGATGTCATCGGCGAAGCCGGCTCAGTGGCGGCCGCGATGGCCCAGATCCCGGCTCTGAAACCGGATGTGGCGGTGCTCGACGTGCGCCTCCCGGACGGCAACGGCATCGAACTGTGTCGCGATTTGCTCTCCAAGATGCCCGACCTGCGCTGCCTGATGCTGACCTCGTTCACCTCCGATGAGGCGATGCTGGACGCCATCCTGGCCGGTGCGAGCGGCTATGTGGTCAAGGACATCAAGGGCATGGAGCTGGCCAAAGCGATCAAAGACGTCGGCGCCGGCCGATCCCTACTGGATAACCGCGCCGCCGCCGCGCTGATGGCCAAACTGCGCGGTGCGGCCGAACGGGCCGACCCGCTGTCCGGGCTGACCGAACAGGAACGGGTCCTGCTGGGCCTGCTCGGCGAGGGGCTGACCAACAAACAAATCGCCGCCCGGATGTTCCTGGCCGAGAAGACCGTCAAAAACTACGTATCAAGGCTATTGGCCAAACTCGGCATGGAACGGCGTACCCAGGCCGCCGTCTTCGTGTCCAAACTGGACCAGCAACACCGCCGGGACACCTGATGTCCGGCGGCGCCCCGATCGGGGAAGAGCTCTCGCCCCGGCTGCGCGAGACGCTGTCCCAGCTGCGGCTGCGCGAACTTCTGGTCGAGGTGCAAGATCGGGTGGACCAGATCGTCAAAGGCCGCGACCGACTGGACGGACTGGTCGAAGCCATGCTGGTGGTGACCTCCGGACTGGATCTGGACCAGACCCTGCAGACCATCGTGAGGGCGGCCACCAAACTGGTCGACGCCCGATACGGGGCTTTGGGGATCCGCGGCGAGGGATGCGAGATCGTCGACTTCGTCCTCGAGGGCATGGGTGAGCGAGAGATGGCGGCAATCGGCCGAGTCCCGCAGGGCATCGGCGTCCTGGGCCTCCTGCTCGACGACCCCAAGTCGATCCGGCTCGACGACATCAGCAAGCACCCGGCCTCGGTCGGTTTCCCGGCCAATCACCCGCCGATGCGAACCTTCCTGGGCGTTCCGGTTCGGATCCGTGATGAGATTTACGGCAACCTGTACCTGACCGAGAAATCCGGCGGCGAACCGTTCACCGACGACGACGAGGTGCTCGTCGAGGCACTCGCCGCGGCGGCCGGAATCGCCATCGACAACGCCCGGCTCTACCAGCAGGCCCAGATGCGCCAGGCGTGGATCGAATCGACCCGCGATATCGCCACCCGAATGCTGGGCGGTGACGACCCGGCCGACGTGCTGAGTCAGATGGCCGACGATGTCCTCAAACTGGCCCAGGCCGACGGGGCATTCATTGCGGTGGCCGCCGATACCGACTTCGGGGCCGACGCCGAGGAGTTGGTGGTGGTGGATGCCACCGGTGCGGCGCTCGTACCCGAGTCGGCGCCCACGATCAACATCGCGGGCAGCGTCCTGGGCCAGGTGTTCACCGATCACACTCCGCGGCGATTGCCGTCGATCGATGACGGGGGTCTGGCGGACCGGCTGATGGCCGACGCCGGACCGGCCATGGTCATCCCGCTGCGCGCCACCGCAGGCGGGATCGTAGTCGTGCTGCGGCGGCGCGGTGCGCGGGAGTTTTCCCGGGACCACCTCGACATGATGGTGGCCTTCGCCGATCAGGCGGCGCTGGCCTGGCAGCTGGCGACCAGCCGCCGGCGGATGCAGGAACTCACGGTCATCTCCGAGCGGGATCGCATCGCCCGAGACCTGCACGACCACGTTATCCAGCGGCTGTTCGCCATGGGTCTGACGCTGCAGGGCACCATCCCGCGGGTGCCGTCGGCCGATGTGTCCCAACGTCTCGCCGACACCGTCGATGAATTGCAGGCCGTCATCCAGGAGATCCGCACCACGATTTTCGATCTGCACGGCGGCGTCGCGGGGACCACCCGACTGCGGCAGCGGATCGACGAGGCGGTCGCGGCGTTCGCCGGCCAGGGACTGCGCACCGGTGTGCGGTTCGTGGGTCCGCTGTCGGTGGTGGACGCGACACTGGCCGATCACGCCGAGGCGGTGGTGCGCGAAGCGGTGAGCAACGCGGTGCGACACTCCGGAGGCCACACGCTGACCGTCGAAGTTCGGGTCGAGGACGAGTTGAGTGTCGAGGTGATCGACGACGGCGGCGGGATACCGGCCGAGGTGACTCCGAGCGGCCTGAGGAACCTGCGGGCCCGCGCGGAGGAAGTCGGCGGGCAACTGGTGGTCACCGAAGCCCCCGGCGGCGGAACCGTGGTGCGCTGGACGGCGCCCCTGCCCTAGGCCCTGCCGTGTCCCCGCCGGCCCTGGTAGGCGGCCCGCCGGGTCGGCTTGTCATCGTCGGTCTCCTGAGCCTCTGGCTGAGCCGTGTCTTGCGCAGTTGGGGTGAGAACGGCGGATTGAACAGCAGGTTCGGGGGTTTCGGCCGGGGCGGGGGTCTCGGCCGGGGCGGGGGTCTCGGCCGGGGCGGGGGTCTCGGCCGGGGGGGGGGGCGCGGCGGGGGCGGGGATGCCGACCTCGACAGGAACCTCCCCGGGCGCCGCAGCGACGGACCGGGCGCTGCGGGCCTCGACCACCTCGATGGCAGCCGCGGCCTGCTGCGGTTGGCCCGCCGGACCGAGCAGCGGTTTGAGCCAGGGCAGCAGCGTCCCGGAGTATGCGACGAGGCCGTTGAGGCCGGTGCCGTAGACGACTGGGTCGCCTTCAGCGCGGCCGGTGAAGTAGACACTGATGATGTCGCCGGCCAGCGGAATAGGTGCTGTCAGTTGAACTATGGCGCCGGGCAGGTCGAAGGGCACGCCGAAGATCAGCGACCTGGCCAGTTTGGCGGGCACCGAACCGACGCCGAGGTTGGAGGCCACCGCGACGTAGGCCGCCGCCCGGGCCGCCGCCTGAACCGCCTGCACCGGATCAGACTCCAGAGCCGCGACCTCGAAGAGGTAGTTCTCCAGGTTCTTGGTGACGGCGGCGTCCATTGAGGTGTCGATCATGTAGTACGCCACCCCGAGGGGCCCGCTGAGTCGGAGGTCGTTGTTGAACTGCCCGGGGAAGTACGGATCGTCGGCGCCGATGAAATCGCCCCAACCCGACAGAAACACGACACCGAGAGCCTGCCCGGAGATATCGCTGGCCGCAGTCAGGTCGTAGGCCCGGGTGGTCGCGGAAAGACCCGAGGACGGGCCGGCGAACACCGCTGGGGCGGCACTGCTCAGAACCGCGACGGCAGCCAACGCGGTGGCAAAGATCGGTCGTGCCGAATTGGGCACTGTGGCTCCTTTCATCAATGCGCTCGGTCGGGGGAATGGCCGACGTCGGCCGACGGGCGCGACGCGGAAGCCTACTTGGTGAACGCGAGTCAAGGAACTTGTCAGAAGAACAAGCAATTTGCAGAAGAACCAGAGGAACGAAGAACCCGATGAACACAGCGGAACGACAGACGGCACCCGCTTCGTAGTCGCACCCAGATCCCAGAGCGCATCGGGAACGCGGTTTGCCCGGCTAGCGTGACCTGGTGCAGAAACAGCAGCTGCCGGTCAGCGGGTTCGCCGCCATCATGACGACGGTGGCGATGGGCCTGGGCAGCGCCGTGGCCGTGGGCGATCTGAGGATCCTGGCGGCCAACATCTCCCTGGTCCGCAGCGGCCTGGGTTTTTCGCCCGGTACAACCATTTTCGTGTCGTCGCTGGCGACGCTGACACTGGCCGCCTCCGTCCTCGGGGCGGGTGTCCTGGGCGACAGGTACGGCATGAAGCGGATGTTCATCGCCGGCGCGTGGGCCGCAGTGGTTTTCGGGCTCATCGGGGCGGCCGCCCCCAACGCGGCGGTGCTGATGATCGCCAGGGCCTGCATCGGGGTGGCCTTCGCGTTCCTGAGCGCATTGTCCCTGGCCATCATGAACGCGGTTTTCGCTCCCGAGCGTCGTGCGGGTGCGATCGCGTGGTACCTCGCCACGGTCTACGCGTTCGGCGTGCTGCCGGCGACGGTGGGCAGTCTGCTGGCCGTTGAATTCGGCTGGCGCACCGGACTTCTCGTCACACCCGTCCTCGCGATCCTTGTCGTCATGATCACCTGGCGTTACGTCCCGGAGACGCAGAGTTCGCACCGCAGGACCGATGTCCCCGGTTTACTGCTGGTCGCCACCGCTCTCATCGGCGTCACCTACGGCATCTCCAAGTTGCAGAGCGGAGTCGACCTTGCCGCGATCGCCGCGATCCTGACCGGGATCGCCGCCGCCGCCGCTTTCATCTGGTGGGAGCGGCACTGTGACGATCCGGCGCTGGATCTGCGAATATTCCGCTCCCCCCACTTCAATGCCGTGGTGAGTGCGGGTGCGGCCAACAATCTGGTGCAGGGCGGATCGATGCTGATGTCCACCTTCTACCTCGTTGTCATCCGCGATCTGTCGACGTGGGCGTTTGCGTTACTGCTCATTCCGGCCACGCTGGTGTCCGCACTGGTTGCCGTCGGTGCCGGCCGCGCGGCGACGCGCCTGGGCAACAGCACCGTGATCGTGGCGGGATTGTCGGTGTTGGCCGTCAGCCTGCTGGCACGGCTGGCGTTCGACATCGACACCCCGATCGTGGTCGTCGGCGCGGTGATGGCGCTGACGACGATCGGCGGGGCGATCATCCAGACACCGCAGACGACCGTCATGATGTCCAGTGCGCCGCCGAATCTCGGTGGTGTCGTCTCGGCGGTGAAGGCATCGGTGGGCGGAACCTTCTACGGCCTGGGTGCGGCGTTGTTCTCGATGTTCGGCATCATCCTGCTGACCCGCGACGCCGGCCCGCGGCTCGCTGAAGCCGGCGTCAGTATCCAGCAGGCCGGTGAAGTCCTCAGTGCCACAGCCACTAATCCGGGCGCCGGCGGCCTGGATCCCGAGCGCACCGCGTGGGTGATCTCCGAGGTGACCCCGAGCGTGCTCGATGCTGCCCGCACGCTGAATCTGCTCATGGTGGTGATACCGGTGGCGGCAGTCATCATCACGCTGGTCTTGTTCCGGCGTCCGGGGCCCGAGCCGCCGGCCGGCTCCGGCCCCGCAATGGAGCACTGACGCTTTCTTCGGGGAGTCTCAGCGCCGCGCGACGATCACCGGCATACGGGCGCCGTGCACCACCGACGTGCTCACCGAACCCAACAGCATCCCGGTGAAGCCGCCGCGACCATGGCTGCCCACCACGAGCAACTGGGCGGACTCGGCTTGTTCGATCAACTGGTGAGCCGGCTTATCGGCCACGACCACCCGGCGCACCGGAACGTCGGGGTAGCGCTCCTGCCAGCCGGCCAGTCGCTCGCTGAGTGTCTCCTCCCCCGCTGCCTGCAGAGTGGACCAGTCGGCACCGGGGAACTCCAGCACACCGCTGTCGCTCCAGGCGTGAACGGCCACCAGATCGACGCCGCGGAACGAGGCCTGCTCGAAGGCGATCGCCAAGGCGCCCTCGGACGCCGGTGAGCCGTCCACCCCGACCACGACCGGCGCCTTCGACGGGTGCGGCATCAGCGGATCCTCGTCGTGGATGATCGCCACCGGGCAGTGCGCATGGTGGGCAAGACCGGTGCTGATCGACCCCAGCAGGCTGCGGGCCAGGGCGCCACGGCCGCGGGAGCCCACCACGATCATCTGCGCCGAGGACGACAGATCGGCCAGCACCGGCACGGCGGAGCCGCTGACCAGATCGGTGGTCACCTCGATATCGGCGCCGGTGCCGGCGGCCTCCTTGACGGTGCGCACCGCGTTGTCGAGCAACGTGCGCCCTTCTTCCTCCTGCCACTGGATGAAGCCCGGCGGCATCGGCACCTCCGGGAAGGCCATAACCGCGGGCGGCACGAGTACGTGGACCAGTTTCAGCGCTGCGCCGCGCCGCGCGGCGTCACGCGCCGCCCAGTCGACAGCCACCTTCGACGCCGACGAGCCGTCGACTGCGACGATGATCGGCAGACTGCTTGCTGCAGTTGACATTCCATGTCCTTCCGTGGAGCACCTCAGGTGACCCTAGCCTGGCTGGTCCGCTGCGGTCAGAGGCATTGGTCCCCTAAACCGTCCGCCGCAAGGCCCTGGCCTAGGGTCGAGGTCATGGTGAGCGATCACGGGTTCGGGGCGCCGATCGGCGAGTCCGACGCCACGGAACGGGTCAGGATCGATCCGCGCTACCACGACGGGGTGTTGTTCGACCTCGACGGTGTGGTCACCGACACGGCCGCGATCCACCAGGCGGCCTGGGCTGAGTTGTTCGACGCCTATCTGGCCAACCGTGCGGAGTCGCCGACGGAGAATCACGACCCGTTCACCCCCCATGACTACCGGCACTTCATCGACGGTAAACCACGCTACGACGGGGTGCGTGACTTCCTGGCCTCCCGGGGCGTCGAACTGCCCTGGGGCAGCCCGGCCGATTCCGGCCGCGAAGGGTCGGTGTGCGGTCTGGGTAACCGCAAGCAGGAACTGTTCGCGGCGCGGATCGCGACGGGGGTGCCGGTTTTCGGGTCGACCGTCGCACTGGTGCGGCGACTGCGCGACGCCGGGGTGCGGGTCGGAATCTACTCGGCCAGCCGCAACTGTGCGGCTGTGCTGGAGTCGGCGGGCCTGGCAGGGCTTTTCGAGGTCCGGGTGGACGGGATCACCGCCGAGAAACTGGGCTTGGCTGGCAAACCGGACCCCGCGATGCTGACCGAGGCGGCACGCCGACTCGGCGTCCGGCCGGGGCGCACAGCGGTGGTCGAGGACTCCGAGGCCGGTGTCCATGCGGCCCGCGCCGGCGGATTCGGCCTGGTGATCGGGGTGGACCGCACCGGCGAGACCGGCGATCGGCTGCGCGAGTTCGGCGCCGACCGCATCGTCGGCGACCTCGCCGAGGTGCAGGTACGCGTCATCGGCCGGCGGATGTCCACCCTGCCCGACGCACTGGCCTCATTCGGACAACTCGCCGGGGTAGTCGGCGCGCGGCGGCCGGCGATCTTCTTCGACTTCGACGGGACCTTGTCGGACATCGTCGACCAACCGGGGGCTGCGTCGCTGGTTGCCGGCGCCGACAAGGCCCTCCGGTCGCTGGCCGCGTTGTACCCGGTGGCGGTGTTGTCCGGCCGCGGCCTGGCGGACATCCGCGAGCGGCTCGGCATCCCCGGCCTCTGGTACGCCGGTAGCCACGGGTTTGAGATCGTCGGCCCGGATGGGAGCTATCACCGCAATGAGGCTGCAGCCCAGGCAATCCCGCTGCTGGAACAGGCCGCCGCCGAACTTGCCGAGCAACTCACGGCGGTACCCGGAGTCGAGGTGGAGCACAAGCGCTATGCGGTTGCCGTGCACTACCGAAACGCCGCACCGGAGTCCGCAGCCGCGGTGACCGCGGCCGTCCACAACATCGGCAACCGCAGCGGTCTGAAGGTCACCGCGGGTCGCAAAGTGGTCGAATTGCGGCCGAAGATCCAGTGGGACAAGGGAAAAACCCTGGAATGGATCCTCGACCAGGTCGCCGGCGAGGAACCGTTGCTGCCGATCTTCCTCGGCGATGACCTCACCGACGAGGACGGGTTCGATGCCGTCCTGCACGACGGTGTCGGGATCGTGGTGCGGCACACCGAAGACGGTGACCGGGCGACCGGTGCTCGGTTCAGCCTGGACAGTCCAGAGGAGGTCCGGCAGTTCATCGAACGGCTGGTCATGCAGTGCGACATCGACCGCCAGAGTATGGGCGGCCCTTGGTCGTTCACCTTCGGCGGCTACATCCCCGAACATGAGCGGTTGCGCGAGGCCTTGTGCGCGGTCGGCAATGGATATCGCGCCACCCGGGGATGCGCTCCGGAGGCTGATGCAGGTGAATTCCACTACCCCGGCACCTATGCCGCCGGGCTCTACAACCGGCTCGCAGACCGGGTCGCCGGAGTGGACGTGGAGAACGAAAGCCTGGTGAACCTGCCGAATTGGCTGTCGCTGAAGTTCCGCATCGACGGCGGCGACTGGTTCGACGTCGACTCCGCCGAATTGCTCTCCTACCGCCAGAACATGGATCTGCGGCGGGCCGAACTGACCCGGGAGTTCCGCTTCCGCGATCCCTCCGGCCGCACCACCAAGGTGATTCAGCGGCGCATAGCCGCGATCCACCTACCGCACGCGTGCGCGCTGGAGACCACGCTGTGGGCCGAGGACTGGTCAGGCACCGTGGAATTCCTGTCGGTGATCGACGGAGACGTCCGCAACACGGGGGTGCAGCGCTATCAGGCGCTCTCCAGCGACCATCTGGTGGCGACCGCGACGCGGGAGTTGTCATCCGGATCAGCGCTGCTGGAGTGCCAGACGGTGCAGTCACGCATCCCGATCGCGGTGTCGGCCCGCACCACCGCGTGGCGGGGCAATGCCCCGTTGGCCGCCGAGGTGCGCTTCGTCGACGAGCCTCGGCGCACCGGCCACGACCTCGTCGTCGCACTGGAAGCCGGGGATTCGGTGACCGTGGAGAAGATCGCCGCGATCTTCACCGGCCGCGACCACGCGATCTCCGAACCGGGCGACGCCGCGGCACGCCTGCTGTCCCGGCTGGGCCGCTACACCGACCTGCGCGACGGCCACACCCGGGAGTGGGCGCATCTGTGGGAGCGCTTCGACATCGCCTTCGACGACAGCCCCGACGCGCTGCGGGTGGCGCGACTGCACATGCTGCAACTGCTGCAGAGTGTGCCCAACGGGGCCGAGGACCTCGACGCCGGCCTACCCGCCCGCGGACTGCACGGCGAGGCCTACCGCGGGCACATCTTCTGGGACGAACTGTTCGCCTTCCCGGTTCTGAACCTGCGTTCGCCGGCCACCACGCGCGCACTGCTGCGCTACCGATACCGGCGGCTGCCAGAGGCCCGCCGCGCGGCCCGGGAAGCCGGCTGGGCGGGGGCGATGTTCCCATGGCAGTCCGGCAGCGACGGCCGGGAGGAGAGCCAGACACTGCACCTGAACCCGAACTCGGGCCGCTGGAATCCCGATGCCAGCGCCCGCGCTCATCACATCGGGATCGCGGTGGCCTACAACGTCTGGCAGTACTACCAGGTGACCGGCGACGTTCAGTACCTCGCCGAGAACGGCGCCGAAATGCTCGCCGAGATCGCCCGGTTCTGGGTGAGCCGGGCCGAGTTCGATCCGGCTCTCGATGATGGGCGGGGCCGCTACGTGATCCGTGGCGTCATCGGACCCGACGAATTCCATTCCGGATACCCCGACGCTCCCTACGACGGCATCGACAACAACGCTTACACCAACGTGATGGCGGTGTGGGTGATCGTGCGGGCCCTGGACGCCCTGGACGCTCTGCCGCTGCGGGACCGGCTGGATCTGATGGAGTCGATGGGAATCCACGGCCGGGAATTGAGCCGCTGGGACGAGGTGAGTCGACGCATGTACGTGCCGTTCCACCCCAGCCCGGCCACACAGCGGGAGTCCAGCGGGACGGTGATCAGCCAGTTCGAGGGCTACGCCGATCTTGCCGAGCTTGACTGGCACGGCTACCGCGATCGGTACGGCAACATTGCGCGTCTCGACCGGATCCTGGAGGCTGAGAACGACAGCGTCAACCGGTACAAGGCCTCCAAACAGGCCGACGTTCTCATGCTTTTCTACCTGCTGTCGGCCGACGAACTGCGGGAGTTGTTCGCGCGCATGGGATATCGCTTCACCCCCGAGCAGATACCCCAAACCGTGGACTACTACGTGCGCCGAACTTCGCACGGCTCGACGTTGAGTGCAGTGGTGCACGCCTGGGTTCTGGCCCGCGGCAACCGCGACCGGGCCATGCGCTATTTCCAACTGGTGTTGGCCTCCGACGTCGCCGACATCCAGGGCGGAACCACCGCAGAGGGTATCCACATCGCCGCGATGGCCGGCAGCATTGACCTGCTGCAGCGCTGCTTCACCGGCCTGGAGACCCGCGGAGACCGACTGATCCTCAACCCGATGTGGCCCGAAGAGCTTGGGGCACTGCGAATGCCGATCCACTACCGCGGTTACCGGATGCACCTGACCATCACCGGCCGCAGCGCCGAGATCAGCGTCGACCCGGCCGACCATCCGCCAGTGGTCATCGAGTGCCGCGGGCAGGTGGCAACCTTGACACCGGGAACGTCGATCCGATTCGGCTAACAGGCGGCTGGGGAGTCGTCAGGAACGCTCCGTCGTGCAGCCAGTCCGCGACCTCGCCGATCGGTCTTCGCGGTGTGGCGGGCAACGGGTCGGCGTTGAGCGGCGGCCACCCGACCCGCATGAGCATCTGCGGAAAGCCACTGGCGCCGAAAACGTCGGTGCGGACGGCCTCGCGCGTCTCCGGGATTACCAGCGGCTCGGTCACCGGGCAGGTGGCCAGTCCCATCGCGGTAGCCGACAGCAGCACCAGGCTGGTGGCCTCTCCCGCCCGTAGCCGGGCCAGACCGTCATCGCGTTCAGTACCCAGCGCCAACACCACTCCGTTATCGGGTGTGCCCGGCGCCTGCTGCTGCAGTGCCGGGTCGGCAAAGATGCGGGCCGGAATCGGCGCATCCGGCGTGACCGCCTCGGCGACGATCGCGCTGAGTTGCGGAATGAGGTCGATTTGGCGCAGCATCACACCGGCCCGGGCGGCGCGGGCACCCATCAGCGCGATATCGCCCCACGGCACCGGCCACGAACTGAACGTCCTGCGGTCAGTGCGGCGGCGACCGACCGCCGCCGCCAGCATCACATCGAGTTCATCGGGGCTCTGCGGTTCAACGGTGACCGCGGCCAGATGGTCGGGGTCGGCCGGGTCGGGGAGTCGGTGCACGGTGGCGTGCCAGCCCGTCGCGGCCAGCGCAACCGTGCAGTGGTGCAGAGCAGCCCCGCAGCTGACCAGCAGGTCGCGGCGATCCGGATCGGTACGGGGCAGATGCCGACTGGGATCAGCGTAAAGATGCAGGCTTTCTCCGCCGACCCACCAGTACCAGGGCTGGGAGTTATGCACCGACGGTGCCTGCGTCGCCATGGTCAACACGGCGCGCACAGTCTCAGGGTCGGGGAACTCGGACATCATTAACACCCCCCTGGTCACAGGCCTCACATTCAACTGTGACGCGGGCGGGGGCAGCGGCGACAGTGACGTAAGTCCCCAAACAGGGGGACTTGCGGGCTAGACCGGATTGAATCCCGAGATCAGCCAGCGCCCGTCGGCGCGGAGCAAGGTCACCATGACACTGCTGGTGGACAGCGCCGGCGTGGGCCGTTCCTTGCTGGTGGTGACCTGGTTGACGAACACCAGCACGTCGGCCTTGTCGGGGCGCATCTGCGAGACGGCCGCGCGGGCGACGTTGGCTTCGGTCTTGACGCCTTTGTCACGGGATGCCGGCGCGACGACCTTGTCGGTGAAATCGTTGTAATAGCTGAGGAATTCGCCAGTGAGGTGGGATTTAGCATTGGCCAGGTCGGCGTCGAGACTCTCCGGGGAGTAACTCAACAGCGCCTCGGTACCCTCCTTGGCGGCGGCGATCACCTGCTGCTGGGCCGCCGCGTCGGTGAGCCGGTCCGGGCGGTACACCCACCAGTAGACCGAGGCCGCGGCCGCGGCCGACGCCAGCACCAGGCCGATGGCCGCGGCCACGGCCACGTTGTGGCGGCACCATGCCAGCGCGCGCGCCGCCGGGTTGGGGCGGGGACCGGGTGCCGCCGTGGCCGGCTCGCCGCCGGGTTCCTCCGCGGGATCTGGCTCGTTGGTCTCCTCGACCGGACTCAACTCCTCGCTGGCGCTCATGGCACGAACTCCACATCCGACATCTTGGGGGTGTCTCCATCGCGGGTCACGGTGACGCTGATCCGAAACGGACGGGGGTCTTGATCGGCGCCGTTGGCGTTGGTGACCTCAGAGGTGGCCGCCACCATAACCACGCCTCGGTCGCCGTCGAGGGAGTCCAACGCCGCAGCGTTGACGGTGCCGGTCGTGAAGGCTTTGGATTCGAGGGCCGTCTTGACGAAATCCTCGGCGCTGCGCTCGAAGTCCTCCCGGAATGCTCCGGTGGACAGATCCAACACCCGCTCAACGTCGGCCTGGGCGCGAGTGTGGTCGATGGACAGCAGTGCCGTCACGCCGGCCCGGGCGGCATCGACGAACTGCAGATCCTGCGAACGCTGCGCTGCCACTTCGCGGTGCTGCCACAGCATCAGACCGGTCAACGCCAGACCTGCGCCGGTGAGCAGCGCCGCCAGCACCAGGCCTGCCGTCTGCCGCGACCGGACCGCCGGGCGTGCCGTGGCCGCGGTGTCGGGCAGGCCGGCCGCTTTGGCCCGGGCCTCCTCCGCCGCGGCCCGGGCTTCGGCTTCGGCCTCCTCCGCGGCGGCAAGCTCGTCTGCCTCGACGGCGGGGCGCTCGGGAGTCATAACCCCACGATGGTAGACCGCTGCGATTGTTCGTCGTCCCCGACAGGTGTCGTGCCAGACTTTTGTGGTGACGCGCGCAGTGGTCGGCATTTCTGTCGGTACGGCCCTCTCGCTGACCGTCGGCCTGACCGCGCCGCCGGCCGCCGCGGAGGGCCCGGCGATGCACACCGTCACCTACACCGTGTACACCGACGTCCCGGTCAACGCCGACATCTACTACCGGGACAGCGAGCCGGCCAACTTCGCCGACTACAGCCACAACCCGTACATGTTCAGCCCGAAAATCGAGGCTGATCTGGGTCCGGACCGACCGTGGGTACTCAACGTCGAGTTGGCCGACCCGAAGTACTGGGCCATGGTGCTCGGCACCAGCGGGCAGTCACCGAACCCGCCGAACTTCCACTGCACCCTGGCAGTCGACGGCACCGTCGTGGTGACCAAGTCCGGGCCTAAAGGAGCGCTGTGCTCCCTGCGGAACTGGTGAGGCGCGCCTCGTCGTCTTAGTCGTCGCGCACCCAGTCACCGCGAACCCAGACCGCGCTGTTGTTCTGGAACGAGCAGGTCAGGAACAAACCGTCGGGCGCCTGAGCGACGTAATTCTCATAGCCGGTACAACTGCTCTTGTGTTCCTTGATGCCGACCATGGGCGGGGACCGGAAGTAGCGGGGCTCATAGCGCCGCGGCGAACCGCAGAACACCAACCTGCCCCACGAGGTCGTGCCGAAAACGTAGTAGTCGGTCTGCGAACAGGGCGCACCGAGCACCACCCCAGCCTCGATACCGGGGGTGCAGAACGGGTCGTCGCATCCGTTGGCCGAGGCGGGAGCCGGTACGGCGAGTCCGACCGCGATCAGCGCAGCGGCAGCGGCTACGGTCGATCGCACACCGATTACTGTCGCACACCGCACGATGCCAGGAGGGCCGATGACGTCGAGCGACCCGGAATTGCCGACGCAGCGCGCGGAGGTCTCCGACCGACTGGCCTTACAGGCCGAGGCCGCCGCAGCTGAGGAGCGAGCCGAGGGCGCCCGCGTGCGGGCTGAGGAACTCCGCCGCCAACTGCGCGACGGTGGCACTGCCCGGTCGTCTGTACCGGTCCGCACGGTCGGGATCGTCCTGGCCGCGCTGCTGACCGCCGGCCTGCTGAGCCTCACCGGGTTCATGGTGTGGAAGCACCGGGAGCACACCGAGCAACGACAGAGTGCCGCCGAATACGCCGCCGCGGCCCGCCAGGGCGTGATCAACCTGATGTCCATCGACTACACCACGGCGCAGGACAGCGTGCAACGGGTCCTGGACGGTTCCACCGGGAGGTTCCAGGCCAACTTCGCCGACACCGCAGAGGATTTCGTCAAAGCACTCACCGACGAGAAGATCACCACCAAGGCCACCGTCAACGACGCCGCCGTGGAATCCATGACCGCCGACACCGCCGTTGTCCTGGTTTCGGCCACCTCCCGCCGGGAAGGCCCACAGGCACCCAAGGACCAACAGCAGCCGCGGCTGTGGCGGATTGTGCTCAACCTCGAACGCGAGGGCGACCAGATCAAGATGTCCGGCGTCGAGTTCGTCTGAGTGTCGATGGGTCGGGATCAGCCCCGCTCGCGGGATCAGGCCCAATGGCGGCAGTTCGCCGCCGCATCGGCGCGGCACGGCGCACCCGCCGGCAGCTACCCCGAATTGTGGCGGTGGTCGGTGGCCAACCCCGCCCCGTTCTGGCGGGCGCTCTGGGAATACTTCGACATCCCGGCGGCGGTCGGCCCGGGCGCCGGGGACGACGCGATCCTGGCTGATACCGCCATGCCCGGCGCACGGTGGTTCCCCGGTGTCCGAATCAACTACGTCGACCAGGTACTGCGCCACGCAACCCGGAACGGTCCGGCGATCATCGGCGTGGAGGAGGACGGCACCCGAACCACGATCGAGTGGCCTGAGTTGCCCGGGCGGGTCGGCGCGGTGGCCGCGGAGTTGCGCCGCCTCGGCGTCGGCCCCGGCGACGGCGTGGTCGCCTACCTGCCCGACACCGCCGAGGCGACGGTGGCGTTTCTGGCGGCGGCCGCGGTCGGGGCGGTGTGGTCCTCGTGCGGGCAGGACTACGCACCACAGGGCGCGGCGGCCCGACTGGGCCAGCTGAATCCGAAGGTGCTCTTCAGCGCGGCCGGCTACCGCCACGGCGGACGCTGGATCGACAAGAGCGCTGACACCGCCGACCTGCTGGCGCTGTTGCGCTCACCGGGAACCGGTGTACCGAACCTGATTGCGCTGGACGGCGACGATTACCGCGCCGTCGTCGCCCAGCCGGTCGAGCCCGAGGTCACACCGGTGGACTTCGGCCATCCGCTGTGGGTGTTGTTCACCTCGGGGACCACCGGCCGGCCGAAGGGTATTGCGCACGGCCACGGCGGGGTGGTCCTCGAGCATCTGAAAGCCGCTGCGCTGCATGCCGATCTGGGTGGAGATGATGTGTTCTTCTGGCAGACCGCACTGAGCTGGATGATGTGGAACTTCCGGGTCGGCGGCCTGCTGTGCGGGGCCACGGTGGTCAGCTACAGCGGCAATCCGCTCTACCCCGACGCCGACCGGCTCTGGCGACTGGTCGCCGAGGAGGCGGTGACCTACTTCGGCACCAGCCCTGGCCATTTGCAGGCATGCCGCAAAGCCGGGCTGCATCCCGGTGCCCAGCACGACCTAAGCCGGTTGCGCGCGGTGGGCAGCACCGGCTCACCGCTGCCGGCCGACCTGTTCGAGTGGGTCAAGGCCGAGGTGGGCGGCCACGTCGAGGTGTCCTCGATCAGTGGGGGAACCGACGTCGTCAGCGCATTCGCCGGAGGCACCGCCGGTGTGCCCGCCCAGCCCGGCGAGCTTGCCACCCGCTACCTGGGCGTCGACCTGCGCAGCTGGTCACCGTCGCGGCAGTCCCTGGTGGGTGAGGTCGGCGAGTTGGTGATCACCGCGCCGATGCCCTCGATGCCGATCGGATTCTGGGACGATCCCGATGGATCGCGTTACCGGGCCGCCTATTTCGAGCACGTGTGGGCCGACGGCGCCGCCCCGGGGGTGTGGCGGCACGGCGACTGGGTGACCGTGACCGACCGGGGGTCGCTGGTGATCCACGGCCGCAGCGATGCCACGTTGAACCGCAACGGCATCCGGATGGGATCGGCGGACATCTACGAGGTCGTCGAGGGTCTGGATGCGGTGACCGAGGCTTTCGTGGTCGGTGTGGACGGTCCAGGCGGCGCGTACTGGATGCCGCTGTTCGTCGTACTTGCCGACGGCCGCGCGCTGGACGAGGCGCTGGCCGAAGAGATCCGCACGGCGATTCGCACCCGGCTCTCCCCACGCCATGTGCCCGACGAGATCGTCGCGGCCCCCGGCATCCCGCACACCCGCACCGGCAAGAAGCTTGAGGTTCCGGTGACGGCGATCCTGGCCGGGCGCAGCGAGGTGTCGCTGGATCCGCGGGCGATCGACCGGCCGGAGCTGATCGACTGGTACCGGACGTTGGGGCGCACGCACCGCTGGGACTGAACCGGGCGCGGGGCGGCCGGTGGCAACGACAAGTCGGCCCACCCCGGACGGGAGGGCCGCCTTTCGTGCAGGCTATTCAGCCCGAACCGAACGGCATCACGGCGTACCAGGATTGCCCGGCGTGCCGTTGATAGACACCGAGCCCGGGCCGACGCCCTGGGCCTCGCCACCGGCACCACCTGCGCCGCCGGTGCCGCCCAGCGCGGCGTCGCCACCGTCGCCACCGTCACCGCCGTCAGCGATGGCGCTGACGCCGAAAGCGAACGCGGCCCCACCAGCACCGCCGTCACCGCCCTGCAAGGGACCGCCACCGCCGGCCCCGCCGTTACCGCTGACCGCTTCCGCACGGGTACCGAACCCCGAGGACGCACCACCAGCGCCGCCCTTACCACCGACACCGTTGCCAAAGAACGCCCACCGCGGATCCGCAGTACCACCGTTGCCGCCGTTACCACCGATCGCCTGTGCATCAGTACCGTCGACCGTCGCATCACCGCCGAGGCCACCGGCGCCACCCTGGATGCCGCCGTCTCCGCCATTGCCGCCCGCACCGCCGGTGGTCACCACGTTGGTGCCGACCCGGGTGGCCAGACCACCATCACCTCCTGGACCACCGATCCCGAGAATGCCGGCGTCGCCACCGGCACCACCAGCGCCGCCGCTGGCGATAGCATCGAGGGTGAAGCCCTCCCCACCGGCGCCGCCGTTACCCGAAGGCTGCGCTGACTCTAGGTTTCCGGTAGCGCCAGGGTTGCCCGCTGTGCCGCCGGTACCACCGTTCCCGACGTTGCCACCCGCGCCACCGATGAAACCAAGCCCCGCATTGGGGACGTTGGGGTCGAAGGAGGTGTAGGTACCGCCGTTACCGCCGTCGCCACCATCGAAGTGGTCGACCGTTCCCGCCGCACCGTCACCGCCGTTACCGGCCGCGCTCAGATCACCGCCGCCGCCACCGTTACCGCCGGAGCCGTTGGTGCCACCCACGCTGTCCCCGCCGTCACCGCCGTCACCGCCGACCCCCGAGGCCGCACCGTTGCCGCCGTTGCCGCCAGCGCCGTCGTTGACCGCGAACGTCGCATCCCCGTCGGCGCCGTTGCCGCCGGAGCCGCTGGCCCCGCCGTTGCCACCGGAACCTCCGTTACCACCGACCCCGGTACCGGGGGCGTTACCGCCGTCGCCGCCGGCACCGCCGTTACCACCAGCGCCGGCGTTCCCGCCGGAACTGCCGTCGGAGAGGGCTCCGACATCCCAGCCGTCACCACCAACACCGCCGTCACCGCCGTCACCACCGCTGGTGGCCACACCGTCGGTGCCATCCGTGCCGGCAGCCCCGCCGTTGCCGCCGGTACCACCGTCGCCGGCAGCCCCGCCGTCACCGCCGTTGCCGCCGTCGCCGCCGGCAGTGCCCGCGGTGCCGTTCGGCGTCTCGGCTGTGCCGTCGGTGCCATCCTGGCCGTCCGCGCCGTTGCCGGCGGTCCCGGCGCTACCGCCGTTGCCACCGTTCCCGCCGGTGGTCACGTTCGACCCGACGCCGGCGTTGCCACCGGCTCCGCCAGCGCCACCGGAACCGGCGTTACCGCCCCGGCTGCCGTCGGTCAGACCGGCATTGTCGACACCGTCACCGCCCTCACCGCCAACCCCGCCGGCCCCGCCACTGCTGGCCAGGCCTTGGGTGCCGTTGGTGGCCGGGTTCTTGTTGTTGCCCGATCCGGCCGTCCCCCCGGCCCCGCCGTTTCCGCCGTTGCCACCGTTGCCGCCGGCCTGACCGGCGTCACCGTCGGGGTTCGCCTCGTCCCCGTTATCGCCGTCGCCACCGTCAGCCCCATTACCCGCGGTCCCGGCGTCCCCACCG
>NZ_JBILVF010000043.1:0-22896 GCF_044370595.1 Mycobacterium sp.
AACAGCGTCGAGCAGGCTGCGGAACTCCCGTGACAACTGCTCGCCGAACGCGCCCGGGCTGGAGGCGATGATCTGGCCGAACTTGACGTAAGTGGGTCCCAGGTCGGCGAAGGTCTGCGGAATCTCCTTGATGACCTTGTCCGGGATGCTGCCCTTGGCGGGCAGCTTGGTCAAAACCCGCAGTCCGGTGCGGGTGAGTTGCCATCCCGTGACTCCGACGCGGGCCGCCTCGATGGGTAGTGGCACCCGATCGAGTTTGGCCGTCTGACGGTGATCGGTGGAACTCATTTCCGCCAGTCTGCCAAATCGAGTCGGGCTGTCCGAATTTTCGCGGAGTCGGTCACAACCGGGGAAACAGGCGGCCGGTTGATGCGTAACGGAAAGATGATGATTTCATTACACGCGTAAACCGAAACGCCGAACCGGGTTGCCGCAGACTCGTACTGCGCGACAATCCGAATCGACGAGGCGTCCGACCTTCGCAGAGGGAGAAACTGAACAGCAATGAACACCTGGCTATGGATAGGAACGATCGGCATGGCGCTCGGCGCCGTGGCGATTATCGGTATCGGTGGCAAGAACGACAGTCGACACCACGTCACTGCGAGTGCCTTCGTCTGCATCATCGCGGCGTGTGCCTACTTCGCGATGGCCAGCAAGCAGGGCATTCATTCCTTCACCGACAACGGCGGGGTGGAGCGGACGGTGTACTACGCCCGCTACCTGGACTGGTTGCTCACCACGCCGCTGCTGCTCATCGGCCTCATCACGGTCGCTCTGCCCCGGCTCACCAGCACTCTGCACGGCCGTGACCGCAACGCCCTGGTGGCTGGCGTCGTCGGCGCCGACGTCGGCATGGTCCTGACCGGTCTGTTCGCCGCGCTGAGCAGGGACACCCACACCCGCTGGATCTGGTACATCATCAGCTGCGTGTTCTTCCTGGTGGTGCTGTACTTCATCGCCGGCCCGATCCGGGCGGCGGCCGCCGAGCGCAGCGCCGACCATGCGGCGCTCTACACCAAGCTGCTGGGCATCCTGGCTGTGCTGTGGTTCATCTACCCGATCCTGTGGGCCGTTGGCACCGAGGGCGTCGGCGCGCTGAGCCTCAGCGGCGAGATCGCGGTATTCGCGGTCATCGACCTGCTGGCCAAGGTCGGGTTCGGCATCCTGCTGGTGTCGGGCGCGGCGAAGCTGACTGCACCCGAGAGGGCCTTGGTCTAAACCTTCGCACGAGCATCGACGGCAGCCGCCGGGTTCCTGGACAGGAGCCCGGCGGTTGTCTGTTCCGCCAGTGTTGACCGTCCGGCAGTAGATTTGCGGGCGTGCAGATCAGCGCCGAGGCCACGGACCTCTTCGTCGGTGACCCCGACGCCCCATTGCAGATTGTTCGGGTGACCGGCGCCTCCGGGCTGGTGAGGGTCGACGGCGACGGCCTGCGCAGCGTCGGCGAGCCGATCCCGGCCGGCGATGGGGTGCTCGAGGTGCCGGTGGCAGTCGACGGCCCAGTTCCCGGTCAGAGGCGGGCGGCCCGGGTGCTCGCCGGTGACACCGAAATCCCCTTCGAGTTCGAGGTCACCGAACCCGGCTGGACCATGCACATGATCAGCCACTTCCACTACGACCCGGTGTGGTGGAACACCCAGGGCGCCTACACCAGCGTGTGGACCGAGGACCCGCCGGGTGCGTGTAAACAGAACAACGCCTTCGCGTTGGTGGCCACCCACCTGGAGATGGCCCGCCGCGACCCCGACTACAAGTTTGTGCTGGCCGAGGTCGACTACCTCAAGCCCTACTTCGACGCCCACCCCGAGGACCGCGCGGACCTGCTGCGTTTCCTGTCCGAGCGGAGGGTCGAGGTGATGGGCGGGACCTACAACGAACCCAACACCAACCTCACCGGCGCCGAGACCTCGATCCGGAACTTCGTGCACGGCATCGGGTTTCAGCGCGACGTGCTCGGCGCGGATCCGGCCACCGCCTGGCAACTCGACGTGTTCGGCCACGACCCGCAGTTCCCCGGGATGGCCGCCGACGCCGGGCTGACGTCGAGTTCATGGGCGCGCGGGCCGCACCACCAATGGGGCCCGATGGCTGGCGGCGGAGATCCGCGTCGGATGCAGTTCCGCAGCGAGTTCGAGTGGATCGCCCCGTCCGGCGTGGGCCTGCTGACCCATTACATGCCGGCCCACTACGCGGCCGGATGGTGGATGGACTCCTCGACCTCACTGGCCGAAGCCGAGGCGGCGACCTACGAATTGTTCCGCCAATTGAAGTCGGTCGCGTTGACCCGCAACGTGCTGCTGCCGGTCGGTACCGACTACACCCCGCCCAACACCTGGGTCACCGAGATCCACCGGGACTGGAACGCCCGCTACTGCTGGCCGCGGTTCGTCTGCGCAGTGCCCAGCGATTTTTTCGCGGCGGTGCGGGCCGAACTCGCTGAGCGTTCCGTCTCGCCGTCGCCGCAGACTCGCGATATGAATCCGATCTACACCGGCAAAGACGTCTCCTACATCGACACCAAACAAGCCAACCGGGCCGCTGAGGACGCCGTCCTGGGCGCGGAGCGGTTCGCGACCTTCGCCGCGCTGCTCTCCGGGGCCCGCTACCCGGAGGCTGCACTGGCCAAGGCCTGGGTGCAGTTGGCCTGGGGTGCCCACCATGACGCCATCACCGGCAGTGAGTCCGATCAGGTGTACCTCGATCTACTCACCGGCTGGCGCGACGCCTGGGAACTCGGTCGCGCCGCCCGCGGTGGGGCACTGTCGGTGCTGTCCGAAGCGGTCCACGCCGAACTGCCATCGGTGGTGGTGTGGAACCCGTTGGCGCACAACCGGAACGACATCGTCACGGTGCACCTCGACGAGCCGGTCGGCTCCGGCGCCGCGGTTCTCGACTCAGCCGGTCGGCGGCTGCCCGCCCTGGTGGAGGACGGTGGCCATTCGGTCAGCTGGCGCGCTGACGGGGTCGACTCACTAGGGTGGCGCAGCTACCGGGTGGTCGACGACGTTGCTCCGGCTGGCTGGGAGCAGACCGACGGGCTGACCATCGGTAACGGCTACTACCGGCTTCGGGTCGACCCGGCGCGCGGTGGCGGGGTGGTGTCGCTGGTCGAATCGGGCAGCGGCCGGGAACTCATCGCCGACGACGCGGTGGGCAACGAACTGGCGATGTACGAGGAATATCCGGCTCACCCCGAGGCGGGGGAGGGGCCATGGCATCTGCTGCCGACCGGCCCGCTGGAATGCTCGTCGTCCTCGCCGGCGACAGTGCAGGCCTACCGGAGCCCGCTGGGGCAGCGCCTGGTCATCCACGGCAGCGTCGGGACCCAACTGCGCTACACCCAGACTCTGACGCTGTGGCACGGCATCGACCGTCTGGACTGCCGCACCTCCATCGACGACTTCGCCGGCGCCGACCGGTTGGTGCGGCTGCGCTGGCCCTGCCCGGTACCCGGTGCATTGCCGGTCAGCGAAGTCGGCGATGCCGTGGTGGGCCGCGGATTCGGCCTCATGCACGATCACTCCTCCGGGGAAGACCGAGCAGTCGACTCTGCCAAACATCCCTGGACCCTGGACAATCCGGCGCACGGCTGGTTCGGGCTGTCCTCGTGTGCGCGCATCCGCGTCGGCGAGCACACCCGTGCGGTATCGGTGGCCGAAGTGATCGCCCCCTCCGGAGGCGACGCCGCCACACTGGCCCGCGATCTGATGGTCGCCCTGGTGCGGGCCGGGGTGACTGCAACCTGCAGCACCGCCGACCGCCCGCGCTACGGACACCTTGAGGTCGACTCCAACCTGCCCGATGCCCGGATCGCCCTCGGCGGTCCGGGGGACAATCCCTTCACCGCCGCGGTACTCGCCGCCGCCGACCCGGCCTACGCCGCCGAGGTCAAACGCCAACTGGCCACCGGGCAGGCGCGGGTTTTCGTGCCGGCCGCGGCGCCTTTGGACCGCGTCTGGGTTCCCAATGCCGACTTGCGTGAGGTGCTGGCACTGCCGGTGCTCATCGTCGCCGGCGATTCCGCGTTGGCTGCGCTGGTGTCCGATCTGGACGACGCCGAGATCAGCGTCACCCAGGATGTCCCGGCGCCCTGCGGGCAATTCGAATCGCACACCGTCGCACTGATCAACCGGGGTGTGCCGGGTTTCGCCGTCGAACGCGACGGCACCTTGCACACCTCCCTGATGCGGTCCTGCACCGGGTGGCCCTCCGGGGTGTGGATCGACCCGCCGCAGCGCAAAGCCCCAGATGGCAGCAACTTCCAACTGCAGCACTGGAGCCATAGTTTCGATTTCGCCGTTGTCTCCGGCGCCGGGGACTGGCGCGGTATCGGCATGCCCTCGCGCAGTGCGGAATTCAACCATCCGCTGCTCGCTTTTCCGATCGGTGAAGGCAGCGGCGGGCTGCCGGCCGACGGGTCACTCCTCGCTGTACAACCCGGTGGATCGGTGGCACTGGGCGCGCTCAAACCGCGCGGCAACCCCACCGCCACCGGCAGTGCCGCCGCCGTCACCCCGCAGGACGTGATCATCCGGCTCGTCGAAACACACGGTCTGCCAACCGATGTCACGATCACCTCGTCCGTGGGCTCCCTGAGCGGGGCGGCGTGCGCCGACCTGCTGGAAAATCAGCGGTCCGGTGATCCGCTGACACTGCACGGCAACCAGATCGCCACGGTGATCGCACGGATCGACGCACCGCCCGTCGTCGAGGCTACTGGCGCCCCATTGGCGCCTGACGCCGAACCGGCCCAACCGCTCTACGCCCGCTACTGGCTGCACAACCGGGGTCCGGCCCCGCTGGGCGGACTGCCCGCCGTTGCGCACCTGCATCCGGCGACCGTGACCGCTCAGCCGGGCGACACCCTGCGGCTTCGGCTCACGGTCGCCAGCGACTGCAGCGACACCGCACTCACCGGGTCGGTTCGACTGCGCCGCCCCCGCGGCTGGGCCGAGACCGCTGACAGTGCCACCCGGCTATGGGCACCGGGACGGCCTGGTCAGGACCGCGGCGAAGGCACCGTCGAACTGCCGCCACGCGCGCACCGGGAGGCTGAGTTCACCGTCGAGGTGCCCGACGATGCGGTGCCGGGCCACTATCCGGTGCGGGCCCAGTTGACGCTGACCGGTGACGTGCCCCCCGCGTGGCGGCAACCCGTCGAGGACGTCTGCGTGGTGACCGTCGGCGACACCGATGAAGACCTGATCCGGCTCGTCGAGCAGGAGGCCGCCGACATCGTCGTCGCGCGCGGTCACACCGCCACGTTGACCGCCACCGTCGCCAGCGGTGCGTACGACGACCTTGACCTGGAAGCCCACCTGATCAGCCCATGGGGCACCTGGGAGTGGATGGGCCCGGCGTCCCAGGGCGCGACGCTGCGCGCCCGTTCGACGACCGAGGTCGGCTTCGAACTCACCCCGCCGCCGTGGGTCACCCCGGGGCGCTGGTGGGCGCTGATCCGCATCGGCTGCGCGGGCCGGTTGCTCTACACCCCGGCGGTCGCGGTGGTGGTCCGATGACGGTCGCTGCGACGGTCGCCGGCATCCCGTTGCACGTGGCGGAGGTCGACGCCCGCGAAGTCGCACTGCGCGCCTCGCCGCAGAGCGCCGCACTGCCGCGGCCGGGCACCAGCGAAGGACGGCAGTTGCGGCGCTGGCTCACCCAACTGCTGGTCACCGAAAAGGTGGTGGTCGCTGAAGCTGAGACCCTGGGTGTCACAGTCACCGACGCCACACCCACCGAAGAGCAGCTGCTGCCTGACCTACCAGCTCGACTCGAGATCGGCAGCATCGCCGCCGGCGCGTTGGCGGCGCCGCTGGCCCGGGCCGTCTTCGCCCGCGTCACCGCCGGCGTCGATGTCCACGCCGACGCCGTCGCCGACTACCGGCGGCGCAACCCCCACCGGTTCGCCGGTGAGCAGCAGTCTGAGGAGGCCGTCGCCACCATGCTGCGCGGAGCGGCGCGACGGCGCGCGTTCCGGCTGTGGCTCGATCAGCGTCGCGCCGCGCTGGTGCAGTTGGCGCCCGGCTACGAACATCCCGGCGACCCCCGCCAGCCCGACAACGTACACAGGCACTGAGATGGCCACCCTGGCCATCGACATCGGTGGCACCAAGATCGCAGCCGGCATCGTTGACGCCAACGGGCAAGTGCTGCACCAGAATCGGCAGCCCACGCCGCGCAGTACCGACCCGGACGAGGTGTGGGCCGCCGCGCAGCTCACCGTCGCCGACGCGCTGGACGCCGCCGGAGGAGCCGTCGATGGTGTGGGAATCTCCTCGGCCGGCCCCATTGATCTGGCCGCCGGAACCATCAGCCCGGTCAATATCGCCGCCTGGCGCGGCTTCCCGGTGTGTGACCGGATGGCGGCCGCGGTGCCGGGTGTGCCGGTCCGTCTGGCCGGTGACGGTCTGTGCATGGCACTCGGTGAACATTGGCGCGGCGCCGGACAGGGCGCGACGTTCATGCTCGGCATGGTCGTCTCGACCGGCATCGGCGGTGGTCTGGTGCTCGACGGCATGCCGTATGACGGGCGCACCGGCAATGCCGGCCACGTCGGCCACATGATCGTCGACGTCGACGGACCGCCGTGCAGTTGCGGCGGGCGTGGCTGTGCGGAGGCCATCGCCAGCGGCCCGCACCTGGTGGCCTGGGCCCGCGAACAAGGCTGGACCGGGGCTGATGCCAAGTCATTGGCGGAGGCCGCAGCTTCGGGGGAGGGCGTCGCGATGCGGGCCTTCCAGCGCGGCGCGCGGGCTGTCGCGGCGATGGTCGCTTCCGTCGCTGCCTGCTGTGATCTGGATCTGGTGGTCATCGGCGGGGGAGTGGCCAACGCCGGCCCGGTGCTCTTCGACCCTCTGCGCGAGGCGTTGGGAGACTACGCGGCCTTGGACTTCATTCGCGCCCTGCAGGTGGTGCCCGCCAAACTCGGCGGGGAGGCCGGCCTGGTCGGGGCTGCTGCGCTGTTACGCACCCCCGAGCCCTTAGCGCCCCTCCCGTAGCGCCCCCTCCCGCGGGGTCCAGGGGCGGGGGATCCATCCACAGGCCCCGGCTGAGGTGGCTGGTGGGTGTCACGAGCCCGGCGCACGCTGCGGCGCGTGAACAAAGATGCCGCCGAGTTGATCCGCGCAGGAGAAGGTCTGGCCACCACGGCCCAACTACTCACCGCAATGACCCGCCAGCAACTTGAAGTTCAGGTTCGCAAGGGCAACCTCATCCGGGTATGGCGCGGCGTCTACTCGGTGACCGAGCCCGACCTGCTCATCAGGCTCCGGGCGCTGGATCTGCTGATTGGCGGCCACGCGGTCGCCTGCCTGCAGACCGCTGCAACCCTTTACGGCTTCAGCGTCGAGGACAGCGGTTCGGTTCACGTGCATGACCCAGGTGTGCGGTTGCGGCCGACCGCCGGCCTCGTCGTCCATCAGAGGCGCGGCGCGCCGACACAGCTGGTTTCCAGCCGTCGCGCGACGACGCCGGCATGGACTGCCGTGGAACTGGCACGCGAAGCGCGACGTCCCCGCGCCCTCGCTGTTCTGGATGCAGCGCTGCACTCGTCTTGGTGTGCGCCGGCCGATCTGGCGGAAGCTGTGGACCGGCAGCGGGGCCGACGCGGAATTGTGAAGGTGCGCAACCTGCTCCCAATGGTCCACGGCCGCGCCGAATCTGCGATGGAGAGCGAGGCGAGGCTCGCGATGCTCGATGGCGGTCTGCCCCGCCCCGAGTTGCAGTACCTCATCCACGGCAGGGACGGCGAGGTGTGGCGGGTGGACTTCGCGTGGCCGGACGCGCGGGTGGCCGCTGAGTACGAGAGTGTCGCCTGGCATGCCGGCCGCGTGGAGATGGAGCGCGACAAGAACCGGTTCGCCGGAATCCAGGACACCGAATGGATCGTCATCCCGATCGTTGTCGCCGACGTCCGTCGATCCCCGGGACGTCTATGCGAGCGCATCCAACGTCATCTGGACCGCGCGACGGCCGCCTGATTCCCGCCACCAGAACGCCGAGCAGACGCGAAGTCGCACGAATCCGGCCTCAAACGTGCGAGTTTGCGTCTGCTCGGCGGGGGCGGGGTCGGGGCGGGGCGGGGGCGGGGGGCCTGGGGGTATGGATTTGGGCGGGGTCGGGGCGGCACGCTACTGTGAGGCCGTTCCACCGAAGACCGTCGGTCACCAGCAATGGTTGAAGGCCGGACGCATCAGCAGATGCCCCGGCGGCCCACGCAGGAGGACGAGGCACTCATGCGCCCCGACCGTCTGCGTCGGGGCGTTTTGCGTCTTCCGGTGGTGCACCGACAACACCGAGGAGGCAATGCATGGCCAAGCCTGAAAAGGCCACCGCGGTCGCCGAGATCACCGAACAGTTCAAGTCCTCGACGGCCACCGTGGTCACCGAGTACCGCGGCCTGACCGTGGCCAACCTGGCCGAACTGCGCCGCTCCCTGAGCGGCACCGCCACCTACACCGTCGCGAAGAACACGCTGGTCAAGCGTGCGGCGGCGGAGGCCGGCATCGAGGGTCTCGACGAACTGTTCGCCGGACCGACCGCGATCGCGTTCGTCACCGGAGAGGCCGTCGACGCGGCCAAGGCGATCAAGAAGTTCGCCAAGGATCACAAGGCGCTCATCATCAAGGGCGGCTACATGGACGGCCACCCGCTGTCCGTGGCTGAAGTGGAAGCCATTGCCGACCTGGAGTCGCGCGAGGTGTTGCTGGCCAAGCTGGCCGGCGCCATGAAGGGCAACCTGGCCAAGGCGGCCGGGCTGTTCAATGCCCCCGCATCGCAGATGGCCCGGTTGGCTGCCGCGCTGCAGGAAAAGAAGTCCGGCGAGACCGCCGCCTAAACCACACCCAACGAATACAACGAAAGGGCCACAACCATGGCAAAGCTGTCCACTGATGAGTTGCTCGACGCGTTCAAGGAGATGACCCTCCTCGAGCTCTCCGAGTTCGTGAAGAAGTTCGAAGAGGTCTTCGAGGTCACCGCGGCCGCGCCGGTCGCCGTGGCCGCCGCTGCCCCGGGTGCCGCGGGCGGCGCCGCCGAGGCCGCCGAGGAGCAGGACGAGTTCGACGTCATCCTCGAGAACGCCGGCGAGAAGAAGATCGGCGTCATCAAGGTCGTCCGCGAGATCGTGTCCGGGCTGGGCCTCAAAGAGGCCAAGGACCTTGTCGACGGCGCGCCCAAGCCGCTGCTGGAGAAGGTCAAGAAGGAAGCCGCCGAGGAGGCCAAGGGCAAGCTCGAGGCGGCCGGCGCCAAGGTCACCGTCAAGTAGGTCTCCGATCCCCGTTTGATCAGCGAATCCCCCGCGAGCCCACCGGTTCGCGGGGGATTTGCTCTTGGTACCGCAAACGTGATGCGGGCCCAACACCGTGCGATACAGTGACGCCAACCACATGTGTGTTTCGGTGTTGCGCCGGGAAGGAATTTGGCATGGGCGTTCAAATCGACGTCGAGAACCTCAGTAAGTCGTTCGGCTCCTCGAAAATCTGGGAAGACGTCACGATGTCTATCCCCGCCGGTGAGCTGAGCGTCATCCTGGGCCCATCCGGTACCGGCAAGTCGGTGTTCCTGAAGTCGTTGATCGGCCTGCTGCGCCCGGAGCGCGGCAAGATCATCATCGACGGCACCGACATCATCCAGTGTTCGGCCAAGGAGCTCTACGAGATCCGCACCCTGTTCGGCGTGCTGTTCCAGGACGGTGCGCTGTTCGGGTCGATGAACCTCTACGACAACACCGCGTTCCCGCTGCGCGAGCACACCAAGAAGTCAGAGTCCGAGATCAACAAGATCGTCACGGAGAAGCTCGACATCGTGGGTATGCCCAACGATGGGCACAAGTTCCCCGGCGAGATCTCCGGCGGTATGCGTAAGCGTGCCGGCCTGGCCCGAGCCCTGGTGCTCGACCCGCAGATCATCCTCGTCGACGAGCCGGACTCCGGCCTAGACCCGGTGCGTACCGCCTACCTGAGCCAGCTACTGATCGACATCAACGCCCAGATCGACGCCACCATCCTCATCGTGACGCACAACATCAACATCGTGCGCACGGTGCCGGACAACATCGGCATGCTCTACCGCAAGCATCTGGTCATGTTCGGTCCCCGCGAGGTTCTGCTGACCAGCGAGGAGCCTGCCGTCAAGCAATTCCTCAACGGCCGGCGCATCGGTCCCATCGGCATGTCCGAGGAGAAGGACCAGGCCACCGCCGCCGCCGAGGCGGCGGCCATGGCTGCAGGCCAAAGTGACGGCGGCGTGGAAGAGATCGAGGGCGTGCCCCCGCAGATCTCCGTCACCCCGGGCATGCCCGAGCGCAAGGGTGTTGCCCGCCGGCAGGCCCGGGTGCGCGAGATCCTGCACACCCTGCCCCCGGCCGCCCAGGAGGCCATCCTCGAAGACCTCGCCAAGAACAGCAGCCCGAGCGCCAGCTCGTATGCTAGTACGCCGGACTACGGCGACTAACCTGACAGATTCGTGACGCGCCGGCCAGAATCGGCTAAATTTTCCCTGAGAGTCGGGACGTCACGGTACGGTTTGCCCGACCACGAAAAACGGAGGAATCGGGCAATGGGTGATCGTCGAATCGTGCTGGGGACCAGCGCTGTTCTAGTCGGGCTGGGTTCAGCACTGATTTCTGGTGCGGGGGTTGCCGCAGCTGAGAGCGGTGACGGTGGACAGGCTGACAACGCCAGCGCTGAGTCGACCAAAGCGGATTCCCCCCGCAACACCTCACCCCGGCGGGGTGTTTCCCGGACCACCGACGCCGGTCCGGCGCCCGCTGCGGTCGCGGCCACCGACGAGGGAGTCGCAGAGCCGGCGACCGCCCGCATCGGCCGAGACACCGATACGGCGACTCAGATCGACGAGGATCTGACCAAGTCCGTCGGTGATGTCCGCCCGGCTGCCGCTGTCGAGACGGATCAGGCTGAGCCTCTCGTCGCAACGCCCAGCGCTTCGGAGGCCGCTTCGGAGGCCTCGGTGGCCGCGGTGGCCTCGGTGGCCGCGGTGGCCGCGGCGGCGCAGGTCGCTTCCGTTGATCCCGGGGCGCCCGCGAACGAAGCCCTTCCGACCGTGGCCGTGCTCGCCAGCCCACCGGCCGCCCCCGCCGCCTACGCGGCGCCCGCCCCGGCTCCCGCTCCGGCAGCTTCGTTGATCGCGGATCTTCTGACCAACTTCGGCTGGCAGCCCGCCGGCGGCGCGGTCGTCGCCGCCCCGGCGCTGGCGGCGTTCACCGGACAGCGCTCCAGCGCCGAACCCGCCGCCGTGATCGGCACCTCGGTTGTAGCCGCGGCCGGTCCCAGTCCTGGGCCCAAGCTGCCGGGCCAGCCGACCAACGGCGTCACCGGCGTGCAAGTCGGCCACTCCGAACTGGAGATGCCGGGTGCCTTCATCGGTGACTCGGTGGCCGCCGACTGGTACTTCCCGACCCAGGCCGACGGTTCGGTGGACGCTCAGGGCGTGATCTGGCTGCAGCACGGCTTCGGTGCGTCCAACACCTTCTACTCCGCGCTGGCCAAGGATCTGGCCCAGCGGACCAACAGCATCGTGGTGGCGCCCACTCTGTCGTCGATCCCGTTCACCTTCTCCGGCGGCTGCCTGGTGTGCGACACCTCCCAGCAGGCCGCCGCCGAGATCCTGCTGGCGAACGGTCGCCCCAAACTGGTCGAGAGCGCTGTGGCGGCCGGTTACACCGGTGACGTCAAGGAAATCGCCGAGGGCAAGTTCGCCCTCGCGGGCCACTCGGCCGGCGGCGGGTTCGCCACCGCGACGGCCGCCGACTACATCGCCGGCGGCGACAAGGACCGCGACCTGGTGGGCGTGGTGATGTACGACGGGGTGTCCAACGGGGCCGGCAACGGCGAATTCGCCAAGGAGATCGGCATCCTGGACGGTTCGGCCACCCCCGTCTACCAGATCGCGGCGCCCGCGCAGAGCTGGAACGCCTTCGGCGCCACCACCAATGCGCTGGTCAACGCCCGGACAGGTCAGTTCGTCGGGGCGGTACTCAACGGCGGCTCCCACGTCGACTCGATGCTCGGCGTGAACCCGTTCTTCGACCTGGTCCTCCAGCTGGTGACGAAGTTCGTGCCGGCCGGCAACACCGCGGCCACCTACACGCTCAGCACCGGCTGGATCAACGACATGTACGCCGGGCTGACCCCCCAGGACTCCGAATACGGCTTCTACGCCGGTGCCAACACGCCGATCCAGATGGGCCCGACGGCGGCGGTGGGCCTGCCCGCACCGCTGGCCAATCAGATTTCGGGCTTCACCAAGATCATCTCCGAGGTTGCGGGCCTGTTCGGCATCGACATCCCGAGCAACATCCCGACCAGCACCAACAACGGCGTCAACGGCGTCGTCGTCCCGACCAACGGCACGCTGGCCAACGGGGTGACCGGCGTGCGGGTCGGCACTTCGACGCTGGTCATTCCATCCGGCACCGGGTACGACGCCCCGGCCGACTGGTACTTCCCCACCCAGGCCGACGGGACGGTGGCGCCCAACGGCGTCATCTGGCTGCAGCACGGCTTCCTCGGCTTCAAGGACTGGTACGCCGATCTGGCGATCCGGATGGCCCAGGAGACCAACAGCATCGTGGTCGCGCCGTCCATCTTCTGGTTCGACGACGCCTACACCGGTGAGGCCGCCGCCCAGATGTTCCTCGGCGACCGGGCCGCGCTGAACATCAGCGCCAACGAAGCCGGCCTGCAGGGCACCCTGCCGGAGAAGTTCCTGCTGACCGGGCACTCGGCCGGCGGCAGGTTCGCCACCACGGCGGGCGCGTACACGGTGGATAACGGAGCCGCCGAGAACCTGCTCGGCGTCGTGATGTTCGACGGGGTGTCCAGCGACCAGTTCGCCGCCCAACTCGCCAAGCTCGACAGCCTCGACATTCCCGACTACCAGATCGCCGCACCCCCGCAGCGGTGGAACGCCTGGGGGATCACCACCGAAAAGCTGGCCGCACTCAAACCCGACGAGTTCGTCGGCATTCAGATCGACGCAGGCTCGCACACCGACTCCATCGGCGGCGACTCCTTCTTCGGCTGGCTGGGTGAAATCGGCAGCGACATCTTCGTCAAGCCGTCGCCCCCGGGCGCCAAGCAGGCCGTCGGCACCTTCGCCACCGGCTGGATCAACGACATGTATGGCGGATTCGACCCGACCAGCCCGGTCTACGGCATCTACGGCAATCCCAACAATGGCACCTACGTGGCCAACCGGCCGATCGTGATGGGACAGGCCGGCGCCACCACCCTGCCCGCCCCGCCACCGGTGGACATCCAGCAGTACGCCGGCACCTGGTACGAGCAGGGCAGCGTCAAGCAGTTCTTCTCCTTCGGCCTGGTCAACACCAAAGCGGTGTACACCCCGCAGCCGGACGGCTCGATCAAGGTGGAGAACTCGGGCAACTACTTCGGCCCCAACGGGCCGGAGTCGACGATCACCGGCGCCGCGGTGCCGGTCAACAGCCCCACCAACACCCGCCTCAACGTGGGCTTCGGCTTCGGACAACCCAACGACCGGGAACCGGGCAACTACTGGATCGTCGACTACGCACCCGACTACAGCTGGGTCATCGTCAGCGACTCCACCGGGTCCACCGGCTTCATCCTGACCCGCGACCAGACCATCCCCGAGGCCAAGTACAACGCTCTGGTGGACCGGGCCAAGCAGCTCGGTGTGCGGGGCCGGATCACGCCCACCGATCAGTTTCCGCAGACGTTGCCGGCAGCGGTGCCGGGTCCTGGCGTGGTACCGGCAACGGTCACCATTTGAGGTTCCGGCGGACAAACTTCGAAGAAGTCGGCGGAAAAGCGCTGAAAACGCTTGACGGAAGGGCGCTGACGGGTCACTCTATTCACCAGCATGCGTGCCCGGGTAGCAACCTTCGCCAGCCAGCGTCAGGCCACCCCGGCATCGGCTGGTTGAGTACAGCGCCGTTCTGCGGTATGGTTGGACGTTGCGCTGGCTGCCCCCTGCCTACCCTTAACTCGCACCGTGACACCGTGGTCCTGGTCTGAGCGATCGTTCCAGCTCAGAAGACCTTTTACGTGTTGTGCGCGTCGCCGGTCCTTCGGCAGTGGAAGTCAGTGCGAATTTACGCAGATGAGCGGTGAAAGGGTCGGTTGACACCGGCCACGGAATTCCGCATTAGTGCTGGAAGGATGCATCTTGGCAGTCTCTAGCCAGAGCAAGTCGACGACCAACTCTTCGAACTCCGTTCCGGGGGCCCCCAACCGGGTCTCCTTCGCGAAGTTGCGTGAACCGCTGGAGGTTCCTGGGCTGCTCGACGTCCAGACTGATTCGTTCAAGTGGCTGATCGGCGCCGATGAGTGGCGCGCGAAGGCCAAGGCCGCCGGCGACCCGAACCCGGTCGGCGGCCTCGAGGAGGTGCTCGCCGAGCTTTCGCCGATCGAGGACTTTTCCGGCTCGATGTCGCTGAGCTTCTCCGACCCGCGCTTCGACGAGGTCAAGGCGCCGGTCGACGAGTGCAAAGACAAGGACATGACGTACGCGGCCCCGCTGTTCGTCACGGCCGAGTTCATCAACAACAACACCGGCGAGATCAAGAGCCAGACGGTCTTCATGGGCGACTTCCCGATGATGACCGAGAAGGGCACCTTCATCATCAACGGCACCGAGCGCGTGGTGGTCAGCCAGCTGGTCCGCTCGCCCGGTGTGTACTTCGACGAGACCATCGACAAGTCCACCGAGAAGACGCTGCACAGCGTCAAGGTGATCCCCGGCCGCGGTGCCTGGCTGGAGTTTGACGTCGACAAGCGCGACACCGTCGGTGTGCGCATCGACCGCAAGCGCCGCCAGCCGGTCACCGTGCTGCTCAAGGCGCTCGGCTGGTCAGGCGAGCAGATCCGTGAGCGGTTCGGCTTCTCCGAGATCATGATGGCCACCCTGGAGAAGGACACCACCGCCGGCACCGACGAGGCGCTGCTGGACATCTACCGCAAGCTGCGCCCGGGCGAGCCGCCGACCAAGGAGTCCGCGCAGACCCTGCTGGAGAACTTGTTCTTCAAGGAGAAGCGTTACGACCTGGCCCGGGTAGGCCGTTACAAGGTGAACAAGAAGCTGGGCCTCAACGCCGGCAAGCCGATCACCAACTCGACGCTCACCGAAGAGGACGTCGTCGCCACCATCGAGTACCTGGTCCGGCTGCACCACGCGTCGGAGTCCGGTATCCCGGCCACCATGACCGCGCCCGGCGGCGTCGAGGTGCCCGTCGAGGTCGACGACATCGACCACTTCGGCAACCGCCGTCTGCGCACCGTCGGCGAGCTGATCCAGAACCAGATCCGGGTCGGCTTGAGCCGGATGGAGCGTGTCGTCCGTGAGCGGATGACCACCCAGGACGTCGAGGCGATCACCCCGCAGACCCTGATCAACATCCGCCCCGTCGTGGCGGCGATCAAGGAGTTCTTCGGCACCAGTCAGCTGAGCCAGTTCATGGACCAGAACAACCCGCTGTCCGGGCTGACCCACAAGCGCCGTCTCTCGGCGCTGGGCCCCGGCGGTCTGTCCCGTGAGCGGGCCGGCCTGGAGGTTCGCGACGTGCACTCCAGCCACTACGGCCGGATGTGCCCGATCGAGACCCCGGAAGGCCCGAACATCGGCCTGATCGGTTCGCTGTCGGTGTACGCGCGGGTCAATCCGTTCGGCTTCATCGAGACGCCGTACCGGAAGGTGATCGACGGTGTCGTTACGGATGAGATCCACTACCTGACCGCCGACGAGGAGGACCGCCACGTTGTGGCGCAGGCCAACTCGCCGACCGACCCAGGGGGCAAGTTCCTCGAGGAGCGCGTCCTGGTGCGTCGCAAGGGTGGCGAGGTGGAGTACGTCAGCGCCGCCGAGGTCGACTTCATGGACGTCTCGCCGCGCCAGATGGTGTCGGTGGCCACGGCCATGATTCCGTTCCTCGAGCACGACGACGCCAACCGCGCTCTGATGGGCGCCAACATGCAGCGCCAGGCGGTTCCGCTGGTCCGCAGTGAGGCACCCCTGGTGGGTACCGGCATGGAACTGCGTGCCGCGATCGACGCCGGCGATGTCGTCGTCGCCGACAAACCCGGTGTGGTGGAAGAGGTTTCGGCCGACTACATCACCGTGATGGCTGATGATGGCACCCGGCACAGCTACCGGATGCGCAAGTTCAACCGGTCCAACCACGGCACCTGCGCCAACCAGAAGCCGATCGTGGATGCCGGACAGCGGGTGGAGGCCGGTCAGGTCATCGCCGACGGGCCGTGCACCCAGAACGGTGAGATGGCGTTGGGCCGCAACCTGCTCGTCGCGGTCATGCCGTGGGAAGGCCACAACTACGAGGACGCGATCATCCTGTCCAGCCGTCTGGTTGAGGAGGACGTGCTCACCTCGATCCACATCGAGGAGCACGAGATCGACGCCCGCGACACCAAACTCGGTGCCGAGGAGATCACCCGGGACATCCCGAACGTCTCCGATGAGGTGCTGGCCGACCTCGACGAGCGCGGCATCGTGCGCATCGGTGCGGAGGTCCGCGACGGCGACATCCTGGTCGGCAAGGTCACCCCGAAGGGTGAGACCGAACTGACCCCGGAGGAGCGGCTGCTGCGGGCGATCTTCGGCGAGAAGGCCCGCGAGGTCCGTGACACCTCGCTGAAGGTGCCGCACGGTGAGTCCGGCAAGGTCATCGGGATCCGGGTGTTCTCCCGCGAGGATGACGACGAGTTGTCCGCAGGGGTCAACGAACTGGTGCGGGTCTACGTCGCCCAGAAGCGCAAGATCTCCGACGGCGACAAGCTGGCTGGCCGGCACGGCAACAAGGGTGTCATCGGCAAGATCCTGCCCGTCGAGGACATGCCGTTCCTGCCCGACGGCACCCCGGTCGACATCATCCTCAACACCCACGGTGTGCCGCGACGGATGAACATCGGTCAGATCCTCGAAACGCACCTGGGCTGGATCGCCAAGACCGGCTGGCAGATAGAAAAGGATGGCGCCGGCAATCCTCCTCAGTGGGCCAAGAACCTGCCCGAGGATCTGCTGGAGGCGCCGGCCGACACCATCGTGAGCACCCCGGTGTTCGACGGTGCCCGCGAGGAGGAACTGCAGGGTCTGCTCGGCTCGACCCTGGCCAACCGCGACGGTGAGGTCATGGTCAACGGCGACGGCAAGGCCATGCTGTACGACGGCCGCAGCGGCGAGCCGTTCCCCTACCCGGTGACGGTGGGCTACATGTACATCCTCAAGCTGCACCATCTGGTGGACGACAAGATCCACGCCCGCTCCACCGGCCCGTACTCGATGATCACCCAGCAGCCCCTCGGCGGTAAGGCGCAGTTCGGTGGGCAGCGGTTCGGCGAGATGGAGTGCTGGGCCATGCAGGCCTACGGTGCGGCGTACACGCTGCAGGAGCTGTTGACCATCAAGTCCGACGACACCGTCGGCCGGGTCAAGGTCTACGAGGCCATCGTCAAGGGCGAGAACATCCCCGAGCCGGGGATTCCGGAATCGTTCAAGGTGTTGCTCAAGGAGCTGCAGTCGCTGTGCCTCAACGTCGAGGTGCTCTCCAGTGACGGCGCTGCCATCGAGATGCGCGACGGCGACGACGAGGACCTGGAGCGGGCAGCCGCGAACCTCGGAATCAACCTGTCCCGCAATGAATCCGCATCCGTTGAGGATCTCGCCTGAGCGGGACCGCCTGACTAACTGCAGTTTTGGTTTTCTAGTCCCGCAAGGGGAAAGGGAGTTACGTGTTAGACGTCAACTTCTTCGATGAACTCCGCATCGGCCTGGCCACCGCTGAGGACATCCGCACATGGTCCTTCGGCGAGGTCAAGAAGCCGGAGACCATCAACTACCGCACGCTCAAGCCCGAGAAGGACGGCTTGTTCTGCGAGAAGATCTTCGGACCGACTCGCGACTGGGAGTGCTACTGCGGCAAGTACAAGCGGGTCCGCTTCAAGGGCATCATCTGCGAGCGCTGCGGCGTCGAGGTCACTCGGGCCAAGGTGCGCCGCGAGCGGATGGGCCACATCGAACTGGCTGCGCCGGTCACCCACATCTGGTACTTCAAGGGCGTCCCGTCGCGTCTGGGATACCTGCTGGACCTGGCGCCCAAGGATCTCGAGAAGATCATCTACTTCGCGGCCTACGTGATCACCGCGGTGGACAACGAGATGCGCCACAACGAACTCTCGACCCTCGAGGCCGAGATGGTGGTCGAGAAGAAGGCCGTCGAGGATCAGCGTGAGCTGGACCTGGCCGCCCGGATGCAGAAGCTTGAAGCCGACCTGGCTGAGTTGGAGGCCGAAGGGGCCAAGGCCGACGTCCGCCGCAAGGTCAAAGACGGCGGCGAGCGCGAGATGCGCCAGATCCGCGACCGCGCCCAGCGTGAGCTGGACCGGCTCGACGAGATCTGGAGCACCTTCACCAAACTGGCCCCCAAGCAGCTGATCGTCGATGAGAACCTCTACCGCGAACTCGTCGATCGCTACGGCGAGTACTTCGAGGGCTCGATGGGTGCCGAGGCCATCCAGAAGCTCATCCAGAGCTTCGACATCGACGCCGAGGCCGAAGCGCTGCGCGAGGTGATCCGCAGCGGCAAGGGTCAGAAGAAGCTGCGCGCCCTCAAGCGGCTCAAGGTCGTCGCGGCCTTCCAGCAGTCCGGCAATTCCCCGATGGGCATGGTGCTCGACGCCGTTCCGGTGATCCCGCCGGAACTGCGCCCGATGGTCCAACTGGACGGCGGCCGGTTCGCCACCTCCGACCTCAACGACCTGTACCGCCGCGTCATCAACCGCAACAACCGGCTCAAGCGACTGATCGACCTCGGGGCGCCCGAGATCATCGTCAACAACGAGAAGCGCATGCTGCAGGAGTCCGTCGACGCACTGTTCGACAACGGCCGCCGCGGCCGGCCGGTCACCGGCCCGGGCAACCGCCCGCTGAAGTCGCTGAGCGATCTGCTCAAGGGCAAGCAGGGCCGGTTCCGGCAGAACCTGCTCGGCAAGCGCGTCGACTACTCCGGCCGTTCGGTCATCGTGGTCGGCCCGCAGCTCAAGCTGCACCAGTGCGGTCTGCCCAAGCTGATGGCACTGGAACTGTTCAAGCCGTTCGTGATGAAGCGGCTGGTGGATCTCAACCATGCGCAGAACATCAAGAGCGCCAAGCGGATGGTCGAGCGTCAGCGTCCGCAGGTGTGGGACGTGCTCGAAGAGGTCATCTCCGAGCACCCGGTGCTGCTAAACCGCGCCCCCACTCTGCACCGCCTGGGTATCCAGGCCTTCGAGCCGATGCTGGTGGAAGGCAAGGCTATTCAGCTGCACCCGCTGGTGTGTGAGGCGTTCAACGCCGACTTCGACGGCGACCAGATGGCGGTGCACCTGCCGCTGAGCGCCGAGGCGCAGGCCGAGGCCCGCATTCTGATGCTGTCTTCCAACAACATCCTGTCGCCGGCGTCGGGTAAGCCGCTGGCCATGCCCCGTCTGGACATGGTCACCGGCCTGTACTTCCTGACCACGCATATCGCGGGGGACAGGGGCGAGTACACCCCGGCGGCCAAGGACACTCCGGAGTCCGGTGTCTACAGCTCGCCGGCCGAGGCCATCATGGCGATGGATCGCGGCACGCTTTCGGTACGCGCGCAGATCAAGGTGCGTCTGGACCAGTTGCGCCCGCCGCATGAGGTGGAGACCGAGTTGTTCGGCGAGAACGGCTGGCGGCCGGGCAACGCCTGGATCTGCGAGACCACGCTGGGCCGGGTGCTGTTCAACGAGCTTCTGCCGCAGGGCTATCCGTTCGTCAACAAGCAGATGCACAAGAAGGAACAGGCCAAGATCATCAACGATCTGGCCGAGCGCTACCCGATGATCGTCGTGGCGCAGACCGTCGACAAGCTCAAGGACGCCGGTTTCTACTGGGCCACCCGTTCGGGTGTCACGGTCTCGATGGCCGACGTGCTGGTGCTCCCGGAGAAGCAGGAGATCCTCGATCGTTACGAGGAGGAAGCCCGCGGCATTGAGAAGAAGTACCAGCGCGGCGCGCTGAACCATCAGGAGCGCAACGACGCGCTGGTGGAGCTGTGGAAGAAGGCCACCGAGGAGGTGGGTGACGCCCTGCGGGAGCACTACCCCGATGACAACCCGATCATCACGATCGTGGAGTCCGGCGCCACCGGTAACTTCACCCAGACCCGCACCCTGGCCGGCATGAAGGGTCTGGTGACCAACCCGAAGGGTGAGTTCATTCCGCGTCCGATCAAGTCTTCGTTCCGCGAGGGCCTGACCGTGCTGGAGTACTTCATCAACACCCACGGCGCCCGAAAGGGTCTGGCGGACACCGCTCTTCGTACCGCCGACTCGGGCTACCTGACCCGTCGCCTGGTCGACGTCTCCCAGGACGTCATCGTCCGCGAGCATGACTGCGGCACCGAGCGGGGCATCATCGTCGACCTGGCCGAGCGCCTCCCCGACGGAACCCTCATCCGGGATCCCTTCGTGGAGACCTCCGCCTACGCCCGCACGCTGGCCGCCGACGCGGTCGACGCGGGTGGCACGGTGATCGTCGAGCGCGGACACGACCTGGGTGACCCGGCGATCGACGCGGCACTGGAGGCCGGCATCACGCAGGTCAAGGTTCGCTCGGTGCTCACCTGCACCAGCGCGAGCGGCGTCTGCGCGATGTGCTATGGCCGCTCGATGGCCACCGGCAAGCTCGTCGACATCGGCGAGGCGGTCGGCATCGTCGCCGCCCAGTCCATCGGCGAGCCCGGCACCCAGCTGACCATGCGTACCTTCCACCAGGGCGGTGTCGGTGAGGACATCACCGGTGGTCTGCCCCGCGTGCAGGAGCTGTTCGAGGCCCGCGTCCCGCGCGGCAAGGCCCCGATCGCCGAGGTCTCCGGGCGGGTTCGCCTGGAAGACACCGACAAGTTCTACAAGATCACCATCGTTCCCGACGACGGGGCCGAGGAGGTCGTGTACGACAAGCTGTCCAAGCGACAGCGTCTGCGCGTGTTCAAGCACGAGGACGGGACCGAGCGTCTGCTGGCCGACGGCGACCACGTCGAGGTCGGGCAGCAGCTCATGGAGGGTTCAGCCGATCCGCACGAGGTGTTACGCGTCGAAGGTCCGCGCAAGGTGCAGATCCACCTGGTCAAAGAGGTCCAGGAGGTCTACCGGGCCCAAGGTGTGTCGATCCACGACAAGCACATCGAGGTGATCATCCGGCAGATGCTGCGTCGCGTCACGATCATCGATTCGGGCTCGACGGAGTTCCTGCCCGGCTCGCTGACCGAACGTGCCGAGTTCGAGTCGGAGAACCGTCGCGTCGTTGCCGAGGGCGGCGAGCCGGCGGCTGGCCGTCCGGTGCTGATGGGCATCACCAAGGCCTCGCTGGCCACCGACTCGTGGCTGTCGGCGGCGTCGTTCCAGGAGACCACTCGCGTGCTCACCGATGCGGCGATCAACTGCCGCAGCGACAAGCTCAACGGTCTGAAGGAAAACGTCATCATCGGCAAGCTGATCCCAGCCGGCACCGGCATCAACCGGTACCGCAACATCCAGGTTCAGCCCACCGAGGAGGCCCGCGCCGCGGCGTACACGATCCCGTCGTACGAGGATCAGTACTACAGCCCGGACTTCGGCCAGGCCACCGGTGCGGCCGTGCCCCTGGACGACTACGGGTACAGCGACTACCGGTAAGGAAGGCAGGTTGGGTCCGCCAGTAGGTACCAAAAGCGCTCGGCCAGTTGTGTCTACTCCGGTACTACTGTCGAGCAATCGCGGTGAGAGGTGAACTTGAATTCAAGCATTTATGAGTCTGGGGAGTATCTGCAGCACAATCCAGATTGGCACACTGCCGATTCTCCTACAAAAGCGAGATGGATCTGCGAGATCCTCGACCGGAACCACGTCAGGCCAAATCATATCGTTGAGGTCGGCACTGGCGCGGGAGAGATCCTTGTCCAGCTTAAGAAAAATTTTCCGGGCGCGAGAATCGACGGCTATGACATATCGCCGCAGGCCTACGCAATCGCGGCACCCAAGTCGGCAGATGGGCTGAATTTTTACCAAGACGATTACTTTGCAGAGAGTGTTTCAGAGTCGTCTCCGGACCTTATTATGGCGATCGACGTATTCGAACATGTAGACGACTACATGGGCTTTATAAGATCGATGAAGCCAAAGGCTACATATAAGCTTTTCCATATACCGCTTGACCTGTCGGTGCAGGGGATGCTTCGTAAGAAGTCATTGCCGCGCGTTCGCCAGCAAATTGGCCACTTGCACTATTTCTGCAAAGAGACGGCACTCGCTGTGCTTCAAGACTGCGGTTACCGGATTGTCGACTGGAACTACACACGCGGCACTGAAGAACTGCCCGGTCAAGCTTTGCGCACGCGAATTGCGAACGTCCCGCGCAGATTGGTTCGTCAGATCAACGAAGACTTCGCGGTCCGCCTAATGGGGGGGTCTTCGATGATGGTTCTTGCGCGATGAAAGCGGACTTTCTGCCGGTGTACGCTGTCGAGTTCATCACGTAACACCCTCAATCGGGTGAACGAGTTATCAGCAGCCAGTAGTGTGCAATGTTCGAGGGCTTCTTAGGAGTTCCCTCGGACCGGGCCACATGAGACCCGACTTGGCTCACGTTTCCTGTTCGGCGATAGCCGCAGTTCGCTGACCTGGTTGTTTCTGCTCGCGCCACAGCGACAACGTGTTCCGCGATCTGGTGCGGGCGAGGATCATCGAACCCACCAGCAAGAGCGATACCGAAAGGGTGCTGCGTGAGGTCGGTGTGCAGCCCGCCTCTGTATGCCACCGTCAAGCGGCGTCTGCCCGGCTACGCCCAATCGCAATGGCGCCAAGGGTTGGCGGCGGCCAGTCCCGAGTTGGG
>NZ_JBILVF010000044.1:0-22847 GCF_044370595.1 Mycobacterium sp.
TGGCGGGCCGGAGCGGCACTATCGGTGCGGACGTGGTCGTAGAAACGCCAGGACCGCATCCTGTCCCGCAGCGCCAGCAACTCGGGGGCGTCGCGAGGGTCGGCGACCTGGCTGACCATGCTGTCGTAGGGCCGCAGCGATGCCGACGCGGTGCGCCACTGGCCGCCGTCGTCGCGGACCCGGGCCAGTGAGCCGGACCGTTCGGCCACCATGGTGGCCGGCCGCAGCATAGGGCCGGCCCACAGCGCCTCGGCTTTGATCTCCGGGTCCAGTCCGAAGAAGGTGTTGACCTCCTGCGGAAGACCAAGGTCGACGGCGTAGCCGAACTCCTCGCCGGCGAAGCCGAGTTTCAGGCTGACCGGTCCCTTGCGGCCGGGGCCGGCCCACATCGTCGATGCCAGCCCGCCCTCGCGCGCCAGTGCGTTGACGGCGCCGTCGCGCCCCATATCGGCCAGCAGTCGCACCGACCGGTACAGGCTGGACTTGCCACTGCCGTTCGGACCGGTCACCACGGTGCACCGGCGTAGCGGCACCACCAGTCGGCGCAGCGAACGGTAGTTCGCCACGGCCAGGGTGTGCAGCACGCGATCGACCTTATCGACGCGTGATGTGATGGTCGGTATGCACCGCGCGCCCGAGGTCCGCCGAAGTTTGTGGGAACGGATCGCCGAGTTGGTCGCAGGCCCCCGGTCCTGGGTACTCGCCCTGATCCTGACGGTCGCCGGCGGCGCGGTACTCGGCCTGGTGAGCGACAGTGGCGCGGCCGAGAAGTCGCCGGTGGTGATCCCGTCCACCGCGGAGTCGGCGCGGGTGGCCGAGTTGCTCAAGCAGTTCCCGGGCGGTGACCAGGCGCCGGTGATCCTGCTGTTCAGCCGGTCCGGCGGGGCCACGCTGTCGCCGGAGGACCTGGCCGCCGCCGGGCAGGCCCGAGACCGCGCACTTGCCGCTGCCGACGTTCCCGCCGGCCCGCCGGCCGGTCCCCCGCCGTTACCGGTGGTGCCCTCCGCCGACGGCCAGGCCGCGCTGGTCCCGGTTCCGCTGAAACCCGATCTGACCGGCTTCGACCTCTCCGACACGGTGACTGAACTGCGCACGGCCGCCCGAGATGGCCTGCCCGACGGCATGGTCGCCAATGTGACCGGCGGTCCGGCTTTCGGCGCCGACATCGCGAACTCGTTCCAGGGCGCCAATTTCGTTCTGTTGGGAGTGACCGTCGGCGTGGTGGCGGTGCTGTTGATCGTGACCTACCGGTCACCGGTGCTGTGGTTGGTTCCCCTGCTGGTGATCGCGTTCGCCGACCGCGTTGGCGCGCTCACCGGTTCGGCGGTGGCCCAGTTGACCGGATTCGCCGGCGACGGATCGACCTCCGGGATCACCAGCGTGCTGGTCTTCGGCGCCGGCACCAACTATGCGCTGCTGCTCATCTCGCGATACCGGGAGGAACTGCGCAAGACCGCCAACCACCGGCAGGCGCTGTTGACCGCGGTGCGCTTCGCCGGGCCGGCCATCGCGGCCAGCAACGCCACCGTGGTACTCGCGCTGCTGTCCCTGCTGCTGGCCAGTTCACCGACCACCCGCAGCCTGGGCGTGCAGGCCGCCGCCGGCTTGCTGGTCGCCGCCATCTACGTGCTGTTCGTGCTACCACCGCTGTTGGGCCTGTTCGGCCGGAAGCTGTTCTGGCCCTTCGTTCCCCAGCCGGGGCAGGACGAGATCACCACCACCGGCGCCTGGCACCGGGTGGCCGACTGGATGGCCGGCCACGCCGGCCGCGTGGTGGCCGCCTCGATCGTCGGGCTGTCCATCCTGGCCACCGGGGTGCTGGCCACCCCGGTCGGCCTGTCGCTAATCGACCAGTTCCGGGTGAACGCGGACTCCGTCGACGGGTTCAAGACCTTGTCCGCGCATTTCCCCAGCGGGGTGACCGACCCGACCCGAGTGGTCGCCTCCACCGCGAGGACCGAGGCGGTGACCGCGGCGATCCAGGCCACCCCGGGAGTGGCGTCGGTGAATCCGGCAGGAGTATCCGACACCGGACTGACCCAGTGGCAGGTTGTCATCAACGCCAAACCGGCATCCAATGAGGCGTTCGACACCGTTACCGCACTGCGGGATTCGGTCCACCGGACGGATCCGGCAGGCCTGGTCGGCGGCACCGACGCGCAGGCGTTGGACGCCAGCAGGACGGCGATCCGGGACCGTTGGGTGGTCATCCCCGCGATTCTCGTCGTGGTGCTGGCGGTGCTCTATGTGCTGCTGCGCGCGGTGCTGGCGCCGCTGGTGCTGGTGGCGGTGACGGCATTGTCCACGCTGGCTGCGCTGGGACTGGGCGGCTGGGTCAGCGTGCACGTGTTGGGCTTCCCGGCACTGGACAACACCACCCCGCTGTTCGCGTTCCTGTTCCTCGTGGCGCTGGGGGTGGACTACACCATCTTCCTGGTCACCCGGGCCGAGGAGGAGACGCCGCTGTACGGCACCCGCGGCGGCATCGTGCGGGCGGTTTCAGCAACCGGCGCGGTGATCACCAGCGCGGGAATCGTTCTGGCAGCGGTGTTCGGCGTCCTCGGTGTGCTGCCGCTGATTGCGCTGACCCAACTGGGCATCATCGTGGGCCTGGGCATCCTGCTGGACACCTTCGTGGTTCGCACCGTGGTGGTCCCGGCTTTGTTCACCCTGATCGGGCCCAAGATCTGGTGGCCGGCGTTCCGGGCCGACGATATCGAGCGTACTGACGAAATTCCTACCCCTGCAACGGGTCTGGGTCTCGGTGGCTCTCGCGTCGACCACTCTCGAAGGCTCCGGCGCGAACGAGGAACAGCACGCTGACGATCAGCACCCAGAACGGGAAGGCCAGGCTCAGCCACATACTCGTCTCGCTGGCCGCGATCAGCGTCAGCGCCATCAGGTAGGTGGCGATCGTCAGCCAGCGCGGCATCAGGCCGGTACGAAGCCAGATGGTGGCCAGCGACATCATGAACACCGCTGCCATCTTCAGCGCGTAGGTCTTGGACAGTTTCAGCAGCAGCATCTGGCCGAATATGATCCCTGCCGACGACCCGCCCGAGTAGTGGCTGGCCGACGCCAACCCGGCGCCGACTGCGGCCGAGGCGAACATCATGGCCAGGAACAGCAACCCGCTACCCAGGGTCACGGTGGAGAAGAACTTGTCCTCGTATCGGCCGAGATTGGCCCGGACCACGCCGATGAACCAGAGGAAGCTGATGCCGGCGAAGGGCATGAGTTGGGAGGCCAGCCGGATCTTGTCGTTGCCGGCCTCGAGCCATTGCGAGCCGGGCTGGGCGCCCTCCGGCAGCGAGCTGCGGATCAGCACGATGGCCAGGCCGAAAAGCACCGCGAAAAGCACGCCGGCCAGTGCGGCAGCGCGGGGGGTGGTCAGCTTGTGAAGTGTTGTCGACTTATCGGCCACCCGGCCATCGTGGCAGATTTAGGGCTGACCGGGCAGCAACTGCACCATCAGACCGTTGGCCTCGGCCAGGAGTGTGCCTTCCGGGTCGGTGAGTTCAGCATTGACGAACGTCTTACGGCCCTCGATTTTCGACGCCCAGCCGCGCATGGTCAGCGGCACGTCGATCGGGGTGATGTTGCGGTAGTCGACGTGCAGGAAGGCGGTGCGGCTGATCGGCCGGTTGACGGCGTGGATGGTGATCCCGCACATCACGTCGAACATCATCGCCACGATGCCGCCGTGTACGGCGTTGTTACCGCCGACGTGGTAGCGGCTGAACTGCACACCGACCTCGACGGCCTCGGGGCTGAAGTCGCGAATCTGCCATGGCGGCATCAGCACACTGCCGGCACCGGGCAGGCTGGCGACCCGGCCGGCCGGGGCCGCCCCGCCTGGCCTCTCGTGCGGAGCGAGATAGCCGATGAGGTCCTCGACACGGTCGGCGGCGCAGTTCCAGTCCGGCACGTCGCATGCGACTGCGAGGTCCTGGGCGCGCCGCATCGCCGCGACGAACCGCCCGAAACCCGGGGGCTCGTCGAGCACCTGGAACCTCGGAAAACCGCCGCGGGTGTCGCCGCGGGTGTCGTAGTCCGGGTCGAGTTCGCGGGGGTCGGTCACTCGGGCGGACTCAGAACGTCGCGGCGCACGATGGTCTGATCCCGCCCAGGACCAACGCCGATGCACGAAACCGGTGCTCCGGCAAGCTCTTCGAGCCGCAGGACGTAGTCGCGCGCCTTGGCCGGTAGATCGTCGAACTCGCGCGCTGAGGAGATATCCTCCCACCAGCCGGGCAGTTCCTCGTAGACCGGCACCGCGCGGGCGATGTCGCTCTGGGTCATCGGCATGTCGTCGGTGCGTTTGCCGTCTATCGCGTAGCCGACGCACACCGGGACCGTCTGCAAGGACGACAGCACGTCGAGTTTGGTCAGGAAGTAGTCGGTGATGCCGTTGACGCGGGTGGCATAGCGGGCGATGACCGCGTCGAACCACCCGCATCGGCGACGCCGCCCGGTGGTAACCCCCACCTCACCGCCAGTCTTGGCCAGGTACTCGCCGTGCTCGTCGAACAACTCGGTGGGGAACGGGCCAGATCCCACCCGGGTCGTGTAGGCCTTGAGAATCCCCAACACGGTGGTGATGCGGGTCGGCCCGATCCCGGACCCGACGGCCGCGCCGCCCGCGGTGGGGTTGGAGGACGTGACGTAGGGATAGGTGCCGTGGTCGACGTCGAGCAGGGTGCCCTGCGAACCCTCCAGCAGCACGGTCTGACCGGACTCCAGGGCAGCGTTGAGGAGCAGTCGGGTGTCGGCGATGCGGTGAGCGAAGCCCTCGGCCTGGGCCAGCAGCGTGTCGGTGATCTCGTGGGGGTCCAGAGCTTTGCGGTTGTAGATCTTCACCAGGACCTGGTTCTTGAAGTCCAGCGCCGCGGCGATCTTGGCGGCCAGCAGGTCGGGGTCGGCGACGTCGGCAACTCTGATGCCGATCCGGGCGATCTTGTCCTGGTAGCACGGACCGATACCGCGTCCGGTGGTGCCGATCTTCTTGTTACCCAGATAGCGCTCGGTGACCTTGTCGATGGCGACGTGGTAGGGCATCAGCAGATGGGCATCCGCAGAGATCAACAGCCCGGAGGTGTCCACACCGCGGTCGTTGAGACCGCGCAGCTCGGTGAGCAGGACACCGGGGTCGACGACCACGCCGTTGCCGATCACGTTGGTCACGCCCGGGGTCAGGATTCCCGACGGGATCAGGTGCAGTGCGAAGTTCTCCCCCGTCGGCAGTACCACGGTGTGCCCGGCGTTGTTACCGCCCTGGTAGCGCACCACCCACTGAACCCTGCCACCGAGCAAATCGGTGGCCTTCCCCTTGCCCTCGTCGCCCCACTGGGCGCCGATGAGCACTATTGCCGGCATGGCTGACCCCGCTCCGATCCTGGCTTATTGTGTCCAGCCGGTGTCCTACCCTATCGGAGCGTGGCCCCGATGAAGTCCCAGATCAACGTGTTGCGATTCGGCGAGTACCCGGTGCCGCGGGCGCTGGGGTCACTGCGGTGCCTGGACGCCGGGGAGCCCGGAGCCGTCGACGAGGCACTAGCGGAGGCCCGACGGGTGGTCATCGTCGGAGCCGAGGCCGACGTGTCCGCTGTCCTGACCCGGCTGCTGCGCCTGGACCGACTCGACGTCGAGGTCGCCCACGCGCGCGGTTTACTGTCGGCTCAGCGTGCGACGAGGGCCGCCGCGCAACGGGTTCCGCTGATCCGCGACGACACCGGCACCGCGCTGGTCGGCTCCGCGCACTGGCTGCCCCCGGACGGTGCCGCGACGATCTGCGGCGAGGCGGTGGTCGATGACACGGTGCTCTTCGACGGCGATGTCGCCGGGGTGCGCATCGAGCCGACGTCCACCATGCCCGGCCTTCGGGCCGCATTGCTGGACGGGCGTCGCCGGCGGTGGGTCAGCGGCCGGGCCGCCCAGTTGGGTACCACCGGCGCGCGGTTGGTGCGAGACGGCGTGCCGGGGCCGCGTGAAGTCAAGCGGTCGACGTTCTACCGCCACACCACGGGCTGGCTGCGGGTCGGCTGAGCTAGGAGATCGCCGCCGATCACAGCTCCGGTGATGACAGCGCGGAACTGGCGCGACGCGGCCGGTCTCCTTTTCCGCGGACCGGGCTGGCAACCGAACCGGTCCTGACGTCGGCCCCTCGACGCTGCTCCCCGGGCCAGAACCGCACCCGGGTGCCGTGGCGCGGCACCAGGACCGGGGCCGCCCGCCAGGGTGGGCCGTCCGGGCGGGGGCTGACCGGCTCAAGCCGGCCCTCCCGCAGCAGCGTGTGCAGCACGGTGACCAACTCGCACATCGCAAAAGCGGCGCCGATGCAGCGTTTGACGCCGCCGCCGAACGGAATCCAGGCGTGCGCCGGGGGCCGGGCACCCAGGAACCGCTCGGGCCGGAACTGCCCCGGATCGGGGTAGCTGTCCGGGTCGCGGTTGACCGCATCGAGCAGCAGGACGATCCGGGTGCCGGGCTCCAGCGTGTAGTCCCCGAGTTGGTAACGTCCGGCGGTCATCCGGCCGGTGATCGGAGCCGGCGGCCACAGCCGCAACGTCTCGTTGATCACCGCCTCGGTGTAGGTGGTCTCACCTGATTCCGCTTCGCTACGCACTCGTTCCACAGCTTCGCAATGGTGCAGCAGCAGGTCGATCACCCAGGCCAGGGTGGTGGCCGTCGTCTCATGCCCGGCCAGCACCAGAGTAACCAGATCGTCACGAATCTCGCTGTCCGACAAGCCATCGCCGTCCTCGGTGCGGGCGTCGACGAGCATGCCGAGGATACCGGCCTGGCGCTGGGGGTCGGCGCGACGAGCGGCGATCAGCGGCATGAGCACCTCGTCGATGCGGCGGTTGATACCGCGCAGCCGCCCCCATAGCCGGAGCGCGCCCAGTCGGCGGGCCGCGTAGCGGACCGGGGTCTCTTCGGAGATCGCCAGCACCAGCAGGTCGTCGAAGGGCGCACCCAGGCGGGCAACCTCGTCGGGGTCGTCGCCCGCGACGCCGAACATGATCCGCACGATCACCTCGAGGGTGAGTTCGCGCGCTGCCTCCAACATCCGCATCGGTTGACCCACCGGCCACCGGGACATGGCGGCGCGGGTGGCCTCGGTGATGATCGGTACGTAACTGTCCAGAACGTGTCCGTGCAGCGGCGGAGTGAGCAGCTTGCGGCGGCGCAGGTGCTCGGGTTCCTCTTGGACGAACATCGACCGGCGTCCGTAGATCGCTGCGGCCGGGCCGACTCCCTCGCCGCCGAGCAGCACATCGGGTTTCGCGGCGAACACCTGCTTGACCAGAGCCGGGTCGGCGACGGCCACGACCGGCCCGTAGCCCAGGACCGGCAGGGCCACCACCGGCCCGACCCGGCGGACGACTTGGGACACCAACTGCTGACCACCGACTCCATACGCGGCGGCGTACAGGCCGCCGAAAATCGGCGACAACACTCCGGGCGCCGGCAGCGAAGGCGGTCGCATGTGCCCAACGATCCCATATTCGCACCGCTGGTTGGCGTACCTTCGATCGCGTGAGTATTCGCCCACTGCACCAGTCGGTGCGCCCCAGCCCGGTATTCCTGGCCCTGCTGGCGCTGACCGCCGTCGGCGGCGTGATGGCGTGGACGGCGGGCCTGTCGTCCAGCGTGATGGGCCGGGCCGGGGTGTTCATCTTCGTCATCGGCGGCTGGGTCGTCTCGCTGTGTCTGCACGAGTTCGGCCACGCCTATACCGCCTGGCGCTTCGGCGACCACGACGTGGCGGTCCGGGGCTATCTGACGCTGAACCCACTGAAGTACTCCCACCCGCTGCTGTCCCTGGGTTTGCCTCTGCTGTTCATCGCGCTGGGCGGTATCGGACTTCCTGGCGGTGCGGTCTACCTGCAGACCGGTTACATGACGCCGCGCCAGCGCACCATCGTCAGCCTCGCCGGCCCCTTCGCCAACCTGGTTCTGGCGGTCGCGTTACTGGCCTCGGTGCGGTTGTTCTTCGACCGGGACCACGCCGTCTTCTGGTCCGGCGTCGCCTTCCTCGGCTTCCTTCAGTTGACCGCACTGGTACTGAATCTGCTGCCCGTCCCCGGCCTGGACGGTTTCGCGGCGTTGGAGCCCCACCTGAGCCCGGCGACTCAGCGTGCCTTGGAACCGGCTAAGCAGTTCGGGTTTCTGATCCTGCTGGTGCTGCTGCTGGTCCCCGGGCTCAATAAATGGTTCTTCGCGGCGGTATTCGGGCTCTTCGATCTTTCCGGCGTTCCCGGCGGGCTGGCCATGGTCGGCGGCGAGTTGACCCGGTTCTGGTCGGCCTGGCTCTAGACAGGGCGGCCCTGACAGGGCGTCTCCGAAGCGGCCGAAAGATTGTGCGGCAGCGGACCCCCCTCGCCGCTGCCGCACTGTCCTTCACGGTATCGGCCCGGCGGCAGGCCTCCATAGGGCCTTAGGTACCCACTAACCGAGGCCGTAAGTCGCAGGCATCAATCACCCTTGCTGTCTTGCTCCCAGTTCTCGGGGCTGCCTATATTCCAGCCATGGGAGCCGGACACAGCCACGGTGGTGCCGATTCCCGCGTCAGCCGGATGGTCACCGCCTCAGCGGTGCTGGGTGTGTTCTTCGTGATCGAGTTGACCACCGCGCTGGCCATCGGGTCACTGGCGCTGCTCGCCGACGCCGGCCACATGTTGACCGATCTGGTGGCCTTGTTCATGGGGTTGGCCGCGCTGATGATGGCCCGGCGCGGATCGAAGTCGGCGTCCCGCACCTACGGGTGGCATCGCGCGGAGGTGTTCACCGCAGTCGCCAACGCCGTGCTGCTGTTGGGCGTTGCGGTGTTCATCCTCTATGAGGCCATCGAGCGGTTGGGGCAGGCCCCGGATATCCCCGGTTGGCCCATGATCCTGGTGGCGCTGGCCGGCCTGCTCGCCAATATCGTTGTGGTGCTGCTGCTTCGGTCCCATTCCGAGAGCAGCCTGGCGGTCAAGGGCGCCTACATGGAGGTGCTGGCCGATGCGGTCAGCAGCGTCGGTGTGCTCATCGCCGGCATCGTCACGGTGACGACACGGTGGCCCTACGCCGACACCGTCGTCGCGGTCCTGGTCGCGTTGTGGGTCCTGCCACGCGCGGTCTCCCTGGCCCGCGCGGCGCTGCGCATCCTGTCCGAGTCGTCCCCTAAACACGTCGACGTCGACGAACTTCGGGCGGCGCTGGCCGCCGTGGACGGGGTGACCGAAGTGCACGATCTGCATGTCTGGACCCTGGTCCCCGGCCGGGATATGGCGACCGCACATCTGACCACCGACGGTCGATCGGGCGTCCTCGACGACGCCCGTGCGGTGCTGTCCGCCCGCGGTCTGGGCCACGCCACCGTGCAGCTTGAGCCGCCGGGTTCGGCGGCCAACTGCCCGGAGCAGACCGACCTCTAAGCCACACCCAATTCAACCCGCGCGGCCGGATCGCAATCGTCGAGAAGATCCCGGCACCGTTCGAACTCGGCTGTCTCGCCGATGGCGTCGGCGGCCCGGGCCAAGGACGCCACGCAACGCAGAAAACCGCGGTTGGGCTCATGGGCGTAGGGCACCGGCCCGAAGCCTTTCCAGCCGTTGCGGCGCAACTGGTCCAGACCGCGGTGGTAGCCGGTCCGGGCGTAGGCGTAGGCGGTGATCGCCTTGTCGGCGTCCAACGCCTCCTCGGCCAGATGAGCCCAGGCCACCGAAGCGGCCGGGTGCGCGGCGGCCACGATGGCCGGATTCTCCCCGGCCTCCAGTGCCGCTTCAGCCTCGCTGTCGCCGGGCAGCAGCACCGGTGGGGGCCCAAGAAGATCGCCGAATGAAGTCATGACCACATTGTGCCGGTGCCCACCGAGTTGCGGACCGCCGGGAGTCGGGGCCACCCGCTAGGGTCGGGGTGAACAGCACCAGGAGGGATTGCAGCAGGCCATGTCGAACCCGTCAGGGACCGGCCCCGAGGATGGCGCCTCGGACACCAAGGACGCTCGGGCCTACGCGCCCGCGGCCGACACCGATCCGGTGACGGAGGTGATCGAGCTCCCCGCCGAAGCCGGCTTGTCAGCGTCAGGGCAGGGGTTGCACGACGCACGTCGTTACACCGCACCCGGTTTCGACGCTGGATACACTCAGATCATCGATCGGGTTCCCGACGATGAGACCGAATTCATTACGATGCCGGCGCAGTCGTACGGCTCCGGCTCACGGGTCCGCCGCACGGGCCGGCGGGCCATTGCGCCGGGCGCACCGCAACGTCCGAGCTGGCTGATCCCGATCCTGCTGCTGGTCGCCGCGCTCCTCGCCGCGGCAATCGTGGGTTTGGTGCTGTTCAAGCGTTCGGAGGCCAAGGCTGCACGGGAGAACGCAGTGCGGTCGACCATCGAAAGCTTCGACGCCGCGGTCCGCAACGGGGATTTGGCCACGTTGCGTGACGTCACCTGTGGCCAGACCCGGCAGACCTACGTCAACTATGACGACGCCGCGTGGTCGGACGCTTATGCCCGGGTATCCGCGGCGAAGCAGTATCCGGTGGTCGCCAGCATCGACCAGGTGGTGGTCAACGGCGATCACGCCGAGGCCAACGTCATCTCCTATATGGCCTTCGACCCCGGTACCACGTCCGTCCGCAGCTTCGATCTGCAGTTGCGCGACGGGCAATGGAAAATCTGCCAGTCGTCCTAGAGTTGCGCATCATTTGCGCTGCAGGCAGGCGTATTCCAACTTCTTGATCGCATTGCCGTATTCGATGCCGATCCCGGCGTACTCCCGCGCGATGGCGTCGTCGTTGGGCTTGGCCCGGTACCTCGGGACCAGATCAGCGGTCTTCGCGGCGCGTTCAGCCGCTGTCCGCGCCCAGGCAGCCAACGCGGGATCACTCAGCTTGCCCGCGTAGGCCTGGATCGCGTCCGCCCACTGGCGGTACTGCTCGACCGTCAACAGTTCGGGATTGTCGGTCTGGGCCGAGGTTTTGGTCTGCTCACTGAACGTGCTGTTGTAGGCGATCAGATCCCGAACGGTGTCGCAGTCAGACGGCGTCCCCCCGCTGCGCAGTTGCCCTACGAGCAGCCCGAGGGCCAGCGTGACCGCCGCAGCGATGACGCCCAGTAGCACCCGGCGTCGAGGTGCCCGGGCCGTGCGCTCAGCCAGCCGAAACGCTCCGCCCGGTGCTGCGCAGATCGTTGCAGGCCTCGACCACCCGCTCAGACATCCCGGCTTCGGCCTTCTTCATATAGCTGCGCGGATCGTAAACCTTCTTGTTGCCGACCTCGCCGTCGATTTTCAGCATCCCGTCGTAGTTGCTGAACATATGCCCCACGATAGGCCGGCTGAAGGCGTACTGGGTGTCGGTGTCGACGTTCATCTTGACCACGCCGTAGCGCAGCGAGTCCTCGATCTCGGACTTCAGCGACCCGGACCCGCCGTGGAACACGAAATCGAACGGCTTGGCACCGTCTGCCAGTCCGAGTTTGGCCGCGGCCACCCGCTGACCCTCGGCGAGCACCTCGGGCTTGAGCTTGACGTTGCCCGGCTTGTAGACACCGTGGACGTTGCCGAATGTCGCCGCCAGCAGGTACCGGCCGTTCTCCCCGGCACCGAGGGCGTCGACGGTCTTCTCGAAGTCCTCCGAACTGGTGTAGAGCTTTTCGTTGATCTCCGCCTCGACGCCGTCCTCCTCGCCGCCGACCACGCCGATCTCGACCTCCAGGATGATCTTGGCCGCTGCGGCGTGCTTGAGGAGCTCCTGGCCGATCGCGAGGTTCTCGTCGATCGGCACCGCCGAACCGTCCCACATGTGTGACTGGAACAGCGGGTCCTTGCCGGCCCGCACCCGTTCGGCCGAGATGGCCAACAGCGGACGGACATAGGTGTCCAGCTTGTCCTTCGGGCAATGGTCGGTGTGCAACGCGACCGTGATCGGATACCTCGCTGCGATGACGTAGGCGAACTCCGCCAACGCGACCGCCCCGACGACCATGTCCTTGACCCCAAGACCGGAGCCGAATTCGGCACCCCCGGTCGAAAACTGGATGATGCCGTCACTTCCGGCGTCGGCGAAGCCCTTGATCGCGGCGTTGATGGTCTCCGAAGAGGTGCAGTTGATGGCCGGAAACGCGAACGAATGCTCCTTAGCGCGGTCCAGCATCTCCGCGTAGACCTCGGGGGTGGCGATGGGCATGGACCGTCCTTCCGGCTGATCGGGTACGTCTTGGAGGAAGTATGTCAAACGGCACCGGTATCTTGGGGCGTCATGACCACCACCGTTGCAGCCCTGCCGGGCATCCTGGACCCGATGTACTGGCTGGGCGAGGGCGGGTTGTTCGCCTCAGCGGTGCTGCCCGGCATCCTGATCATCGTCTTCATCGAGACGGGCCTGCTGTTTCCGCTGCTGCCCGGCGACTCGCTGTTGTTCACCGGCGGGTTGCTGGCAGCAGCACCCAACGCCCCGGTGAACATCTGGGTGCTGGTTTTCACGGTTCCGGTGGTGGCGATCCTGGGCGATCAGTGCGCCTACTACATCGGTAGGCGTATCGGTCCGGCGCTGTTCGACAAGGAGGATTCGCGGTTCTTCAAGAAACGCTACGTCGAGGAGTCGCATGCCTTTTTTGAGCGACACGGCCCCAAGACGATCATCCTGGCCCGCTTCGTCCCGATCGTTCGCACCTACGCACCGGTCCTGGCCGGGGTCTCCTACATGAGCTACCCGGTGTTCCTCAGCTACAACATCATCGGCGGCATCCTGTGGGGCTCCGGAATGACGGCGCTGGGTTACTTCCTGGGAAATGTGCCGTTCGTCAAGAACAACTTCGAGCTGGTGATCCTGCTGATCGTGTTCTTGTCGATCCTGCCGGGAATCACCGCGGTCGGCCGAAATGTGCTGCGCCGCCGCGGCGCGCTACCCGAGGAGACCTAAGCAGTCGACGCCTAGGGCCAGGTGCCGTTGGGGTTGGGGCCCGGAAGCGTGGCGCCGGGGATCGGCGTGTTCTGCAGGGCTCCCAGGCACAGCCCCAGCCGGCCCGGCAGGCACGGGATGTTGCCCGACCCGCCATAGCTGTTGCTCGGCGAGTTCTGCGACCAGCACACCCCGGTGATGGGGTCGGACCACTGCCCGCCCGGGCACGGCGCGGCCGGCGCGAGGGAGGCGCCGACGATCGGCCCGGCCAGCAGGGCACCGCCGAGTGCCGCCGTCGCGAGAAGTCGAGAAGACGTGAATCGCAATGTCATGGAGGTTCTCCGTGTCGGTGTCAGTTTATTCAGGCGGTCAGGACGGGAGGGTGATCGTGGTCTTCTCGCGGATGATCCTGGCCGCGTCGATGACGACCTGCTCCTGACCCTTGGGCGCCTCACCGTTCAATTGCAGGACGAACACCCCGTCCTTGCCGGGGATCACGATGGTCTGTTGGCCGACGGCGCGGGGCTTGCCCTCCCAGACGTAGGTGCCGACGTAATCGATGGACTCGAACCCGTCGAACTTGCTGCGCTCGGGCGGCCCTTCGACCGGCTTGAACTCGGGCAACTCGTTGAGCTGAGTGGGGGCATATTCCAGGATCTTCTCCGGATCGACGTCGCCGGTCAGCTTCGAGGCGATCGCGTACACGAACGGCGGATCCTTCGGGTCCTTGGCTTTGTCGTAGACGATCGCGCCGTATGCCCACTCCGGTGTCCGGTCACCGGCCGGCCTCCAATCCGGCGGAAGTGGAAAGCTGATGGCCGGGGTGCCGGGCTCATCGGCCTTGAACGGCGCTTCGGCGATCTTGTTGTCGACGATGTACCTGTGCAGGGTGGCGCTACCTTCGGGCGCTCCGGCCGCCGCTTCGCTCGCCTTGCCGTGACCGCCACCGTGACCGCCACTATGGGCCGGCGCCGGCGAACCGGTCCACACCGTCGGCGTCGCCGGGGCCGTCTCGGTCGATGCCTTCTCGGTCGTGGGGGCGCAGCCGGCCAGCGCGGCAACGATCAATCCCGCGCTCGTCATCGCGGTGAGGTTTTTCATCGGATCGCGTTCTCCTTCTGCGGTCGCGGGCTCGCGCCGACTATATCCGTGATCTCTATCGGTGATGAGGTCATCGGGGTGCGACCGTCAGGAGACAGTGTGCGCCGCCTCCATCAGCATCCAACCGGAAACCTGCACCGAAAGGTCACGTTCCGGGGCCGTCGATTCGGCGACCGCACCGTCGACGGACTTGCCGGCGCCCTCCGCGGCGCGTGGCAGCACAGCGGTCCGGTTCCAAAACGCCCCGAACAGCGGCAGCCCGTCGACGTCCTGTCGGTTGTCCCAGGCAGCGCGGGCGGAAGCCAGCACGACGTCGCGGGCGGCGTCGCGGGCGGCGACGTCCTCGGGCGTATCACCGGGCAGTTCGTTGGCGGCCAGGGCGAGGTAGCGGGCGGTGATCCCGGCGAACAGACCGCCATCACCACCCCCGGCGCCGCGCAGCACCCCGTCGGCGGTCATATGTTCGGCGATGGCCGGGACCAGCCTGCGCACCCGTGCGGCGTGGCGGGGATCGCCGGTGCGGACGGCCAGTTCGGTCTCCAGACCGACCACCACACCCTGACAGTAGGTGTACTGGGCGCGCACCAGTGAACCGTCCTTGATCCCGTCGAACACCAGATGCGTGTCGGGGTCGATCAGGGTCCCGTCGATCCAGTCCGCCATCGCCGCGGCACGCTCGACGTTGCCGTACCGGGCCAGGAAGATGCCGGCCGGGCCGTTAGCCGGCGCGTTGAAGAACTGGTCCTGCTTGCGCCAGGGGATCCCGCCGCCGGACTGCGGGGACCAGGATTTGACCAGTTGGCCGGATAACGTCTCCAGCGCCTTGGGGTTGGGAACGCCGGCCAACCGGCCGGCGCGTTCCAGCGCCAGGGCAAGCCAGGCCATGTCGTCGTAGTAGCTGTTGGTCCATCGGCCGTTGTTGCGGGTGAAATGCCCGCGGATCTGACGCTTGATCTTCTCCACCCGCTCCGGTGCGGGGTCGCGGACCTCGGCGTCGACCAGGGTGTCCAGCAAGTGGGACTGCCACCAGTAGTGCCAGGTGGCGAAGGTCAGATCCTTGGCCGTGGGCGGCCAACCCACCACGCCCAGTTGGGTGCCGGGCACCTGCAGCAACTTCCGCAGGTGACGGGTGGCGATGGCAGCCTCGGCGCTGGCCGCCCGGTTCCTCCATTGCTGGTCCATGGTGGGCAATCCTGCCCTACCAGGCCTGCGTCAAGTCGGACCATTGCCTGATCCAGGTGTGCATGGCAATTCCGGCGGCGACCGCGGCGTTGACACTTCGAGTCGAACCGAACTGCGCAATCGAGACCGTCAACTCCGCTCCGGACGTGGCGGCCGACGAGATACCCGGGCCCTCCTGGCCGAAAATCAGCAAGCAGTCCCGGGGCAGGGCGGTCTGTTCCAGTCGCACCGCGCCGGGAACGTTATCGACCGCGACCACCCGCAGACCCGCGTCCGCGGCGAAGGCCAGGAGTTCCTCGGTGGTGTCGTGGTGGGCCAGGTGCTGGTAGCGGTCGGTGACCATGGCGCCGCGGCGGTTCCAGCGGCGCCGCCCGACGATGTGGACGGTATGCACCGCGAAGGCGTTGGCGGTGCGCACGACCGCCCCGATGTTGGCGTCGTTCCCAAAGTTCTCGATCGCCACATGCAGACGGTGCCGGCGGCAGTCGATGTCGGCGACGATGGCCTCCCGACGCCAATACCGGTAGCTGTCAACGACATTGCGGGAGTCGCCGTGTTCGAGCAGTTCCGGGTCGTAGCGCGGATCCTCAGCGGGCCGGCCGGGGTGCGTGTCGGCCCACGGGCCGACACCGGGGGCTCCGGTGGACCACTCGGTGGGGCCGGATTGATCTCCGGTCATCGGCGCACCAGGTCCACCATGGCGAACCGGCCGGCCGGACGACCGACAATGCCCACTGTGAGGTCGCCCGCGGCGGCGTCCGGCGGAGCCGGATCGTGGGAGGCCGCAGCGCTGACCGGCAATACCAGCCCACCGGTCGCCGCAACCAGCGATCCGTCGTCGAGTTGCACCCCCGCGACTCGCCCGGCTTGGAAAACCATGGTGGCAGAACCGTTTTCCGGCTCAAGCATGCCCACCTCATCCGCCCGGTGCGACAGCCAGGCAGGCAGGCTTGCACCGCCGCCGTGGAAGGCGCCGATGAAAGCCGCGGTGACGGGCTGCCCGTCTTCGGTGCGCATCGGACCGAGGAGGTCCGGGACCTGGGTGAACATCACCCCGAGCGGTGATCGGACACAGCGGGCGGACCACTGCCGAAGATGCTCGCCGATGAAGGGTTCCAATGCCACCCTCCTGCCGGTGGGTTCGGCAGGGGGGACCAGTCGCGCGAAACTGAAAGCTGGGCGGTCTTCGGGTGTGGTTTCCCACCCTGGACTCAGTGTCGACGCGGCGAGATCCTCGGCCATGGCCGAATACCAGGCCGCTGTCTGTTGGTCCTGTTCGGCGGGCGGATCGACCCGCAGCACATCGAGATCGGCCGCTTGGCAACAGATCGCATAGGCCAACACCCCAGGGCTGTTGCCTACACAGACGACGTCGACGACCTCATCCCAGGGAGTGCCGGTGTCAGGGTTGTCATCCATTGTCGAGGCCGAGGTCGGCCAGTCCGAGAATGGATCGGTACGGCACCCCCTCGGCCTCGATCGCCTCGGCCGCTCCGGTGGCGCGGTCGACGACCGTGGCGACGCCGACCACCGTGGCGCCCGCGTCACGCACGGAACGGACAGCCGTCAACGCTGAACCGCCGGTGGTGCTGGTGTCCTCGACCACCAGGACCCGTTGACCGGCCACGTCCGCACCCTCGATGAGGCGTTGCATCCCATGGCTTTTCAACGCCTTGCGCACCACGAACGCGTCGATGGGCCGACCGGGGGCATGCATGAGGGCGCACGCCACCGGGTCGGCTCCCATGGTGAGACCGCCCGCGGCCACGTAGTCCCAGTCAGCGGTGAGTTCACGCATCAGTCGGCCGATCAGCGGGGCGGCCTTGTGGTGCAGGGTCGCGCGACGCAGGTCGACGTAGTAGTCGGCCTCCTTGCCGGAGGACAACGTCACGCGTCCGAACACCACTGACAGGTCACGGACCAGGCCGGCCAGTTCGGTGCGTGCTTCGACGTCGAGGCGAGGAGCCTCGCCATCAGATCCAGTGAGTTCAGGTGCGGCCACTGCCCCGTCCTATCTTGTTCACCGCGGCGCGAACCACACCGCGTGGAATCAACCGGCCGGCGACTGCCAGCGCCTTGTACTGCATCCCGGGGATACTCATGACCTTGCCCTTGGCGACATCGGCAAGGCTTACATCGACCACGTCATCGACGCGCAGCCACATCGGCCCGGACATCGAATCCATCTCGATTCCGGCGCGCTGATGAAATTCGGTGTGCACGTAGCCCGGACACACCACGTGCATGCCTACCCCGGTACCGGCCAGTCCGTTGGCCAGACCCTCGGAGAAGAACACCACCCACGCTTTGGAGGCGGAGTAGGTCGATCCGCGTCCGGGCAGCAGACCGGCCACGCTGGCGATGTTGATCACCGTTCCGGTACGGGCGGCGAGCATCGGGGGTAACGCCGCCCGGGTCAGTTGCATCACCGCGGTGACGTTGACGTCGAGTTGGTGCTGCAGCACGGCCAGGTCGGTGTCCCAGAATTCCCCGGAGGTGCCCAGTCCGGCGTTGTTGACCAGCACCTGAACCCCGGCGGCGAGCCGTTCGGCTACCCGCTCGCGGTCGGCGGCCAGGGCCAGGTCGGCCGGCACCACCTCGACGTCGACGCGGTGGGCGGCACGCAGTTCGGCCGCCAGCTTCACCAGGCGGTCAACATCGCGGGCCACCAGCACCAGGTCGTGGCCGTCGCGGGCGAAGCGGCGCGCGTAGCCCTCGCCCAGGCCCGAGGTGGGGCCGGTGATCAGTGCTACGGGTCTTCTCACCCCGCCACCCTAGCGACCTGATCAGGTCAGGTAGTTGGGCGCCTCGGCGCCGGTGCGCGGTTGCTGCGGGCGCAGCAGTGGCGGCGCCTCGCTGCGGCCGGGGGGCAGGGCCTGCGGGTGACCGGGTTCGGGGATCCGGCGGACCGACTGCGTCGCGGCGACCTGAGCCGGGATGGGCGGCAGTACCCGCAGCAGGTCATTGAACTGACGAACGGCGCGCAGGCCCTCGTCCCATTCGGCCCTGGTGGAGGAGATCGGCATGGCCAGCAGAGTCCAGTTCTGCTCGTTCCACATGATCTCGGCGCAGTCCGGCGCAGTGTGGGCGAAGGTCACCATCCGCCGGTCGCACGCCCGGCGCGCCGCATCGAGGTTGTTGGAGTACATCATCCGGGGGCCGATAGCGCCGAGCAGCCACACATCGCTCTCGCGAGGTTCCTTGATGCCCTTAAGTCGCAGGTCCAAGACGATGTTGGTGCCGATCTTGCGGTGCAGGGCGATCACGGTGGCGACGTCCTCGACATCGAAGACGTAGACCGCCTCACCACGGATCTGGCCGAGAACCACGTTGCGGGCGCTGGCCTCGCCGACCGTCGACATCACACCGCGCTTCCAGCGGTCCACGATCTCGGTTGATTCCTCTTCGTAGTCGAAGCCGTGCGAGCGGGCCCAGGACTTGCGCCGGCGGCCGAGGCCGCGGCGGCGTCCCACCTCGATGTACAGCAGGACGCCCGCACCCACGAAGCAGAGTGCGGACAGTGTGAACCAGAACGGAACCATCGGACGTAGCCTAACCGTTGACTGCCCTTGACACAGATTCCGAGCAGGTCACAACCGGGTCACCGTTGTCTCGCGAGCAGACGCACACGCCCCCGACACGCCCGGGGCGTGCGGGGACGGTTGCCTCCATTGACGGGCCCAGCCTCAGCCCAGGATCTCAGCCCAGGATCAGCGAGTCGCCGTCCGGGGAGACGTTGACTCCCACGACGTCGCCGTCGTGGACCTCCCCGGCCAACAGCATCTTGGCCAGTTGGTCACCGATGGCCTGCTGCACCAGTCGGCGCAGCGGGCGGGCACCGTAGACCGGATCGAACCCGCGCTGGGCCAGCCATTCCTTGGCCGGCAGCGACACCTGCAGGTCCAGGCGCCGCTGGGCCAGCCGCTTCTGCAGTTGGGACAGCTGGATGTCGACGATCTGGACCAGTTCCTCGGCCGACAGTGCGTCGAAGATCAACACATCATCGAGGCGGTTGATGAACTCGGGCTTGAACGCCGCGCGCACCGCCGCCATGACCTGCTCCTGGTCTCCCCCGGAACCGAGGTTGGAGGTCAGGATCAGGATGGTGTTACGGAAATCCACCGTGCGGCCCTGGCCGTCGGTGAGCCGTCCCTCGTCGAGGACCTGCAGCAACACGTCGAACACATCCGGGTGTGCCTTCTCGACCTCGTCGAACAGCACCACCGTGTAGGGCCGACGGCGCACCGCCTCGGTGAGCTGACCGCCCTGGTCATAGCCGATGTAGCCGGGAGGGGCACCGACAAGTCTTGCTACGGAGTGCTTTTCGCCGTACTCGCTCATGTCGATGCGGACCATGGCGCGCTCGTCGTCGAAGAGGAAATCGGCCAGCGCCTTGGCCAATTCGGTCTTGCCGACGCCGGTGGGGCCGAGGAACAGGAACGATCCGGTGGGCCGGTTGGGGTCGGCGACGCCGGCGCGGGTCCGACGGACCGCATCAGACACCGCGGCCACGGCCTTGCGCTGGCCGATGACCCGCCTGCCCAGTTCGTCTTCCATGCGCAGCAGCTTGGCGGTCTCGCCCTCCAGCAGCCGGCCGGCCGGAATGCCGGTCCAGGCCGCCACCACATCGGCGATGTCGTCGGGACCCACCTCCTCCTTGAGCATGACGCCCTCGCGGGCTGAGCCCTGGCCGGCGGCCAAAGGCACTGCGGCGTCGAGCTTCTTCTCCAATTCCGGGATGCGGCCGTAGCGCAGCTCGGCGGCCTTGGCCAGGTCGCCGTCGCGTTCGGCCCGGTCGGCCTCGCCGCGCAGGTCCTCCAGCTGCTCCTTGATCTCGCGGACGACGTCGATGGCGCTCTTCTCGTTCTGCCACCGGGTGGTCAGCTCGGCCAGCTTCTCCTTCTGGTCGGCCAGTTCGGCACGCAGCTTCTCCAGCCGTTCCTTGGAGGCGGCGTCCTCCTCCTTTTCAAGCGCCATCTCCTCGATCTCCAGGCGGCGCACCAGACGCTCGACCTCGTCGACCTCGACGGGGCGGGAGTCGATCTCCATGCGCAGCCGGGAGGCGGCCTCGTCGACCAGGTCGATGGCCTTGTCCGGCAGGAACCGGCTGGTGATGTACCGGTCGGACAGCGTCGCGGCGGCGACCAGCGAGGAATCGGTGATCCGCACGCCGTGGTGAACCTCGTAGCGGTCCTTGAGGCCGCGCAGGATGCCGACGGTGTCCTCCACCGACGGCTCGCCGACGAACACCTGCTGGAAGCGGCGCTCCAGGGCGGCGTCCTTCTCGATGTACTTGCGGTACTCGTCGAGTGTGGTGGCGCCGACCAGTCGCAGTTCACCGCGGGCCAGCATGGGCTTGATCATGTTGCCGGCGTCCATCGCGCCCTCACCGGTGGCACCGGCACCGACGATGGTGTGCAACTCGTCGATGAACGTGATGATCTGGCCGGCGGATTCCTTGATCTCGTCGAGCACGGCCTTGAGGCGTTCCTCGAATTCGCCGCGGTACTTCGCGCCGGCCACCATGGACCCGAGGTCCAGGGAGATGACGGTCTTGTCGCGCAGGCTTTCGGGAACGTCGCCGTCGATGATGCGCTGGGCCAGGCCCTCCACGATCGCGGTCTTACCGACACCCGGTTCGCCGATCAGCACCGGGTTGTTCTTGGTGCGCCTACTGAGGACCTGGATGACGCGGCGAATCTCGTTGTCGCGCCCCACAACCGGGTCGAGCTTGCCCTCGCGGGCCCGCGCGGTCAGGTCGGTGGAGTACTTCTCCAGCGCCTGATACTTCGCCTCGGGGTCGGCACTGGTGACCCTGGCGCTGCCGCGGACCTTGACGAAGGCGTCGCGCAACGCCTGCGGCGACGCCCCAGCTCCTGTGAGGAGCTTGGCGACGTCGGAGTCGCCGGTGGCCAGACCGTAGAGCAGATGCTCGGTGGAGACGTATTCGTCATCCATCTCGGTAGCCAGTTGCTGGGCGGCGTTGATGGCCGCCAGCGACTCCCGCGACAGCTGCGGCTGCGAAGTCGCACCACTGCTCGATGGGAGCCGGTCGACGAGGCGCTGAGCCTCGGCGCGGATCGTTGCCGGGTTGACCCCGACCGCCTCAAGTAAGGGGCCGGCGATGCCGTCGGTCTGGGTGAGCAGCGCCGACAGCAGGTGGGCGGGCCGGATCTCCGGGTTGCCGGCCGCACTGGCGGCCTGCAACGCGGCGGTCAGCGCCGCCTGGGTCTTGGTGGTCGGGTTGAACGAGTCCACTCCGACATCCTCCATTTCTCCTGGTAGAAGCTTGTCTGGGTATATAACACCGGAAACCTTGAGTCTGTTCCGCTCAAGTCTAGTGAATGCCGGCCGGTTGCCGATAGGGGCTTCTGACATCTTTCCGGCATCTGTTCGGCAAACCCACACGGTATCGTGACAGAGTCGAACATATGATCGAACAATGGGTGACCTCGCCTCGATCGGGTACAACGGTCAACCCCTGCGCCCGCCCTTCCGGCCGGTGCGTCCCCCACTGCCGGTGCTGGTCGATTTGAGCGCACTTTTCCCCCGCCGCCCGCACCGCTCGGGTCGTTACCACCCGCATGGCTTGCAGATGGACAAGGTCGTCACCGGCGCGCTGACCTGCTGGGGGCTGTGCGAGCAAGGCGAGTGGTGGGGCCTGGTGACCTATGACATCGCCTACGGCGCGCACCGCAGGCCGGTGACGCACTGGGTACCGGCCTGGATGCTGCACCGGGCCCAGCGCTGAGACTGGGCACTCATTTGACTGGGCACCCATTTGACTGGGCACCCATTTGGGACTGGGCACCCATTTGGGACTGGGCACCCATTCGCTACGTTGCCCCGGTGAACACTGTGGTCTCAGGCCTCAACGAACTGGTCCCGCTGGCGCTGGTGATCGCGATTTCACCGCTGTCGATCATCCCGGGAATCCTGGTGCTGCACACCCCGCGGCCGCGGCCCACCAGCCTGGCCTTCCTGGCCGGCTGGATATCAGGTATCGCGGTGATCACCGGGGCGTTCGTGGGCGGAACCGATGTGTCCAACAACGGACTGGACAGCAAGCCGACCTGGGCCCCCTACGTCCGCATCGTCGTCGGTGCCGCGCTGATCGCCTTCGGCCTCTACCGCTGGTTCGGCCGCCACCGGCAGTCCCACAACCCCAAGTGGATGACCGCGATGAGTTCGATGGGGCCCGGGCGGGCCTTCCTCACGGCGATCGTGTTGACGGTGGCCAACCTGAAAGTGTTCGCGATGTGCGCCGCGGCCGGCGTGGCGATCGGCACCGCCGCCCTGGGCCGGGTTGGAGCCTGGCAAGCGGTGCTGATCTTCACCGCGCTCGCGGCATCGACGGTGGCCATCCCGACGCTGGGGTATCTCGTTGTGGGCGAACGGCTCGACGCACCGCTGAATCGGGTCAAGGAGTGGATGGAACGCAACCACAGCGCGTTGGTCGCCGCGATTCTGCTGGTGATCGGTGCAGCACTGGTCTACAAGGGAATTCACGCGCTGTAGCCGATGGGCGGGATCCAGCAGGATCCACTCGTTCATTGCACGTGAATTACCTGAGTAAAGTCCCTAGGCCCTTGGCCGGGGGACTTTCGCCCCTTACCGTCGGGGGAAGGGTGCGACGAACATCACAGGGGTGTACCCGAGGGGGACGGTCA
>NZ_JBILVF010000045.1:0-22576 GCF_044370595.1 Mycobacterium sp.
TCTTGAAGGTGTCGTTGATATCGCGGGCCAATTCGACGATGTCGGTGTCGCGGCGGATGTCAGCGAGGTAGGTGGCGATCCCGACGGGGTTGGTGCATTCGGTCGCCGACACCGGCGGTGAGAGCAGGTAGCGCAAATCCACGGGGTAGACATACGGAACCGGGATGGTGGGGGTTTGGCGAATCTGCCACTCGGCGGTGAGCACGATCGCCGACAGCAGGCCGTTCAAACCCAGTTTGTTGGCCCGGCAAAAATTGACGATGGCCTCGGTCTCCTCGGTGCTCATCAGGCAGGAGACCATCGGGACACGTTGTGGCACCGCGGGGTTGGCGTCGGCTGCGGCGCGACGCGACGCGGGCAGGTCATAGACGAACATGGCTCCGAGCATGCGCTCGAGTCCGGAACGGTCTTTGCGCTCCACGCCGCGGTCGGCGAGAACCTTCTCCATCGGGTCCGGCGCGGGGTGCACGATCAACGGCCGGGACTTTCCGGTGGTGACCAGATCGGTGTAGGTCGCGAACAGTTCCTCCACCAGACTGAACTGATGGTGGCCGTCGGCGAGGCTGTGATGGATGTAGAAGGTCGGCTGTGCCTGCCCATCCCGCACGATCACCCGCAGGTGGACCAGGGACGCGCTCTGGTCGAACAGCGGTTCGGGAGCCTGGGCATCCGGGCCGTCGAGTTCGATCACCTCGATACCGGGGTGCAGCAGGTCATCCAGGACGATCTCGTAGCGGCCGTCGGGATCTTTCTCCAGGTGTCCGCCCAGCACGGGATGTGACTGCAGCAGCAGGTCGAAGGCATCCGACAGCGCGTCGATGTCGACGGGGCCCTCGACATGGGCGCCCAGACCAACGAAATTCTGGGTCTCGGCGAACATCTCCTCGCTGCGCGCGAGCTTGCGGATGGCCGATGAAGGAAACACGGTGCGCTACACCCCCCGGCGATCAGTCACGTCTGCTGGCCCTCCGATATCCGACCGCCAGTGGGACGGCGATAACGGCGGCGATCCCCGCGGACCATAGCAGCGTGCCGAGGACCGGCTTGGCCACGGGTCCGCCCATCGCCAGTCCGCGCATGGCCTCAACGACGTAGCTGCACGGCTGATGTTCGGCGAAAGGTTGCAACCATTTCGGGAACTGATCCAACGGGACGAAGCCGGTGCTGAAGAAGAACATCACCGCCGCGATGACCTCGGTAGCCTGTGGCACCAGGGTGTTCTGGGCATACAAGGCGATTGTCATCACCACTGCCGAGAAGGCCACACCGAATACGGCGGGCATGAATAGCCAGGCCACGGCCTGCGGCAGGCCCTGGGTGAAGCGGAAGCCCAGCAGCAGGCCGACGCACATGACGAAGGCCGTGATGATGACGATGCGGACTCCTTCGGCGATCAGCCGCGACAGCAGGCCGGATGCCCGGTGCGACGGCACCACCCAGAACCGGGACAACAGCCCCTCGTCCCGTTCGCGCATGATGCCGACCGCGACGATGATGGCGCCGGAGGTCGCGCCGATCAGGGACACCAGGGGCACGCTGCCGTACAGCGCACTCTGGCCGGTGACCCGTTTGACCCCATCCCCGAGGACGACGTTAAGAGCCACGAGGAAACCGGCCGGGAACAGCAGCGACTGGGCCACGGTGGCGGCGTCGCTGCTCCACCGCCGCAGGATCCGGGCGGTGAGAAGCGAGGTCTCGCTGATCAGACTCATGGGCGGCGGGCCACTCGTGCATGCAGCCAGGTGAAGACCACGAGAATACCGGCCACCCAGGCCAGTGCCGGGCCGACGACCGACCAGGTGACAGCCGGTGCGGCCGGGGTGGAATCTCCGGCGAGTGCCCGTAACGCGTTGAGCCACTGAGACAGCGGTTGATTCCGCACGAACGGCTGGATCCAACTCGGGAATCGTTCCACCGGTTGCAGGCCCACCGAGGCCAGTCCGAGGGTCACCTGCGGGACCAGCAGCAGCGGGGCCGTCGCCTCCGGGTTGCGAGTGGCTACGCCGATCAGGTCGCCCATCAACGCCAGGGCCGCACCGATCAGCAAGGCGAGGCCGATGAATCCGACGGTCTCCCACATGCTGCCGTAGAAACGGAAGCCGATGATGTGCCCGCACACCAGTGAGACCGCCAGAGCCACCACGCAGCGGTACATGCTGGCCGTCATGCGAGCTGACAGCGGCGTCAGCCGAGGCATCGGCATGGCGCGGAACCGCCGGTTGATGCCGGCCAACGTGTCGATCGCCGAACGGAATGCCGCGGAGACCGCGGCGAAGAAGATGGCTTGCACCACGATCAGCGGGGTCAGGTACTGCGCATAACTGCTCATCGGCTGTACTGCGCCCAGGATGTTCCTCAGCGGCAGGTAGAAACCGACCGTGAAGACGATGGAGCCGACGATCTGAGTGGCCAGTTCCCCGTTGGTCAGCGTGGGCGTGATCATCCGGGTGGTCAGGGTCCACCACTGCTGGCGGGTCGACGGCCGCGGCCGGACCGACAGCGGGATGGCGCCGACCGTCATGTCAGCGCTCCGGCGTCCAGGGTGACCGCGTCGCCGACATCCGGGCTGCCGTCCTGACCGGTCAGACGGAGGAACACCTCGTCGAGCGACGGGCGCCGCAGAGCGATGTCGAGTAACTCGATGTCGGCGGCGCTCACCGCGTTGAGGGCGGCGACCAGGGTGTTCGCCCCGTCTGGGGCGGGCATCGACACGCGATCGGAGGCGTCGGTCAACGCAGCGCGGTTCTTCTCGGGCAGCAGCGAACCCAGCGCAGCAGCCAGCGCCGGTACATCTTTCATATCCCGCGGAACGATTTCGCAGTAGGTGCCGCCGGTGCGTTCCTTGAGCGAGTCCGCGGTTCCCTCGGCGATGATGGTGCCACGGTCGATCACGATGATGCGGTCCGACAACGAGTCCGCTTCCTCCAGGTACTGCGTCGTGAGTAGGGTGGCGATCCCTTCGGATTTGAAGTCGGACACCAGGTCCCAGATCGCCAGCCGGCTGCGCGGATCCAGTCCGGTGGTGGGTTCGTCGAGGAACACCACCTCAGGCCGGACGACCAGGCCGCAGGCGATGTCGATGCGCCGACGCATACCGCCGGAGTAGTTCTTGACGCTGCGGTCGGCGGCATCGACGAGGTCGAACCGCTCCAGCAGTTCTGCTGCGCGGGACCGGGCCTCCGCCTTCTTCAGGCCCTGCAGGCGGCCGAACATCACCAGGTTCTGCCGGCCGGTCAACATATCGTCGAGGGCGACGTGTTGTCCGGTGAGCATGATCGAACGGCGCACCGCCGCCGGATCGCTGCGCACATCGTGACCCGCGACGATCGCTGTTCCGGAGTCCGGCGTCGCCAGCGTCGACAGGATGTCGACGGTGGTCGTTTTGCCGGCCCCGTTGGGTCCGAGCAGTCCGAGCACCTCGCCACGGCTCACCTCGAAGCTGATACCGCGCAGTGCGACCACCGAACCGAAGGACTTCTTGAGGTCCGTGACGACGACGGCGTGGTCGGTGTTGGGCCCATCAGTTCGGTGCATAGCGGTCTCTCATGTCCTGTGTCGTGACGTGCTGCGTTGTGGCGTCCATCTAGTCCGAGTCGATCGACGACAGGTCCACCAGGGCCAATTCGTCCTCGGCGGATTCGATCTCGGTTTCGACGATCGCCTCGGTGGTCAGTTCCAGCAGTGCTGCGGAGAAGTGCCGGGACAGCGATTCCACGTCGGTGCGGCCGAGTCGCCGGGTGTCGTACCACCAGTCGATGTGCAGAACCCCAGCGTAGCGGTACACCCGCAGTTCGATCGCATGGCCGAGACCCGGCACCGCCTCCCGCACCGGCAGGGCCAGGTCGGAATCGAACTGCACCGGCGCGTCCTGCGACTGCCCCGACGGCAAGTCCGGGATGGTGCCCAGATGCGAGAAGAAGATGTCGGCCGGACGAACCGCACCCAGCAATCGGGCGGTGGGCGCGTAGACGTAGCGCAGCAGGCCGTAGCCGATTCCGTAGTGCGGCACTGCTTTGAGGGTTGCGGAAACGTCGTCGAGTATCTCGCGAGCGCTGGCCTGCCGGGGCGTCGCACATGGGATGGCAACCGGATAGATGGTGGTGAACCAGCCCACCGTCCGGCCGACCTCAACGTCGGGCCGTAGCACCGACCGGCCCTGACCGCCAAGTTCGACGGCGACCCTGCCGTCGCCGACGGTGGCCCCGACCGCTCGGCCGAGTGCGGCCAGCAGGATGTCGTCCAGGGGCACTGCGAGGCGCCGTCGGGCGTCGTCGACCAGGCCGGTCTGCTCGGCGGTGAGCACCGACGCCAACCTGGCGAGGTCTCCGGCGTCGGGCGGTTCGGGAGCGGGTCCGGCCACCCCCAAAGTGGCCTGCCGGACCACCTTGAGCCAGTGGTCCCTACTGTCCAGCACCGCCGGGTGCATGGCCAGTCCGGCGCACCGGTGCAGCCAATCCCGCCACGAGGTGTTCACCGGTTCCAGCAGAATCGGGTCGCCTGCCAGGCGTTGGCCGAACGCGGTGAAGACATCGGTGAGCAGGACGTCGCGGGAAGCGTGGTCACCGGCGATGCCGTGCAGGCTGAGCACCAGATAGCGGCGCTCGCCGGCGTTGACGTAGGTGGCGTTCAGCGGTGCGCCCAGCAGGTGGTGTTCGCGCATCTGCTCGGTCAGCACAGCCATAACCGCCTCGCGTTCCTGCTCGCTGCCGGGTTGGATCCCCTCGGGCAGCGAACGGGTGGCAAGTGCCGAGAACTCCTCCGGCTCGCCCAGCCGCTGATCCCAGGTTCCGGCGTGCTCGACGAGCCGAAGCCGCAGTGCGTCATGGTGATTGGCCACCGCGGTCAGCACAGCGCGGATGTCCTCAAGTTGAACATCGGGGCGCAGCTGCAGCACCAGCGGCACCCGCCAGCTGCCGACGTCACGCAGGCCGTGCTCCAGAAAGTAGGCGACGTTGGGCGCAACCGGCGGATGGGCGGAGTCATCGCGCGTGCGGCGTGCCAGGCTGCCTTCGGCGTATCGGGCGGTGATCGCGCGGGCCAGCGAGGCGACTGTCTGGTTCTCGTAGAGGTCCTGCGGGCTGAGGTCGAGTCCTTCTTTGGCCGCTGTCATCGCGACGCTGATCGCGACCAGCGAGTCCCCACCCACTTCGAAGAAGTTGGTGTTGCGGTCGATGCCGGCGATCCCCAGGCACTGCGACCAGATGCGCTGCAGGGCGGCTTCCATCTGGGACGCGCTGCTGACCGCCGGGGCCGCCGAGCCGTCGGAGGACGGAGGCCCCCCGGTGGCACCGGAGGATCCAGTCGCCGCCCTGTTGGCCGGGTTGTAGTCGATCCAATGTCGTTGCCGCTTAAAGGGATATCCCGGCAGTGACACCAAGGTCGGCTGGTCTCCGACACGCGGCGTCCAGTCGACGTCTACACCGGCCGCCCACAGCTGGCCCAATGCCAGCAGGAAAGTGTCATGGTCGCTGCGGTTCTGGGCCTGGTGGCGCATCAACCGGACAGCCCGGTGTTCGGCCGACCACTTGGGGTGGCGCATCGCCGAAGCGGTCAACGCTCCACCGGGTCCCACCTCGACGAAAACTCTGGCCGGGTGATCGAGCAATACGTCGAGTTCGTCGGAGAACCGGACGGTCGCGCGGATCTGGCGCGCCCAGGTCGACGGGTCGGTCGCCTCAGCCGCCGTCATCTGGGCGCCTGTGACGTTGGACAGCAGCGGGATGGTGGGCGCGCGCAGGTCCAACCGGGACAGGAAGGCGGTGAACTCAGGGATCACCGGGTTCATCAGCCGCGAGTGGAACGCATGGGCGGTTCGGACCCGCCGCGCCACGATGCCGCTCTCGGCCAGCCGCGCCTGAAAGTCGCGGATGGCCTGTTCGGAACCCGCGACGACGCAGCTGCCGGGATCGTTGATCGCGGCCAGATCGACGTCGTCGGTCAGATGCTCGGCGATCGCCTGCGGCCCCAGCGCGACGGCCACCATCACCCCGCGGGCCGAGGCGTGCATCAGACGTGCGCGCATCGCTACCGCCTTCACCGCGGTCGGCAGGTCGAAAACGCCGGCCAGGGTTCCGGCGACCCACTCGCCGATGCTGTGCCCGGCCAGCGCCGCCGGGCGGACGCCATAGGACTCGGCCAGTTTGGCCAGGGCATATTCCACCGCGAACAGTGCCGGCTGGGCCCGGTCGGTGCGCTCCAGATTCCGCCCGGTCCCGTCGAACACCTCGGCGCGCAGATCGAAACCCATCTCCGCGCCGAACGCCGCCGCGCAGGCGTCGAAATGCTCGCGGAACACTGGTTCGCACTCGTGCAGACCGCGCGCCATGCCGATGTGCTGAGCACCCTGGCCGGGGAACACGAACACCACGCGGTCGGCCTGATCCGCCGAACCGATCGCGGGCGCCTCGCCGATGAACGCGTTGTCGCTCTCGGCGGCGCTCAACACCGCTGCCGCGTGCTCCTGGTCATTGACCACTGCGGCCATCCGGACCGGCTCCAGGCGCCGCCGGGTCAGGGAGTAGGCGGCATCCGGCAGGCTCACCTCATCGGCGTCGGACAACTCTGCGGCCAGCGCCGCCCGCGCACCGTCCAGGGCCTCAGCGGTGCGGGCCGACAGCAGCAGCACCTGTGGGCCTGGGGTTGCCTCCGAGGTGACGAAGGTGGGCGCCTCCTCCAGCACGATGTGGGCATTGGTGCCGCCGACGCCGAACGAACTCACCCCCGCGCGCAAAACACCCTTCCACTTCCAGGGACCGTCCTCGCCGCGGATCTCGAACGGACCCCGGTCGAGGTGCAGTTCGGGGTTGGGACTGGTGTAGTGCAGCGTGGCCGGGATGGCCCGGTGCTTGAGGCACAGGATGGTCTTGATCAGTCCGGCGATCCCGGCAGCGGTTTCCAGGTGGCCGATGTTGGATTTGACCGAGCCGAGATAGCAGGGGCCGGGACGGTCCTGCTCGGAGATGGCGAATGCCTGCCTCAGGCCTTCGATTTCGATGGGGTCACCCAGCGGTGTCCCGGTGCCGTGGGTCTCGACGTAGCTGATCGTCGAGGCGTCCACCTCGGCTACCGCGTGCGCTTCGGCGATGACCTCGGCCTGGCCGGCGGCATTCGGGGCGGCGTAGTTCATTTTGGTCGAACCGTCGTTGTTCAGCGCAGAGCCTCTGATGACCGCGTGGATACGGTCTCCGTCGTCCAGTGCGTCCTGCAGTGGCTTGAGCACGACGACACCCACTCCACTACCGAAAATCGTTCCGTCCGAACGGATGTCGAAGGGGCGGCAACGTCCGGTCGGCGAGACCATCGATCCTGGTTCGTACCAGTATCCGACGTGGTGCGGGATACGGATGGAGGAACCGCCGGCCAATGCCATCTCGCACTCCCCGTTGAGGATGCTCTGGCAGGCCAGGTGCACAGCGACCAGGGACGAGGAGCAGGCGGTCTGGACCGACAGTGCCGGGCCGCGGAGGTTGAGTTGGTGGGCCACCCGGGTGGCCAGATGGTCCTTGTCGTTGGACAGCGACAGGTTGACCATGTCGAAACTGGCCCCCTGACCGATCACCATGGCCGGGTCGTAGTGCGACATGACGTTGTGCAGCAGATACCCACTGGTGGAACTTGTCCCGTACACCCCGACCGTTTTGTCGCTGTCGGCCGGGTCGTGGCCGGCGTCCTCCAGCGCATGCCAGGCGGCTTGCAGGAACAGCCGATGCTGAGGGTCGAGCATGCGCGCCGCCTGCGGGGTGAACCCGAAGAATTCGGCGTCGAACTCCTCGATTCCGGGCAGCAGTGCCGCGCGACGTACATAGGACCGGTTGCCCAGAGCTTTCTCCCCTACCCCGGCGTCGATCAGGTCGTCTTCGGACAGGTCGACGATGGATTCGACATCGTCGCGCAGGTTGCGCCAGAACTCCGACAGCGAGGCCGCACCCGGGAACCGCCCGGCCATGCCGACGATTGCGATCGCATTGGGCGGCGGCGGGTTTGTCGTGTAGCCAGTGTTGGGACTCACGGTCGTTGTCTAACCTTTCGGCGTGCCGCGGCCTGTTGGCGGGCGGCAGCACGTTGTTGTGCGCGATCTCGAACAGCGTTTGGGCGTTCGGTGGTGTTCTCGGCGAGGCCGAGTTGACGGATCAGATCCACTGCAAGGTCGGCCAAGGTGGCACCCTGCAGGATAAGCGCCACCGGAGGCTCGACGCCGAAGTCGGCCCGGACGGTGTTGCGCATCCGCACCGCCATCAGTGAATCCATACCCAAGCCGGTCAGCGGCTGGTCGGTCTCGATGGCGCCGTCGCCGGAGAAGCCCATGACGGCGGAGATTCGTTTGCGCAACCGGGCGGTGACGACCCGGTCGACGTCGGCGGGGTCCAATTCCCGCAGTGCGTCGGGCCCGGCCCAGTCGTCGTCGGCGTCGGTGAGATCCAGTTCTGCGGCCAGGTTGGTGAAGTAGCTCAGCAGACCGATCTCGGGGAAGGCCTCGGCGGCCCGATCCAGACGCAGCCGGGCGATGCCGATTTTGGTGACGTCGCCGGCCAGGACCGCTTCGAGTGCCTCCAGCCCCTCGGCGGGCGACATCGGGTCGAGAACGCTGAAACTGATGGTGCGGGCCAGTCCGACGTCCGCCCACTGACCCCAGTTGATCGCGGTGGCCGGCAGTCCGGCAGCTCTGCGCCACTGCACCATCGCATCCAGCCAGGCGTTGGCGCACGCGTAGGACAGCTGGCCCGGGGAACCGAGCAGCGAGGCCATCGACGAGAAGCCGACCCACCAGTCCAGTTTCCGGCCGGTCCCCTTCTCGTCCAGTGCCTGGTGCAGGCGCACGGCACCAACCGCTTTGGGCGCCCAGATCGCCTCCAGGCTGTCCTTGGTGAGCCCACCGACGAGTTCGTCGTTAAGAACGGCTGCGGAGTGGATGACGCCACGCAGCCGGCGACCGCCGTCCTCGGCCGCCGCGACAAGTCGCTGCGCCACACCTGGTTCGGCGACATCGCCGAGTTCCACCACGACCTCGGCCCGCGCGCCCAGTTCGCTCAGCACATCCTGGGCCGATGCCGACGGGGCGCTGCGTCCGTTCAGAACGATCCGACCGGCGCCGCTGTCCACCAGCCAGCGTGCCACTGTCAGTCCGATACCGCCGAGCCCGCCGGTGACGATGTAGGAGCCGTCGGCGCGGACGACGGCATCGGTGCGGCGTTCCGGTTCGGCAGCCCTGGCAAGCCGTTCGACGAATCTGCGGCCACCCCGCCAGGCCACCACATCATCGGTGCTGGGCGCGCCCAGTTCGATGGTCAGCGCTGCCGCGGCAGCATCGTCGGCGTCCAGGTCAACCAGCGTGGTCTGCAGTGCCGGGTGCTCGTAGGCCAGGACCCGCACCACGCCACGCAGGGTGCCGGCCACCGGATCACCGGGTTCCGGGCCACCCGGACCGGAACTGACGACCAGTCCCCCTCGGGTGACCAGCCACAGCCGTGGCGGCTTACCGTGCCAGCCGCCGGTGATGCTGCGCACCGCCGCCGCGACCGACCAGACCATCTCCCGGGCGTGGGTGAGTGCCTGCTCGAGGTCGCCGCCGTCCTGACCGTCGGCGGCCATGAACACCACGCCGGCCGGCGGCCGGGCGGGGTCTCCTGCGACTTCGGCGAAGGCGTTCTGCACTTCGGACTCGTCGTTGAGGTCGGCGGTGATCACCCGACGATCCCGCGACAGGAACCCGACGGCGAATTCGGCTGCCGCCGAATCGGGTCCGTCGGTCAGCACCAACCAGCTGCCCTTGGCCCCGCCGCCGGGCGGGGCGGGGGTCTCCTCCCACGTCGATCGGAACAACTTCTGCGACAACGGCAGTGGGACGGTCTGACGCTGGATGCGCCGCAGGTAAACACCGGTGACCTGGGCAGTCGGGGTGCCGGACTCATCGGTGAGGGTGATCTGACCCACCGCGTCGCCACCGTCGGCGACGCTGACCAGTTCGGCGCGACAACGCGCCCGCCTGCCGACATCCCCGAAGACCCGGATCGACTCCATGGCGACCGGGAGGTAGGTGACTTCGCTTGATTTGGCCAAGATTTCGGCGGGCATCGCCGCGGCCAGACTCTGCAGTGCCGCATCGAGCATGACCGGGTGCAGCACGGCGCCGCGGTAGGGCGTCGCCTCTTCGGGCAGCACGACCTCGGTCTGGGTGGCGGTATCGCCGATGCGCACGATTCGGGTCAGCGCGGCGAAGGCCTGGCCGTGGTGGGCGCCGGTCCGGCGCAGCCCGGTGTAGAAGTCGCTGGGCGACACCGTTGTACCGGCCGACACAGTCGTAGCGGCCGACACAGTCGTAGCGGCCGACACAGCGGTACCGCCATCAGCCGTCCCCGACACAGACGCAGCGGCCGGCACGTCGGGGCTGACGACCGAAATGCTTGCCACGGCATGGCGTTTCCAGTACCCGGCCTCTGAGCGCGAGTGGATCTCCACCCGAGCCGCGCCGTCGCCGTCGCCGATCAATTGGGTGGTCAGCCTGGTGCGGGCAGCCAGAGGCAGGATCTGCTCGACCTCGAGTCGGGTCACTTCCAGATCACTGGCCGGGCGGCCGAAGGCTTCACAACCGGCGGTCAGCGCGATCTCGGCGAATCCCGCACCGGGCATGACCGGTTGGCCGTGGACCTTGTGGTCGTCCAGCCAGGGATTGAGGTCGGTTCCCACATCGGACTGCCAGACATGGACGCCGCCGGCGGGGAGTTCGACATGCAGCCCGAGCAGCGGGTGCGTTCCGGTGAACTCCCCTCCCGCCGAGGGTGTCTGCATCCAGTACCGGGAGTGCAGCCACGGGGTGGGCGGCAGGTCGACGAGCAGGTCCCGGCGACCGGCGGGTTCGGTGTCCACCGGCGGCCGCACCAGGGCCAGATTGGTGTGGAAGGTCAGCGTCTCGGGCTGATCGCGGTACACCGTCGCCGATACCCGCGCGTTGCGCTGGCCCAGCGTTTCGTTGATCGCGTGGGTCAGCAGCGGGTGGGGGCTGATCTCGATGAGGGTGCTGTGATCCGCGGCGGCTTCACCGATGGCCCGGCTGAACCGGACCGGGTTGCGGAGATTGGACACCCAGTATTCGGCACCGAACATCGTTGCGCTGCCGGGGTATTCGGCTGTGTTGATCACCGGGATCCGCGGCCCGGCCGGGTTCAGGTAGTCCAGTGCCGTGCGCAGCTCGGGAAGGATCGGGTCGATGGTGGCGTGATGGGAGGCCACATCGACTTCGACGCGCCGGGCCAGCAGACCGCGGGCGTCGACTTTGGCGATCAGTTCATCAACCGCCTCGGGCGGCCCGGCGATCACCGACTGGCTCGGCGAGGCGTACACCGCGACCGACACCTCGGGGTAGTCGGCGATCAGTCGCTCGGCGGCACCGGCGTCGAGTTCCAGCAGTGCCATCGCACCCTGACCGGACAGCCGTGACATCAGCCGGGAGCGGGTGGCGATCACGTCGAGGCCTTCCGCCGGCGTCAGAGCGCCGGCCACCACCGCGGCGGTCACCTCGCCCATCGAGTGACCGATGACCGCATCGGGTTCCACGCCGTAGGAGCGCCACAATTCGGTCAGCGCCAGCTGGATCCCGACCAGCACCGGCTGAATCCGTGCGATACCGGACAGCGGCTCACCCACCTCCAGCACGTGTCGTAGCGAGAATCCGACCTTGTCGACGAAGGCGGGTTCCAGCGCGTCGATCGCCGCGGCGAACGCCGGTTCGTCGGCCAGCAGTTGACGGCCCATCCCCGGCCATTGCGCGCCCTGCCCGGAATAGACGAAGACCGTGCCGGGGCCGGGTGATGCCTCGTGGCAGGCGACTACTCCGGGGCCGGGTTGGCCGGCGGCCAAAGCCCGCAGTCCCGCGACCGCTTCGTCGCGGTCCCGAGCGGAGACGGTGGCGACGATGCCGTAGCGGCTGCGGTGGTTGAGGGTCGCGGCGACGTCGGCCATCGGGACGCCTGCGCCGGGGCCCTGCAGCCAGTCGGCAAGCACCCCGGCGGCCACGGCGACGCGCTGCGGGGTCTTACCGGAGATCACCAGCGTGGTCACCACCGGGCCGCCGGTCGGCGACGGCACCGGTTCGGGTCCCTGCTCCAACACCACGTGGGCGTTGGTGCCGCCCATACCGAACGAGGACACCGCGGCCCGGCGCGGACCGTCGGAGGCCGGCCACGGGACCGCCGAGGTGGGAATGAAGAATCGGGTGGCCGACGGGTCGATCGCCGGATTCCATTCGGAGAAGTTCAGGTTCGGCGGGATCCGGGAGTGCCGCAACGCGAGCACCGCCTTGATCAGACCGGTGATACCCGCGGCGGCTTCGAGGTGACCGAAGTTGGTCTTGACCGCGCCGAGAGCACACGGGATGTCACCGCGGCCGTACACCGCGGCAAGGGCGTCGAATTCGATCGGATCACCCAATGGCGTTCCGGTTCCGTGTGTTTCGACGAAATTCACCGACGCCGCAGTGACATCAGCCGAGCGCAACGCCCGGGCGATCACATCACGCTGCGCAGGCGCATTCGGCGCGGTGAGCCCGTTGGATCGGCCGTCCTGGTTCACCGCCGAACCGCGCACCACCGCCAGCACCCGGTCGCCGTCCCGGACGGCGTCGGTGAGCCGTTTGAGTACGACCACCCCGGCACCTTCACCGCGGACGAATCCGTCGGCCTGGCTGTCGAAGGCGTTGCACTTGCCGCGCGGCGACAGCATCCCCCACTTACCTAGGGCGAGTTGGGTTTCCGGGCGCAGGGTGAGGCTGACTCCACCAGCCAGGGCCAGGTCGCTCTCCCGCATGCGCAGGCTCTGGCAGGCCAGGTGCACCGACACCAACGACGACGAGCAGGCGGTGTCCACCGCCACCGCGGGGCCGCGGAGGCCCAGCAGGTAGGCGATTCGTCCGACGGTGACGCTGTGCGCGTTGCCGGTCGCCGAGTAGGCGTCGATGGTGTTGGGATTGCCGGCAGCCAGGCTCTGGTACTCGTTGTAGTAGACGCCCAGCATCACCGCCGCCCGGATCTCGCTGAGCCGGTCCGGCGCCAGTCCGGCGTTCTCCAGCGCTTCCCAGGCCACCTCAAGGGCGACTCGTTGCTGGGGATCCATCGCGACGGCCTCACGCGGCGAGACCCCGAAGAAGTCGGCGTCGAATCCTTCGACGTCGGAGATGAACGCTCCCCATTTTGTCGGCATCCGACCCGGTGCCATCGGGTCCGGGTCGTAGAAGGCCTCGGCGTCCCAGCGATCCGCCGGCACCACCGTCACCCCGTCGGTGCCGTCGTCCAGGAACCTCCAGTACTGCTCGGGACCGGTGACCCCGCCAGGTAGCCGGCAGCCGATACCGATCACCGCGATGGGTTCGGCGCCGGCGATGCGGGAGGCTTTGTCGAACTGTTCGGCCAGTGCACCGCGCTGGTCGGCCGTCATCGCCGCGATCCGGTCGAAGGTCGTCTTCATCGGGCTTCACCTTCCAGGCTGCCTTCCAGGGTGCTGCCCTCCACACTGTCGAACAGCGCGTCCAGCACGCTGAACGAGCCCTCGGAGCTTTCCTCGGCGGGCTCCTCATCGGCTGGTTCGGGGGTCAGCAGCCCGGCCACATGCTCAGCGAACGAGGTGAGCGTCGGGTGATTCCACAGCATCGTCGCCGACAACTCCATCTGCACCAGCGCCTTGGCGTCGCGCAGCAGGGTCATCGCCATCATCGAATCCAAACCGAGTTCGGGGAACGGCCGGTCGAAGTCGACCGCGGCTTCCGGCATCCCCAGTTCGCGCGCCATGATCGCCCGCAGCCTGATCCGCAGTTCCTCGACGACCTGTTCGCGCGTGATCGATGACCAGTCCGGGATGTCGACCGGCTCCGCTGGTGGTCCGGCTTCGGCTGCCATCGGCGCCGAGTCCACCTGGGCGTACCGCAGACCGCGAAGGTCAAGGCAGACGGCGCCGTCCGATGTCCGCGCCGTGACGTCGACGAGCAGATCGGGTCCGGTCTCTGAGCGGCGGCTCACCTCCAGGACGGTCTGTGACTCGATGCTGGCGCCCACCGCGACGGCTCCGATCGCGGCCGGCAGCATCAGCGCCTCGGAGCCGTCCAGCAGGCGGGCCAGGTGAACTGCAGCGTCCACCAGCGCCGGAACGGAGGCATCCGGGATGCTTACAGTGGCGCGAAGTCCGCCCGGCACCGGCTCACAGCCGGCCATCGTCCAGTCGAAGGGCTGGCCCTCCACACCGGATTTGCGCTGCAGTTCGGTGATCGACTCCTGGTCCCAGGACACATCGGGGATGGAAACGGATTCGGTTGCACCGGAGTTTTTTTCGTCGGGCAATCGGTCGACGATGCGCGCGCTGCAGTGCCGTGTCCAGCGGTCCGCAGGGGTGTTCGGCCCCGCGCTGGACGACACCGTGACCGAATCCCCGCCTCCGGTGCAGACCTGAATGACGCGGGGCCCTTCGGCGACGATCGGGTATTCGAACCGGACATCGCCCAGCACCGAGGCCCCGTTCTGGTGGGCGGCAGCCCAAAGGGTCTGCAGCAGGACCGAAACCGGGACGACCTCCACGCCGCGGACCCGGTGTCCTCGCGGATACGGTTTGGCATCGGGTAGCAGCGCTGCGCGCCAGGTGCGTACCGGACCGGCGTCCACCTCTTCGCCCAGCAGGGTTCCGAAAACCGGCTCAGGCACCCCGGCGAGGTCGGTGCTCCCCCCGCCGCCCAGCAGGTGGTCGATGACTGGCAGCGGCGCCCGCATTCCGTAGGCGTCGGCCAGTCGCTGCCAGTCGGCGCCCACCACGACGGACTGGACGCCTGCATCGGGGCTGAATACCGCCGGCAGCATCCGGATGGCGACCTCATTGGGCATCGGGAGCAGACCGGCCGCCTTGGTCGAGGGTTGGGCGTCGGCCCAGGACTTCCACAACCCCCACTCGATGACCGTCGCGGCCAGGCCGAGGGTGCGCCGGGCGAAGGCCAGCCCGCCGAGGAAGGTGTTGGCCGCGGTGTAGTGACCCAGCCACCGCGACCCCAGCACGCCGGTGATCGAGGAGAACAGTACGAAGCGGCGCACCGGGGTGCGCAGCGTCAGGCGGTGCAGCACGACGGCGGCATCGAGCTTGGAACCGAACATGGTGTTGACGTCGGCGTCGCTCATCTCGGTGAGCAGCGCCTCACCGCCGGCCAGCGCCGCTAGGTAGACCCCATCCAGCGGCGGCAGGTCCGCCCCGAACCGCCCGAATAATGCCGTCATCGCCTCGGTGTCGGCGGCGTCGGCGGCAACCTCGACCAGCGTGCTGCCGAGATCTTTCAGTTCCGCGGCCAGATCCGCCGATTGTGGTAATCCGCTGCGGGACACCGCAACGATGGTGGCGGCCCCCATCTCGGCGAGCTGACGGATCAGATAGGGCCCCACATTTCCCGTCGCGCCGATGACCAGGTGGCTGGTGTGGCCCTCGAAGCGGGTGAGCGCCAGCGCCGGGAGATCGCGCCGGGCCAGTCGCGGAACGTGCCGCAGACCCTGGCGATACACGGCCTGATCATCGGCACCCCGCTGGGTTTCGGCTGCCAGCATTGCGGCCAGGAGTTCCGCCGGTGTCGACTCGTCGACGTCGACGATGCCGGCCCAGATCTCCGGGTGCTCCAACCGGATGGTGCGGGCCATCCCCCACAGCACGGCGTGCGCCGGATCGGAGCGGTCACCGTCGAAGATCGGCTGACCGTTACGGGTGACGATCATCAGCTGAGGGGGCTGCGGCATACCGGCCAGGGTGGTGAGCAGCCGCCGGGCGCAGTTGAACAGCCGATAACCGTCGGCCGCCTCGATGCGGGCGCCGGCCTGCGGGGCGTACACCACGTAGTCGACACCGTTGAGGTCCGCGCCATCAGCGGCGGTGATGTCCAGCGCCCGGGAACCATGTCCCAGCAGCGCGGCCAGTTCGACGGACTCCTCCTGCCCGCCGGCATCGCCAAGTACCAGCCAACTGCTGTCACTGGTGGCGGCGGGCAGGTCACAGACCGGCCAGGTCAGTTCGTGGAACCAGTCGGCGCCGGCGGAAGCCACCGGCTTGACCCCGGACTTGCCCCCGGCCGCAGCGTCCGGGCCGGATCCTGCGGCCGAGATGTCCAGCCAGTGCCGGGTGTGGTGCCACGGGGTGGCTGGCAGCACTGGACGGGGTTCGGCCGGATGCGGTACCACGGGTGGCCGCACGGTGTGGGTGGCGTTGAGGTTGGTCCGAAAGGTGACGGTGTCACCTGCGTCGCGCAGCAATGTGCCCAGGGTGTGGTGATGGACGCCCTCGAGGCTCTGGTCGACCGCGTGGCTCAGCAAGGGGTGCGGGCTGACCTCGACGAAGAAGGTGTGCTCCGCGCCCGCGGCGGCGACGGCCCGGCTGAACCGGACCGGATTGCGCAGGTTGTCCACCCAGTAGTCGGCGTCGAAGACCGGCGTCGGGGCCTCGGCGCGATCACCGGTGGTGACGAACACCGGAATAGTCGGCGGCTGGGGTGTCAGATCGGCCAGTGCGGCGCGCAGATCCGGCAACACCGGGTCGATGATCGCGTGATGGGAGGCCACATCGACCTCCACCCGCCGGGCCAACCGGTCTTGGGCAGACACCACCGCGACGACCGCGTCGACCTGATCGGGCGGACCGGCGATGACCACCTGCCGCGGTGAAGCCTCCACCGCCACAGTGACATCCGGGTAGTCGTCGAGCATCGCCAGGGCGTCAGCGCCGGACAATTCCAGCAGCGCCATCGCACCCTGGCCGGACAGTCGCTTCATCAACCGCGACCGGGTGGCGATGACCTTCAAACCCTGCGCGGGGGTCAGTGCGCCGGCTACCACCGCAGCGGACACCTCGCCCATCGAATGCCCGATCACCGCATCCGGCACCACCCCGTGGGCGCGCCACAGCGCGGTCAGTGCCAACTGCACGCCCACCAGAACCGGCTGAATCCGATCAATGCCGACGACGGGTTCCCCGGACAGCAGGATCTCCCGCAGTGAGAATCCGGCCTGTTCGACGAAAGCCGGCTCCAATTCGTCGATCGCCGCCGCGAACGCCGGATCGTCGGCCAGCAGGCGGCGTCCCATCCCGGCCCACTGCGACCCCTGACCGGAATAAACGAACACCGTGCCCGACCCGCACGGACCGGGGTGCGGCGCCACCACACCGGGAGCCGGGTACGCCCCGGCGAGGGCGCGCAGGCCCGCCACGGCCTGAGCCCGGTCGGCGGCCGCCACGGTGCCAAATAGCGGGTGGCGGGCCCGGTGATGGTTGAGCGTGTGGGCGGCGTCGGCCAATCCGACGTCGCTGCCTTCGAGCCAGTCCGCCAGCCGGCCGGCGGTTGCGGCGATCCGCGCCGGGCTGCGACCGGTCACCACCAGGGTGCTCACCGGCGGTTCGGTTTCGTTCCCAGATGCGTCATCGACAGCTTCGTCAACCGGGGGCGCCTGCTCGATGATCACGTGGCCGTTGGTGCCGCTGACCCCGAAGGAAGACACCGCCGCACGGCGCGGACGGTTGACCGCCGGCCAGTCCATCGGTTCGGCGGCGATGACGAAGCGGGCCGCCCCCGGGCCCGCGTGCGGGGTGAGCGTGGTGAAGTTCAGTTGCCGGGGAATGTGCGCGTGGGCAACGCTGAGCACGGCTTTGATGAAGCCGGTGACCCCAGCAGCGGACTCGAGGTGGCCGAGGTTGGTCTTGACCGAGCCGAGCACCAGCGGCGCCGAACCGTCACGGTCGCCGTAGACCTCGGCCAGCGCGTCCAGTTCGATCGGATCGCCCAGACCAGTGCCGGTGCCGTGCGCCTCGATGTAGTCCACCTCGGAGGGGGCCAGTCGCGCCACGTGCAACGCCTGTCGCATCAGCGCCTGCTGGGCGGGGCCGTTGGGGACGGTCTGACCGCTGCTGGCTCCGTCCTGGTTGACCGCGGATCCGCGCACCACCGCGAGCACCGAATCGCCGTCGCGCTGGGCGTCCTGGAGTCGCTTGAGGACGACGACGCCACAACCCTCGCTGCGAACATAGCCGTTGGCGTCGGCGTCGAAGGTCTTACAGGTGCCGTCCGGTGAGAGCATCCCGAATCGTGAACAGGCGATGCTGTTCTCCGGGCTCAGAATGAGATTGACTCCGGCCGCCAGGGCGGCGTCGGTTTCCCTGCGGCGCAGGCTTTCACAGGCCAGGTGGATTGCGACCAATGAGGATGAGCAGGCGGTGTCCATCACCACGGCGGGGCCGCGTGCGCCGAGAAAGTACGACAACCGCCCGGCGGCGAAGTTGGGCGCGTTCCCGAACGGGATGTAGGCGTCGATCTGTTCGCGGCGCAGTTTGCCGGCCACTGAGTGGTAGTAGTCATTGGTGGTCAGGCCGATGAACACACCGGTCTGTGTGCCGCGAATCGACTGCGGGTTGATTCCGGCGTTTTCCAGCGCCTCCCAGGCGACTTCGAGCAGCAGTCGCTGCTGCGGGTCGATCGCGGCAGCCTCGCGGGGGGCGATGTTGAAGAACTCGGCGTCGAACTCGTCGGGCTGCCAGGAGGTCAGGAACCCGCCCTCGCGGTTGCAGATCGTGCCTGCAACGGTGTGGTCGTCGGAGTAGTAGGCGTCGGCGTCCCAGCGGTCGGCCGGAACCCGGATGACGCCACTGGCACCCTCGCGCAGCAGGGTCCAGAATTCGTCGGTGTTGCTCACCCCACCGGGCAGGCGGCATCCCAGACCGACCACGGCGATCGGTTCGGTGGAGGCCTTCTCGGCGATCGCCAGACGCGCGGTGAGATCGTCGATCTTGCGGAGCGCCTCAGTGATGATCGCTCTGCGATCAGGCGGCGGCGCTGACGGGGCTGACGGGACAGTCATGGGGGTTAGCTGAGTCTTTCCGATAGTTTCTGCAGCAGTTCGTCTTCAGCGAGTTCGCCGTAGTCGTCGACGTCGTCGGCAACGTCGATGACAACGGCTGTTTCGGGCAGCCTGACGGCCAGGTAACCAACCAGGTCAGCGACGGTCGGGTAATCGAAAACCACTGAGGCGGGGAGTTCCTCGCCGACGGATTCGCTCAGCGATCGGCGAAGTGCCACGCTCATCAACGAGTTCATCCCGGCTTGGAAGAACCCGACGGAGTGGTCGACCTCGTGGGGCGAAGACAGCCCCATCGCCTCGGCCACCAGAGCGCAGACGTGCTCGGTCAGCATGGCGCGCCGCTCAACGGGTTCGCAGGCCTGTAACCCCGACCGGAATGTTGTCGTCCCGCCGACTTCCGCACCGGGTTCGGTGGTCAGTTCGTCGATGATGCGCAGCGCCGCGCGGGTGCGATACGCGGCGGCGAGCCGGTTCCAGTCGGCCGCGACCACTGAGCAGCACACCGGTGCCTGCGGGGAGGTGAGCACCGACAATGCGCGGATCGCGGTGTCGTCGGGCATCGGCAGCAGACCGGACTCCAGGGAGACCTGACGTTCGGCGTCGGACTGGTTGTCCGCCAAGGACTTCCACCAGCCCCACTCCACGGCCGTGGCAGGCAGTCCTGCTGCCCGGCGGGCGTAGGCGAAGGTGTCCAGGAAGGTTGTGGTGGCCGCGTAGTGGCCCAACCACCGTGAACCGAGAAGTCCGGAAATCGAGGTGAACAGGACGAACTGCTGGACGGGATGGTTCAGCGACAGTGTGTGCAACAGCCATGCGGCGTCCAACTTCGGGCCGAACATGGCGGTCACATCGTCGTCTGCCATATCGGCCAGCGTCGCCGGTCCGCCACCGAAGGCGGCCAGATAGATCCCGGCCAGCGCGGGCAGGTCGGCACCGAACCGGTCGAACAGAGCGCCCATCGCGGCGCGGTCGGCGGCGTCGGCGGCGACGACGACCAGGCGAATGCCTCTCTGAGACAAAGCTTTCGCCACATCGTCGAGTCGCGAGCCCGGGTTGCGTGACACCGCCACGACGGTGCGGGCGCCCTGGCCGGCGAGGTAGCTGATCAGGTGCGGACCGATGTTGCCGGTCGCGCCGATGACCAGGTGACTGCCGTCGGGGTCCAGCCGAACCGGGGCGGCCGGGGCGGCCGCCCGGCGAAGTCGGGCGACCCGCCGAACACCGGCGCGATAGGCGATCTGATCCTCGGTGCCGGCCGCCTGGGTTTCGGACACCAGACACCCAGCCACCAGTGCCGCGGGCACCGACACATCCAGGTCGATGATACGGCCCCAGATTTCGGGATGCTCCAGAGCAAGGGTCCGGCCCAGCCCCCACAGCACGGCGTGGGCGGGATTGGCACGGTCACCGGCGTCCATGGGTGCAGCGTTGCGGGTCAGCAGCGTCAGCGTCGGGGGCAGTGGGCGCGCGGCCATGGCGGCGACCAGTTTCCTTGCCGCGCTGAATATTTGCGCGGCCGATGCCGGGTCCCAGGACTGCCCGGTACTCGACGGCGCGTAGAGGACGTGTGTCGTCCCGGCGAGTTCGGCGATCACCGCATCGGGGTCGGTGCAGAGTTCCGCCGGATCGACGACGGTAACGGCTGCATCAGTGCCCCCGCCAGTGCCCCCGCCGAGCAGACGGCTTAGTTCGGTTCCGATCGCCGACTCGGCAATCACCAGCCAACTCTGGCCGGCATCTCCCGCGCAGTCGGCAGCAAGGGGCTGCACCGGCCACTGCAGGCTGCACACCCACTCGGCGGGCACCACGGACGGTGCGGGCTCGACAGGCTGGTCGGTCGGTCGTCGCTTCGCCGGCCGAGAGACCCAGTGCCTGCTGTGCCGCCACGGGGTGGCGGGCAGCGCGGCGTGTGGTCCGGGTGGGTGTGGTGTGACCGGCGGATGGGCGGTGTGGGTGGCGTTGAGGCTGGTGTGAAAGCTCACCGTGTCGTCTGCATCGCGGACCAGCGTCGGCACTGCGTGGTGGTGAAGTTCTCCGAGGGTTTCATCGATACTGTGAGTCAGAATCGGGTTGGGGCTGACTTCGATGAACGTCGTGTGGTCGGCCGCGGCGGCGCTGATCGCCTGGTGGAACCGCACCGGCTCGCGGACATTCGCCGCCCAGTACCCCGCATCCAGATCCGGGCTGCCGGTGGGGTCGCCGACCGTGGAGAACATCGGGATGCTGGGTCTCCGCGGGACTATGTCGGCCAACTCGGCGCGCAACGCCTCGCACACCGGATCCATCAGTGCGGTGTGGGAAGCCACTTCCATGTTGACCCGGCGGGCGAACCGGTTTGCCGCGGTGGCCGCGGCGAGTAGCGCCTCGACGGCGGTGATCGGGCCGGCCAACACGGTCTGCCTCGGTGAGAGCAGGCCGGCGATCTCGACCCCGGGGTAATCGGCGATGAGTGTCTCGGCGGTGGCGGCATCGGCGCTCAGCAGCGCGACTGCGCCCGGTCCGGCCAACTCCGCCATCAACCGAGACCGAGCGGCGATGACCCGCAATCCCTGCTCAGGTGTCAGTGCCCCCGCGACGACGGCGGCCGTCACCTCGCCCATCGAGTGCCCGACGACCGCATCCGGGTGCACTCCGTAGGACCGCCACAGCGCCGTGAGCGCCAGTTGCAGGCCCATCACCACCGGTTGCACCCGCGCGTCTCCGCGGACCACCTCAGCACCGGCGATTACCTGTCGCAGTGAGAATCCCAGGCTCGCGACAAAGGCGGGTTCCAGGTCGTCGACGGCCGCGGAAAAAGCCGGTTCATCAGCGAGTAGCTTCCGGCCCATGCCGGCCCACTGCGAACCCTGACCGGAGTAGACGAACACCGTTCCCGCGCCGCACCGGCCGGGATGGGGGGCGACGACGCCCGGCGCCGTGGTTCCGGCGGCCAACGCGGCCAGTGCCGCCTTGGCTGCCGGGCGGTCGCGGGCGCATACGGTCGCGAAAACCGGGTAGTGAGTGCGGTGGTGGTTGAGGGTGTGGGCGATCTGGTCCAGATCGGTGCGCGCCGCGGCACCGTCCAGCCATGAAGCCAACGTTCCGGCCAGGGCAGCCACCCGTTCCGGGGTTTTGGCCGAGACCACCAAGGTGGTCACCGCAGAGCCGGGTGCCGACGCACCGCTCGAGTTCTCTTGTTTTCCAACCGGTTCAGCTGAAACACCAATGGGCTCCTCGAGGACCAGGTGCGCGTTGGTTCCGCCAAACCCGAAGGACGAGACGCCCGCGATCCGCCGTCCCGAACTCGGCCATGGTGTCGACTCGGCGACGACTTTGAGCCGGAGCTGCCCAAACGGGATGTGCGGGTTGGGGTTCCGATAGCCCCGGTTCCCGGGTATTTCACCACGGCTGACCGCCAGGACGGCTTTGGCCAGGCCGGCCACCCCCGCCGCGGCCTCCAAATGCCCCAGATTCGACTTCACCGACCCGATCAACAACGGCTCATCAACACCGCGCCCCCGACCCAGCACCGTGCCCAACGCCCGCGCCTCGATCGGATCCCCCAACAACGTCCCGGTCCCATGCGCCTCGACATAGTCGACCTCACGCACATCCACCCCCGCATCGGCATACGCCGAACGCAACACCGCCATCTGCGCCGCCGGATTCGGCGCCATCAACCCATTGGACCGACCATCCTGATTAACCGCCGACCCCCGAATGACCGCCAACACCCGATCACCATCAGC
>NZ_JBILVF010000172.1:0-6777 GCF_044370595.1 Mycobacterium sp.
GTTGTTGGCCTCACCGCTCTTGACTCGGCCGCGCGCCAGGACGCCCAGGATCACCGCGGTGATGCCGAGGATGATTCCGCCGACCACTGAGCAGGACGCGACCAGGGCGATGATCGCCACCGCCAGTGCGGCAACGCCCAAACCGTTGCGCGGCGCCGGCGCGGGGCCGCCGGGGTAGTAGTCGCCGTAGGGCATCGGCGGGGGCGGGTAGGCACCCGGGTAGGGGCCGGGGGCACCGCCCGGCGGCATCTGTGCCCCGGGCGGGCCGGGGGGATACGCGTACGGATACGCCGGTGCTGGCCCGGGTGGCGGCGGTCCTGCCGGTGGTGTCGTGCTTGGCGGCGGTCCGGGGTAGTCCGGCGACTCCGGCGGCTCAGTCATGGTTTCCGATTCTGTGTGGGGCGGCAGTTGACTCAGACTACCCGGTCACTTGCTGCGAATGACGTCGCTGATGACGGTGCGAACCTCGTTGCCCGCCTTGCGGATCCCGAACGCGCCGATGATCTCGACGATACCGATCACCACCAGCCAGACACCGGTCACCCAGAGCAGCGTCGGCAGCGAGGCGAACGGGTAGGCGAGCAGAATGACGCCGGCGATCAGGGTCACGACGCCGATGAAGATCTCCCAGCCCCGTCCCGGGGTATCCGGGTCGGTCAGGGCGGCGGCGGCGGTGGCAACACCGCGGAAGACGAAACCGATACCGATCCAGATCGCCAGCAGTAGCACCGCATCACCGATATGTCGGAAGGCGAGCACGGCCAGCACCAGCGAGGCGGCACCGCTGATGAACAGCAGTGCACGACCTCCGCCGGAGATGTGCAAGGTGAAGGCGTGGAAAACCTGCGAGATGCCGGTGACCAGCAGGTATGCACCGAAGAAAATGGCGGCGACCAGCAAGGTCGGGCCGGGCCACGCGAGGATCATCGCGCCCAGGACCACGGTCAGGATTCCGGTCAGCAGTACCGACTTCCACAGATGCGGAAACAATGTCCCGCGAGAGGTACCCGTGGTGCCAGAGTGAATTGTCATGGGTTGAGTCTGTCATACCGCCAGGCAGGTGGTCGGATTGGTCTTCATCCGGCGTCGAAACGCCGCTACCGATGGTTTTCTTGTGGCGCGGGGTCACCACGAGATGGGCTTCGCCTGGGGGGAGTGATCGTCGAGAGCGGGCCACCGCGGGAGGTGCTGAGCAATCCCAAGCAAGGACCCGGACTAAGGCGTTCCTGTCGAAGGTGATGTAAGGCCGCGCCGATAGCGAGGCCTACGCCGGGAAATCCGCCGTTTCGGGCGCATAGGGCACACGTTCGCGGAGATTGTCCCCGGCCGGCTTTCGGCCGACCACGAACCACGTACGCATCACGCCTTTGCCTTTGACCTCGACCTCGCCGCGCTCCTCGAGCACGAAGCGATGCCGCAGCCGTTCGAAAACGTTCTCAGGCACCTGAATCCGGCCGACGACGTCGGTCGACTCCATCCGTGAGGCGACGTTGACGGCGTCACCCCAGACGTCGTAGAAGAAGCGACGGGCACCCACCACTCCGGCCACCACCGGCCCGGCGGCGATCCCCATCCGCAGCGGCACCGGCTTGCCCCTTGGGTCGCGTAACTCGGCGACCGCACGGGATAGATCAAGGGCCAGATCGGCGATCGCCTCGATGTGGTCGGGCCGCGGGGTGGGCACGCCGCTGACCACCATGTAGGCGTCCCCGGTGGTCTTGATCTTCTCCAGGCCGTGCCGGTCCACCAACCTGTCGAAAGTGGTGTAGAGACGGTCGAGGAACCGGACCAACTCGGTGGGAGTGATCTGGCTGGACTGTTCGGTGTAACCGGCGATGTCGGCGAACAGGATCGAGGCGTCGTCGTAGCGGTCGGCGATGGTTCCGTGCGCCGGATCTTTGAGTTTCGCCGCCACGGTGGCCGGCAGGATGTTGGTCAGCAGCGCTTCGGAGCGGTTGTACTCCACCTCCATCGCCGCCTCCGCGCGCGCCACCTCCCGCATGGCGTACCAGACGGTGAGAAAGATCAACAGGCATGCGCCCGCCGTGGTGGACACGAACGCGATATCGAGCGCCCAACGGGGTTGAATTCCGGTGTCCTGTGGAACGTTGAACTGCAAAAAGACCGCCAAGGCAGCCCCGACGCTGACCACGATTCCGGCCAACACCACATGTTCGACGCCCAACACGAGCACCGCAAGAGACGCCGACACCAGGTAGTAGAACTGGACGCCTGAATCGGTGCCGATCTGGGAGCCGACGAAGGTCAGCGAGGCGTAGGCGATCCCGACGAAAGCCAATGCCGGGATGACGTTGCCGAACCGGTTGAGCAGTGGAACGCCCAGAAACAACACCGCGACAGCGAGGTTGATCAGGCCGATGTAGAGAACCCGGTCACCGGTGAAGGTCTGCAGCGCGCCCAGTAACGCGGTGAGTGCGGCGGAAATCCACGCAGCGAAGTTCAATACCCGCTGCGGGCGGCTGACCGACTCGGCCCAGTGCTGGTTGCGGGCCGGCGGCCGGCGTTGCAGCCGTTCGCAGTCCGACCACCGCAGCCGCCCTTCCGGCAGCAGCCTTTTCCGCTCGGAACTCACCTGACGAGCGTAGCCCGCAGCGAGGTTCCGCCCGGAAATCGACGAAAACCCGCCCGGCCAGGGGCACACTAGCCGCACAAGTCGTCGCCGGACATCGACAGGAGTGGGGCGTGGCCGACACCAACGCCGACGGGCACGAGAGTGTGCTGGAGAAGGTCGACCAACTCGTCGACGACATGCTGGGCACCGACATCGAGGTGGTGGAACCCGAGGACCCCTGGGAGCGCCGCCAGCGCATCCTCGACTCGTGGACGGCGATCATCCTGGCGCTTGCTGCGGTGGCCACCACCTGGGCTTCATTCCAGGCCAGTCAATGGTCCAACGCGCAGTCCGACGCCCAGTCGATCTCGGCGATCCAACGCAGCGACGCCAACCGCGCCGCGTCGGAGGCCACCAGCCAGTACGTCGTCGATTCGCAGATGTGGATCTCCTGGGTGGAGGCGACGGCATCCGGGCAGAAGGAGCGGGCTGGCTTCCTGCGCGACCGGTTCTCACCGGCGCTGGATCGGGCGCAGAAGGAATGGCTGGGCCGGGTTCCGGTGGACGTTGACGGCAACCCGGCCCGGGTGCCCGACGGCACACCGCTGGATCTGCCCAGCTATGTGGTCCCGGCGCAGCTTCAGGCCGATGAGATGTCCAACAAAGCCGAGGCCGCCCTGGCCGCCGCCGACGAGGCCAGCAACACCAGCACCCGGTACGTGATGCTCGCCGTCCTGTTCGCTCTGGTGCTGTTCTTCGCCAGTGTCGCTACCAAGTTCACCTCGCCGAAGATTCAGGTGGCGCTGATCCTCACCGGCCTGGTGATGCTGGTCACCACGACCGTGCGGATGTTCCTGTTGCCGCAGATGCTGATCTGATGCAGCGACACGAGGTGGTCGACGGTGTGGAGATCATCGCGCCACTGCAACGTGTCTGGGACATCGTCAGCGATATCGAAGTGATGCCCCGATTCAGCACCGAACTGTACGAGGTTCACTGGGCGAACGGGTTCCACGAGCCGGGACTCGGCGCGAAGTTCCTCGGCCACAACCGCAACCGAGCCATCGGGGAGTGGACCACCGTGTCCCAGATCGTCGCTTTCGATCCGCCGAGGGCCTTCGGGTGGGCAGTCGGTGATCCGGAAAACCCAGCGGCGACATGGCAATTCGATCTACGGCCGATCACGCAGGGCACCAGGCTCGAGTACACCGCGCGAATCGGCCCGGGCCCATCAGGGGTCACGATGCTGATCGAGCGCAGTCCCGAGCGGGCGCAACAGATCATTGAAGGCCGACGGGCGCAGTTCCGTGCTGCCGTGGCCGCGACCTTGGCCGGGATCCGCGAACTGGCCGAACAGAGTTGACGGCAATCGTCAGCACGCGTACTGAATCCCGATACCCGACTGTGGCGGGTCCCGGCGGGCGCACCCGTAGGTGTCGATCCCGTCGTCGCTATAGCGCACGGCCGTCTGGTTGGCGTAGTTCACACACACCAGAGCGGTGTTGTCGGCGCGACACCGGAAGTCGCCGAACGACAGCGATCCGCCCGCCGGCAGCGGGGGACCCTGCCCGGCGCTGAACCGGCCCGGATCTCCGTGCGCGGACCCCACCTGGACCCCGGCGGCGTTGAAATCCACCCACCCGCCCTTCCACACGCCGTAGACGTCGGGTGGTTGCGGCGGCGGATCGGCCAGATTCACCAGACAGGCCAGTCCGCCGGCGACCCGCTTGGTCTCCGTCATACAACTGATCCCCGATGCGGTGGTGAACGCCGTGTCGTCGCCGAGGTCGGTGGTGGTGCCGTTGCGCAGGGCGACCCGGAAGTCCGCACCGTCCACGGGCGGGCCGGCCTGCACCCACGCGATGACGTCCGCCACGGCGGCGTCGCCGCTGGGAGCCAACACGGCCGACGTCGGCGGCGTTGAGGAAGTCTGTCCGGTCGTGGCGGTCGCACCGGCGGGTCTCGACGGGGTGATCGGCGTCAGTTCGCCCGCACCCGTTTGGCCGACCGGTTGCTGGGAACACCCAGCTACCAGCACCGACGCGGCGAGCATCATGGCAGTCCGCATATGCCCAGGTTATCTGCCCGACCCCGGCAGGCAGGTCAGGGGCGTCGGCGCAGCGGGTGTTCGCTACCGTCGGAGATATGCATGAGCACACCGTCCAGGTCAGCACCGCCAACGGTGTGGTTGAGGGGTTCACCCGCAACGGGGTCAACCGGTGGCGTTCCATCCCCTATGCGGCACCACCGGTCGGCTCTCTTCGGTTCCGCGCGCCGCAACCGGCTCAGCCTTGGTCAGGTGTGCGGTCCGCGCACAGCTGGGGAGCCTGCGCACCGCAGCAGCGGATATACACCATGACCGGAGTCGGCAAGTACCAGCCGATGAGCGAGGACTGCCTGACCCTCAACGTGGTCACCCCGCGGTGGTCGGGTCCGGCCCCAGACGGTGACCCGCTGCCGGTCATGTTCTTCATTCACGGCGGCGGCTACATCCTGGGCAGTTCGGCCACCCCGCTCTATGACGGCGCCGCCCTGGCCCGACGTGGGTGTGTCTACATTTCGGTGAACTACCGACTCGGCGCCCTGGGGTGTGTTGACCTCTCATCGCTGTCCACCCCGGACGTGCCGATCGAGAGCAACCTGTTCCTGCGCGACATCGTCATGGCGCTGCGATGGATCCAGCAGAACGTCGCTGCCTTCGGGGGGGACCCGGGCAACGTCACGATCTTCGGCGAGAGCGCCGGTGCCCACGCCGTGGCCACCCTGCTCGGTGTTCCCGAGGCCGAAGGCCTCTTCCATCAGGCGATCTCGCAGAGCCCCGCATCGGGCATGGTCAGCTCGCAGGACGTCGCCGCGCAGTTCGCCGACCGCTTCGTCGACCGGCTCGGTCTGGATCGCCGCAATCCCGGCCCGGGGTTGCTTGAGGCGTCACCCACGGACTTGGTGCGGGCCACCGACTACCTGATGAAGCACAGCCTCAACGACATGCTCGGTGCCTCCGTGGTCGGCCCCACCCATGGCGACGATTATCTGCCGCTCGACCCGTTCGAGGCGATGAGACAGGCAGTGGCGCACAAGGTTCCGTTGATCGTGGGCACCAACGCCGAGGAGGGCAGGTTGTTCACCCGCTTTCTCAAGTTGCTGCCCACCAGCGAGCGCTCGATAGAGCGCATCCTGTCTCACACTCCGCCGGAAGTACGCGAGCGGGTCCTGGCCGCCTACCCGCAGTACCCCGATCCCAAGGCGTGCATCGAGTTCGGCGGCGACATGATTTTCGGCACCGCCGCCTGGCAGATCGCTGAGGCGCACGCCAAGCTCGCCCCCACCTACGTCTACCGCTACGACTTCGCTCCACGAACACTGCACTGGGCCGGACTGGGCGCCACCCACGCCACCGAACTGCTGGCGGTCTTCGGCGTATACCGATCACGCGTCGGTGCGGTACTGACCGCCGGGGTTGACCAGCGCGCCGCAGTCAAGGTCAGCCATCAGGTGCAGCACCGCTGGCAGGAGTTCAGCCGGACCGGGTTACCCGGCGAGGACTGGCCGGCCTATAACCACGACGAGCGCCCGGTTCTGGTCTTCGACCGCCACACCCACGTCGAGTACGACCCGCACCCGCACCGCCGGAAGGCCTGGGCCGGTTTCACCCTGGCCCGCGACGGCCAGTAGTTCCCCGGGTCCCCCCGGTGGGCGATTGACACTCGTCATACGTTGGAGGGGTGATCGACCCCCGCGATGGCCAAGCCACGATAGAGCGCCCCGACGCCCTCACCGCCGAATGGCTGACGGCCAACCTCGGTGGCGGCCGGGTGAGCGGATTCACCGTCGAGCGCATCGGCACCGGCCAGATGAGTGAGTGCTACCGGGTGACGCTGACCTACGGCCAGGGAAGCGGGCCGTGCTCAGTGGTCCTCAAAGTGGCCGCCAGCGATCCCGTGAGCCGGGGGACCGGGCAGGCGCTGGGACTCTACGAGCGCGAGGTGCGGTTCTACACCGAGTTGGCGCCCCGACTCGGTGGTCCCATCGCGCAGTGCTTCCATGCCTCCTACCAGCCCGAGACCGGGATGTTCACCCTTCTGCTCGATGATGCGGCACCGGCGGAGGTCGGCGACGAAATCCGAGGCGCCACAATCGAAGACGCGGCGCTGGCCCTGACCCAACTGGGCCGTCTGCACGGCCCGCTGATCGGCAGCGAAACCCTC
>NZ_JBILVF010000173.1:0-6760 GCF_044370595.1 Mycobacterium sp.
GCTGAGCACGGCGATGAGCCCCTCGGCCAGCGCGGCGGAGTCTTCAACCTGCACCAGTCGTCCGGCCTTACCGTCGCAGAGCACTCGGCGGAAGGCGTCGAGGTTGCTGGCCACCACCGCGGTTCCGGCCGCCATCGCCTCGACGAGGACGATGCCGAAGCTCTCCCCACCGGTGTTGGGGGCGCAGTACACGTCGGCGCTGCGCAGCGCCGAGGCCTTTTCGGCGTCCTCGACCTGCCCGAGGAATTTCAGGTGCCCGGCCAGATCTCCGGCTTCTTGGCGCAACTCGTCCTCATCGCCGCGGCCGACGATCAGGACTTCGATGTCTCCGAAGCGCTCCACCAGTGCCGGCAGCGCACCGAGCAGCACAGCCATCCCCTTGCGGGGTTCGTCGAACCGGCCGAGGAACAGCACCGTTTTGCCGGGGCGGGGGTAGCCGGGCAGTGTCGGCGCAGAGGCGAACGATGCAACGTCCACGCCGTTGGGGATTTCCACCGCATCCGATCCGAGCGCCTCCATCTGCCAACGCCGGGCCAGGTCTGAGACGGCGATGCGGCCGACGATCTTCTCATTCCACGGCCGCAGGATGCCCTGAAACAGGCCCAGCGCCAGAGACTTTGTGGTTGAGGTGTGGAAGGTGGCCACGATCGGGCCCTCGGCGATCATCAACGCCAACACCGATAGGCTCGGGGCGTTGGGCTCATGCAGATGCAGCACGTCGAATTCGCCCTTCGCTATCCACTTCTTGACCATCCGGTGGGTGGCCGGACCGAACCGCAGCCGGGCCACCGAGCCGTTGTAGGGAATCGGCACGGCCTTGCCGCCGGAGACGACGTAGTCGGGCAGCTTGACATGCGGCGAAGACGGCGCCAAGACACTGACCTCGTGCCCGCGGGCGTGAAACACCTCGGCCAGTTGAAGGACGTGCGCCTGCACCCCGCCGTGGACGTCGAAGGAATAGGGGCACACCATGCCGATGCGCATCAGGCTTCCTCGAGGTAGGCGCGCCGCTTCTCGGACAGGTCGGACAGCCACAACGGCTGCAGCATGTGCCAGTCCTGGGGATGTCTGGCGATATTGATGGCAAACCGGTCGGCGAGGGCCTGGATGATCACGCCGATGTCGCCGGAACTGGTGTCAATGGCGTCGTCGATCTGGACGACGCAGTCGTCGCCGTCGTAGTAGACGTGCGCCGGATGCAGCGGCGCCCCGGTCTCGATGGCCAGTTTCGCCGGGCCGGCAGGCATCCGGGTTGGCTCGCCGAAGAACTCCACCGGTACCCCGGAGCGGGTCAGGTCCCGGTCGGCCATCAGACAGACGAACCTGTTGTCCCGCAACCGCTCGGCGAGGACCTCCGAGGGGGGCCGCTGACCACCGGTCAGCGGCAGCACCTCGAATCCGAGGCTCTCCCGGAACTCGATGAAACGGTCGTAGAGCGACTCCGGTTTGAGTCGCTCGGCCACCGTGGTGAAGGTGCCGTAGTTCTGGGCCAGCCACACCCCGGCCATGTCCCAGTTGCCGCTGTGCGGCAACGCCATCACCGCGCCGCGGCCGGCGGCGTGCGCGGCGGCGAAGTGTTCGGCGCCGATGAACACCCGGTCGAGCCGGGCGGCCAGGACGGGCAGATCCATCGACGGCAGCCGGAAGGCCTCCCGCCAGTACCGGGCGTAGGAGGCCAGCGCTGCGCGGATCAACGGATCGGGAACCTCGTCGGGTGTGCTGCCGATCACCCGGGCCAGGTTCTTGCGCAGCTGCTCTGGGCCGCCGCCGCGGGCGGCGTAGCGGGCGCCGGCGCCGGCGATGCTGCGTGCCAACGACTCCGGCATCTCGCGAACCATCAGCCATCCGGCGGCGTAGCCCCAGTCGGTCAGGCTCTCGGCGAACGGCATCCTCACTGTGCGGTGCTTCCGGGATCGCCGTCGGCCGCCCCGCCGGAGGTGGGGAGCTTGTCCATAGCGCCGGGCGAGGTGCGCACACTGTGCACCCGCTGGCCGACGGTCACCAGGCTGGCCACCGCCAGAACCCACATCGCGATGTGCAGCGCCATCGGCATCGGGTAGAACGGCAGGTCGGATATTCCGGCGCCGCCCAGGGCGATCACCAGGCGCTCGGGGCGCTCGATCAGCCCGCCGCCGCCATCGAGTCCGCTGGCCTCGGCGCGGGCTTTGATGTAGGAGATCACCTGTGAGGTCACCAGACAGATCATGGTGGCCACCACCAGCGATGAACTGCCCAGTCCGAAGGCGGCCCACCACATGAGTCCGCAGAACACCGCTCCGTCGCTGATCCGATCGCAGGTAGCGTCCAGCACCGCCCCGAACCGGGTGCCGCCGCCTTGCTGACGTGCCATCGCACCGTCGAGCATGTCGGCGAGCACGAAGAACCAGATCACCAGCCAGCCGATGAACAGATGTCCGGCCGGATACAGAGTGAGCGCCGCCAGCACCGACCCGGCGGTGCCGATGATGGTGACGGTGTCCGGTGTCAGGCCGACTTTCAGCGCGGCCCGGGCGATCGGCACGCTGAGTTTGGTGTAGGCCGCCCGGGTCATCAGGTAGAAGTCGCTCACGGCTGGGCAGCCCATTCACCGGCCAGCAGCCCGCGGGTGTCGCGCAGCAACTGAGGAATCACTTTGGTCTGGCCGACGACGGTGATGAAGTTGGCGTCTCCCAACCACCGCGGCACCACATGCATGTGTAGATGTTCAGCCAGCGACCCGCCCGCCGAACGGCCCAGGTTGAGGCCGACGTTGAACGCGTCCGGACGCGACACCGCCTTGATCACCCGAATCGCCCTCTGGGTGAACGCCATCAGTTCGGCCGACTCGGCGTCGGTGAGGTCCTCCAGTTCCGACACCTGCCGGTAGGGCACCACCATCAGGTGGCCGGGGTTGTACGGGTAGAGGTTGAGGACCGCGTAGACCAGTTCGCCGCGGGCGACCAGAAGGCCGTCTTCATCAGAGAGGGTGGGGATTTCGGTGAACGGGCGACTCGGCGCAGCGTCGCCGCGGGGCCGGGGGGTCTCAACGATGTAGCTCATCCGATGCGGTGTCCACAGCCGCTGCAGCCGGTCCGGATCGCCGACGCCCGCGTCGATCAATTCGTCAGCCACTACGCGCCTGCACTAATTCCGCTGTGGGAAAGACGTTCTGGCGACTGTCGACCCACGCCTGGATCGTCGCCACCGCCTGCTCACGCGGCACCCCGTTGATCTGGCTGCGGTCGGCGAACCGGAAACTCACCGCACCGGCTTCGACGTCCCGATCACCGGCCAGCAGCATGAACGGAACCTTCTGGTTGGTGTGGTTGACGATCTTCTTGGCCATCCGGTCATCGCTGGCGTCCACCTCGGCGCGCAGTCCGTGCGCCCGCAATTCGGCGGCGAGATCCTTTAGATAACCAGCGTGTTCGTCGGCGACCGGGATGCCGACCACCTGGACCGGAGCCAGCCAGGCCGGGAACGCCCCCGCGTAGTGCTCGGTGAGGATGCCGAAAAACCGCTCGATGGAACCGAACAGGGCACGGTGGATCAGCACCGGACGCTGCCGGGTGCCGTCGGCGGCGGTGTACTCCAGGGCGAACCGTTCCGGCATGTTGAAGTCGAGTTGGATGGTCGACATCTGCCAATTGCGGCCCAGTGCGTCACGGACCTGCACCGAGATCTTGGGTCCGTAGAACGCCGCACCGCCGGGATCGGGCACCAGTTCCAGCCCTGAGGATTCGGCGACTTCGCGCAGCGTCTCGGTGGCTTCGTCCCACATCTCATCGGAGCCGACGTACTTCTCTGGGTCCTTGGTGGACAGTTCCAGGAAGAAGTCGTCCAGGCCGTAGTCGCCGAGCAGGTCGAGCACGAAACGCAACAACGAAGCCAGTTCATCGCGCATCTGCTCGCGGGTGCAGTAGATGTGCGAATCATCCTGGGTCATCCCGCGCACCCGGGTCAGGCCGTGCACCACACCGGACTTCTCGTAGCGGTAGACAGTCCCGAATTCGAAGAGCCGCAACGGAAGTTCCCGGTAGCTGCGGCCCCGAGCCCGGTAGATCAGATGGTGCATCGGGCAGTTCATCGGCTTGAGGTAGTAGTCCTGCCCCGGCTTGCGCAGCGTGCCGTCCTCGGCGTACTCGGCGTCGATGTGCATGGGCGGGAACATGCCCTCCTCGTACCACTCCAGGTGCCCCGAGGTGATGTACAACTGCTCTTTGGTGATGTGCGGGGTGTTGACGAACTCGTAGCCGGCCTCGATGTGCTTTCGCCGCGAGTACTCCTCCAGCTCGCGGCGCACAATTCCCCCCTTGGGATGGAAAACCGGCAGACCCGAACCCAATTCGTCGGGAAAGCTGAACAGGTCGAGTTCGACACCGAGCTTGCGGTGGTCGCGCCGCTGGGCCTCCTCAAGCAGGTCCAGATGATGGTCCAACGCCTCCTGGGACTCCCAGGCGGTGCCGTAGACCCGCTGCAGGCTGGCATTGTTCTGATCGCCGCGCCAGTACGCCGCCGAGCTTCGGGTGAGCTTGAACGCGGGGATGTACTTGGTGGTCGGGATATGCGGACCACGGCACAGATCACCCCAAACCCGTTCCCGGGTGCGCGGATTGAGGTTGTCGTAGGCGGTCAGCTCATCGCCACCGACCTCCATCACTTCCGCATCGCCGGATTTGTCGTCGACCAGTTCTAGTTTGTAGGGTTCGCCGGCCAACTCGGCGCGGGCCTGATCCTTGGATGCATAGACCCGCCGGGAGAACAGTTGACCGTCCTTGACGATGGCGCGCATACGTTTCTCGAGCTTCTCCAGATCCTCCGGCGTGAAGGCGGCCGGCACGTCGAAGTCGTAGTAGAAGCCGTCGGTGATGGGCGGTCCGATGCCGAGCTTGGCCGCCGGGAACAGTTCCTGGACCGCTTGAGCCAGGACGTGGGCCGCGGAGTGCCGGATGACACTGCGCCCGTCGTCGGTGTCGGCGGCCACCGGAGTCACCTCGACGTCGGCGTCCGGGGTCCAGCTCAAGTCGCGCAGTTTGCCCTCGGCGTCGCGGACCACCACGATCGCCCCGGGTTCGCCACGGCCCGGCAGGCCGGCGTCACGGACGGCGGCGCCCGCGGTGGTCCCAGCCGGGACCCGCAGCAGGTCAGGGTGTGCGGGGGCGCTCAATCGACGGTCTCTTTCTCGGGCAGCAACAAACGACGCACCGGATCGGCGCGGTCGCGACGACCATGCTATCGAGAGCCTGGTCAGGCACCCAGCCCGAACGGGCTGTCCAGGCTGGGATGGTAGAGGCCGATCAGCTTGGCCGACCACGCCAGCGCCCCGAGCAGCCACAGCGTCAGCACTACCGCGCCCGCGGTGAACAGGACCCCCAGGGCCTGCACCCACCAACTCTGCCGGCGCAGCCAGCCGACCGCCGTGTCGTAGCGGCGGCGGGTGTAGGCCAGAGTGCGGTGGGCCCAGTAGAACTCCGTCGCCAGTATCGCCAGGCCCAGAAAGACGATCGCCCAGCCCGGCCCCGGGTAAGGGATGGCGGCGATCCCCACGGCCAGCACCCCGAAGCCGATGACGCCGACCGCGACCCGGTAGCTGAAGTCCAGCAGGCGCCGTTCACGGATCCGCTCCCGACCGTCGGCGATCCGGTGCCTGATACCGCTCATGGCGTCGAGGTTACGTGGTGGCAGGGTGGAGTCGTGAAGCTCAGCGATTTGGCCGGGCGGCCGTTGACCTACTCGGAACTGGGCGCGACCGCAGGTGAGATGCCTACCGGCTACCGCCATGTCCGGGCGGTCGAATGCATCGGACGCGGTCGGCCCCGCTTCGAGCAGGCCGCCGACGCGGTGCTGCGTTACGGAATGCTGCGCGGCGCGGGGCTGCAGGTGGACGCCACCACCGAGGTGGCACAGATCGGCACCGACGTGTTGGGCAGGTTGGGCCCGTTCCTTGCTCCGTGCCGGGTGGTCTACGTGCTCGACGAGCCCAACCGGCGGGGCTTCGCCTACGGCAGCCTGCCCGGACACGCGGTGCGCGGCGAGGAATTGTTCGCGGTGCGCTACGACCCGTCCGACGGCGCGGTTTACGCCGAGATTGCGGCCTTCTCCCGTCCGGCGACCTGGTGGAGCAGAGTGGGTCAACCGGTACTGATGCTGTCGCAACAGCTGGTCACCCGCCGCTACCTCGCCGCGGTGTAGCAGCAGTTCCACCGGCGACATCCATGGGGTACCGCCTTTCCGTCCGACCGCGACACGGCCGCGGGGGCGGGGTCCGGCGCGAAACGGCCCCACCGCGGCGGAAATTGGTTCCTGTCGACGTGGCGCTGAAACTCGGACTGGTTCTGCAACTAAACCCATGTTGCCGTTAGTCTCTTCTCAGATTTGTTTCAGGAATTTACCGAAGGGAACGCTCATGGCAGCCTGCTCTTACGTCGGCCGGGTCGGGGGATTGGCGATCGCTCTGGGGGTCGGGTCGGCGGTTCTGGGCGGAACAGCGGTCGGCTGGGCCGATGACGCCCGCACCGGGCCGTCGACGGATCGTTCCGGTTCGTCGCAGAGCAGCACCGCCGACGGCGCCCCGTCGTCGGTGGGCACCCGCGGCACGGCCGCCATCACAGCCGGCCGTCGCGGTGAAGCCCCGCCCAATGAAACGACGTCCAATGAAACGGCGGCCAATGAAACGGCGCCCAATGCCGCCACGGTGAGCCCGCGACGCGGGCAGTCGGCCGGCGCGGTCCAACCGGAGATCGAGCCCGGACCGCGGGTCTCAGCGCTGAATCCCCACTCC
>NZ_JBILVF010000174.1:0-6654 GCF_044370595.1 Mycobacterium sp.
CGTTGGTGGAGAACTTCACTCCGACGTGGTGGGCGGTGGCGTAGTCCACCAACTCCCAGAAGTCCGGCCGCACAGTGGGTTCGCCGCCGCCGATGTTGACGTAGAACACCTGCATGCGCTCAAGTTCGTCGATGATCGACTTGCACTGCGCGGTGGAGAGTTCCCGCGGGTCACGTCGTCCCGAGGAGGACAGGCAATGCACGCAGGCCAGGTTGCAGGCGTAAGTCAGTTCCCAGGTCAGGCAGATCGGGGCGTCGAGGCCCCGCTCGAATTGGGCTATCAGACCCGACGTCATCGGTTCTCCCCTCCGGTCTCCCCCGGGATCAGCATGGTGGATTCGGCGAGCACGCCCAGAGCGTGCAGGTAGGGCGCTTGCTGGCCGGCGCCGACGCCGGCGGCCACCAGGGCCGAGCCCACATCGGGGTGGTCGGCCAGCGACTCGACCACGGCCACGATGGTGCGGTTCTTCAGGAACGACAGCTTGCGGGTGCCGAAGTGGTAAAGCAGCGCCCCGAACGGTTCGGGCCGCACCGCCACCTGGGGGTGCAGCCGCCAGGCTCCCGAATCCAGGCGAGCAGGTGACGGGTCGATCAGTAGACCCCGCACATCCCGTCGATGGACACCTCTTCGACCAGGCTCTCGGTCACCAGTTCGGTGGCGGATTCGGTCGTCTCCTGCTGCGTGGGCTCCATGCTCCGGTGGTCCTTTCATTAAATGTCGACATTCCGCGGTGCAGACCGCCAGAATATGGCATCAAGTGCCGAAAAGAGAAGGTTTCAGGCCGATGACTCCAGCAACGCGACGTGCCCCGCGGGTGGGACGACGCCGTTCCACCACCTGCGACCACATCGCCGACGTCGCCCTTGACCTGTTCGCCACCTACGGATTCAGCGCGGTCAGCGTCGACGACATCGCCGTGGCGTCCGGGATCGCGCGGCGCACTCTGTTCCGGTACTACCCGTCGAAGAACGCGATCCCCTGGGGTGATTTCGACGAGTATCTGCGGCACTTCGCCGTCCTGCTCGACGGCGCCGATCCGGCCCTGCCCCTGCGCGACGTGCTCCGTAGCGCGCTGTTGGACTTCAACACCTTCACCGACGAGCGCGCCGCCCGGCATCGGCTGCGGATGAGTGTGATCCTGCAATCCGAAGAGCTGCAGGCCTATTCGATGACGATGTACGCCGGCTGGCGGGCGGTGGTGGCCGGTTTCGTGGCGCGGCGCACCGGCGTGAGCGTCGAGGATCTGGTGCCGCAGACCGTCGCATGGATCATGCTTGCGGTGGCACTGGCCGGCCACGAGTACTGGCTGGCCCACCCTCGGGTGCCGCTTCGGCACGCCCTCGGCGACGCCTTCGACACCGCGGTCACCGGCCTGCCCTGACCCCTCCCCTTCGCTTTTCCCTTTTCCCATCCCCCTCCCCCGCGCGAACAGACGCAAACTCGCACATTTCGGGGCGAACTCATGCGAGTTTGCGTCTGCTCGCGCTTGCCGGGTGCGGTGCGGGCGAGGGTCTCAGCCGAGCACGTCGCCGATCGGAGCGCCGGCCGCGATCTTGGCGCGGGCCTTCATCACCTTGCCCGGCATACCGCCGCCCACCACACCAGCCAGCACACCGTCGCGCTCGTAGTAGGCGAGGAACTTGCGGCCGTCGTCCTCGACGACGTGCACCGCGTCGTTGGCCTCCGGTTCGCCCAGGCACTGGATCTTGACGTCGTACTGGTCGCTCCAGAAGTAGGGCACCACGACCAGCGCGGAGACCTCCTGGCCGAGCATGGCCGGCACCATCACCCGGGCCTGTTCAGCGACATTGCTCCAATGCTCGACCCGGACCTGATGCCCGTCGACGCTGCGCCACGACGCCACATCGCCGAGCGCCCAGACATGCGGTTCGCTGGTGCGGCCGACCTCATCGCAGATCACCCCGTTGTCCAAAGCCACCCCGCTTCCCACCAGCCAGTCGGTGGCCGGGCGGGAGCCGATGCCGACCACCACCAGGTCGGCGTCGAGTTCGGAGCCGTCGGTGAGGACGACCCCGGTGACGTTGCCGGAGTCCTCGCCGAGCACCTCGGCCACCCCCACCCCGGTGCGCACATCGACCCCCTCGGCGCGGTGCAGACGCGCCACCAACTCTCCGATCTGTTGCCCGAGCACGCTGGCCAACGGTGCCGGCTGCGGCTCGACCAGCACCACCTGCACCCCAAGCTTGCGCAGGCTGGCGGACACCTCACAGCCGATGAACCCGGCACCGATGACCACCGCACGGCGGGCGGACGCGGCATGCTCCCGTAGGGCCATCGCCTCGTCGAAGGACCGCAGCACCCGGATCCCGGCCAGGTCGGGAAACGATGGAATGCGTTTGGGCTCAAGGCCGGTAGCGATCACCAGTTCGTCGTAGTCCAGCACGAAACCATCGGTGAGGTTCAGCGTCTTGGCGGCGGTGTCCACCGACTGGGCGGCCGCGCCGAGCCGCACAGCGATGTCGTTGTCGGCGTAGAACTCAGCGGGTTTGAGGGTGACGTCACCGATGCTGCGTCCGCTGTCGTGCAGCACGTCCTTGGACAGCGGCGGCCTGTCGTAGGGCAGGTGCTGTTCGTCGCTGACGATGGTGACCGGGTCGGCGTACCCGCACTTACGCAACTGCTCGGCGGTCCGAGCGGCCGCCAGGCCGCCGCCCACGATTACGACCCCGCTGGCTTTACTCACAGGCTTTTTCTTACACGATAATCGGGGAGGGATTGATCCGGCTTTGACCGGTTAGCGCGCGCATCAGCGAACACAGGCCCATAATGGGCATTTCAGATGGCCAGGAGACACCGCTGATGACGGCACCGCCCATATCGCTGACCGAGCAGATGCTGCGCCGCAGACCCGTGCTCGGCGCCCCCGTGGCCCATGGGGCCTCGGAAAACCTCAAGCGCTCCATCGGCGTCTTCCAGCTCACCATGTTCGGCGTGGGTTGCACCGTGGGAACCGGCATTTTCTTCGTGCTGTCCCAGGCGGTTCCAAAGGCCGGGCCCAGCGTCATCGTCTCGTTCCTCATCGCCGGCCTGGCCGCCGGACTGGCGGCCATCTGCTATGCCGAACTCGCCTCGGCTGTTCCGGTGTCCGGTTCCACCTACTCCTACGCCTACACCACCCTCGGCGAAGCGGTCGCGATGGGTGTGGCGGCCTGCCTCCTGCTGGAGTACGGGGTGTCCACCGCCGCGGTGTCGGTCGGGTGGAGTCAGTACGTCAACAAACTTCTGGACAACTTCCTAGGCCTGCGACTGCCGGAGGCCCTCTCAGCTGCGCCCTGGGACGCCGAACCCGGAGTGGTGAACCTGCCCGCCATGGTCCTGGTCGGGCTGTGCGCGCTGCTGCTGATCCGGGGTGCCAGTGAGTCGGCCAAGGTCAACAGCATCATGGTGGTCATCAAACTCGGCGTGCTCCTGATGTTCGCCGCGATCGCCTTCACCGCCTTCGACGCCGACCGGTTCGCCGAATTCGCCCCGTTCGGCGTCGCGGGTATCGGGGCGGCGGCCGGAACGATCTTCTTCTCCTACATCGGCCTGGATGCGGTGTCGACCGCCGGCGACGAGGTCAAAGACCCGCAACGGACCATGCCGCGGGCGATCATCGCCGCTCTGATCACCGTCACCACCGTCTACCTGCTGGTGGCGGTGGCGGCGCTGGGAGCCCAGGCATGGCCGGATTTCGCCGAGCAGAAAGCGGGGCTGTCGGTCATCCTCGACAACGTCACCGGGGCGCAGCAGTGGGGCATCGTGCTGGCGGCGGGGGCGGTGATCTCGATTTTCTCGGTGACCCTGGTGACGTTGTACGGGCAGACCCGCATCTTGTTCGCCATGGGCCGCGACGGTCTGCTGCCGTCCGTGTTCGCCAGAGTTGACCCGCGCACCATGACCCCGCGCAACAACACCATCATCGTGGCAATCGTGGTGGCACTGCTCGCCGGGTTCGTCCCGTTGGACTACCTGGCGGACCTGGTGTCGATCGGGACGTTGACGGCCTTCATCGTGGTGGCCGTCGGCGTGATCATCCTGCGACGCCGCGAACCCGATCTGCCCAGGGGTTTCCGGGTGCCGGGTTACCCGGTGACACCGGTGCTGGCGATCATCGCGTGCGCCTACATCCTGTTCAGCTTGCAGTGGTACACCTGGTTGGCGTTCGCGTTATGGGTGTCGGTGTTCCTGTTGTTCTACTTCACCTGGGGCCGCCACAACAGCGCGCTAAACCCGGGGGCCGTGCGGACATCCGACATCACCGGCGTGGAGGTCGTCCACCCACCGAAGGACATGCCGTGACCGTCGTCGTCGGCTATCTGGCCGGAAAGAGCGGCACCGCTCCCCTGCATCTGGCGGCGAGCCTGGCCCGCACCCTGCAATCCTCGCTGACCGTGGCCACGATCGTGCCTAGGCCGTGGACCTACCCGTCGACGGCCCGGGTCGATGCTGAGTACGCCGCCTGGGCCGACCAGTTGGCCGCCGACTCGGCCAAAGAGGCCCAGCGGGACCTCGCGTCAATGGGCTCGACGGTGGAAGTGACATTCCACAGTCACGCCCACCGTTCGGTGTCGGGCGGGCTGACCGAGGTGGTGTCCGAACTCGACGCCGATCTGCTGGTGTTGGGTTCCTCGGCCAGCGGGCAACTCGGCCAGGTTGTCGTCGGCTCCACCGCCGAAAGGCTGTTGCATTCGGCCCCGGTACCGGTGGCGATCGCGCCGCGGGGCTATCGCGGTCCACGCGGCGGAACACTGACCCGCATCACCGCCGGCTACCCGGGGACACCGGAATCGGTGGAGGTGGTTCGGCGGGTTGCCGCCCTCGCCGGACGTATCGGGGTGCCGATGCGGGTGATCACCTTCGCGGTGCGCGGCCGCACCATGTACCCGCCCGAGGTGGGCCTGCACGCAGAGGATTCGATCTTGGCGGCCTGGGAGTCTCAGGCCGCCGAGATGCTCGCCCGGCTGCGCACCGACGGGGTGGTCGGCGATGGAGTGGAACTGCAGGTGGTCAGCGGCAACGGCTGGGGTGAAGCCATTGACGACGCCGACTGGCAGGACGGCGAGATCCTCGCGCTGGGCACCTCACCGCGCGGCGAGGTCGCCCGAGTGTTCCTGGGGTCGCGGGGCACCAAGATTTTGCGGGTGAGCCCGGTTCCGGTGCTGGTGCTGCCGGGCTAGCGCCTTTCATCACGCCGGACCCGATGGGCGTGATTCAGTACTTCATCACGCCGGACCCGATGGGCGTGATTCAGTACTTCATCACGCCGGACCCGATGGGCGTGATTCAGTACTTCATCACGCCGCGGTCGATGGAGATCTGAGAGCCAGACAGCAGCCCGGACCGGTCTCCGGCCAGCCAGACCACCACCTCGGCAGCCTCTTCGGCGGACATGAAGTCACTGCGCTTGGCCTTCTTGGAGGCCTTCGCCGGCGGTTGATACGGCATCGGCGCGAAGCTGTGCAGGAAAGCCGGATGCTTACCCAGTACCGCCAGCATCGCCTCGTTCTGAATCATCGGCGTGGCGATGGAATACGGGTGAATCGAGTTGACCCGGATGCCGTACTCGCCGAGTTCGATGGCCAAGGTGTTGGTCATCGACGTCAGCCCGTGCTTGGCGGCGGCGTAATGCCCGTTGCCCGGGGTCGCCTTCAACCCGGCCGATGAGCTGACGATGACGATCGAGCCACCGTTTCCGGCGTCGATCATGGCCGGAATCACCGCCCGCAGGGTGCGCCAGGTTCCGGAGAGATTGACGTCGATGACGGTGTTCCACTGCTCGTCGGACAGTTCCCACAGCCTGCCCCAACTGAGCACCCCGGCGTTGGCCACCAGCACATCGAGTCGGCCGAACCGTTCGACGCCGTCGGCGACGAGTTGACGCAGCGCGGCGTCGTCGCGGATGTCGACGGTCCGGGCCAGGACGGCACGGCCCTCGGCCTCGACTAGGCGGACGGTCTCAGCGAGGTCCTCGGGTGTGGCCGACGCATACGGAATCGTCGGCGAAACCGGGGCGCAGATATCGCTGATGACGACATCGGCGCCCTCGCGGGCCAGCCGGACGGCGTAGGCACGGCCCTGGCCGCGGGCGGCCCCTGTCACGAACGCGACTTGTCCGGCTAGATCACCCATCGACCGTTCCCTTCGCTGGAGCCCCGGGTCAGGCTAGCAAGGAACTGGAACCTGTTTCAGTCGCCTCAGAACGGCAGACCGAACAGTCTGGTGATGCTGGGCAGACCGATCGAGGGCAGACCGATCGAGGGCAGGCCGATGGGCGGCAGTCCGATCGGCGGAGGCGGCGGTAGGGCGGGCAGCCCGATCGGCGGAGGCGGCAACGCCGACAACCCGATCGCCGGTAGAACCGCCAGCGCGGCGGCTGCCTGCTCCGGGGTGGGAAGCTGCGGCGCCAGCGGAAGCTGCGGGGCGGGCACCCCGACCGGCGGCAGAACGGCGGCCGCGGCGAACGCCGTCGACAACCCACTGAAGTCCGGCGGCGGCAGCGCGGCTGCGGCGGATTGCGCGGCTGGTACGGCGTTCGGCAACTGCGACAGCATCGCCTGGCCATTGTTGGAGTAGGCGGCGAACAGGATCAGATCCCCCAGCGCAATCGCGGCGGAGTTCAGCGCACCAGTGCCCGACCCGACGGCCGTGCCG
>NZ_JBILVF010000175.1:0-6630 GCF_044370595.1 Mycobacterium sp.
GGCCGCTGGAGCTGCGTGCAATGGGGGTCGCTGATGCCGCCGTTCTCCCCCGGACCGGATGTACATCCGGTCGAGGACGCATTGCGCGCCGCTGACCCGATGGGCTAAATCCACAGTGCAGCACCGCCTCGGGGTGAGCGCATCCCGGTTCGGTGCAGTGCAGTGCAGTGCGGTGCAGTGCGGTGCTTGGCCCCCGATCTCAAGGTCACAGTCGTGGATCAGCGTTCCGTGGTGTCTGCGGGCTGTTCCCGCGCCGCGCCGCAGGTACGGCGCTGCGCTAGGCTCAGCGCAGGTTCAACCATGACGACATTCCCGGCAGCCGCGTCCGACCCAACCGGTGTCGCGAGCGTGGTCTGTAGTCATTGCCACACAGCGGTTCCGGCCGGACGCTTCTGCGGATACTGCGGCGCCGGCCGAGCCGGCAGCGCCGACAGCCGACTTGCGCTGCTGCGGCCCCGCGTCTTCGCCGTCGCCCCCGCCGAGAGGGTTCTGCTGCCGATGGTGAGCAGCACGCTGTTTCCGCAGCTCCCACAGATCTACCGCAACCCGTTCCGGATCGGCATGGGCGTGATCGTGCTGGGTGTGGTCGCGTTCGCCGTCCTCAGACTGATCGGACCGTTGGTAACCCTTGTGGCGCTGGGTGTTCCGGTACTGTTCGTGCTCTACCTCTGGCAGGCCGGCCTTTGGCGGGACATCCCGGTGCGGGCACTGGCGGTGTCGGCAGGCCTGGGGGCCGCACTCGGGGTGGGATGGGTGTGGCTGACCGGCAACTGGGTCGCCCGGGCCTACGGGATACCGATGGCAGCGGGTTTCGTTCTGGAAGACCTGATCGGAGCAGGGCTGATCATCTCGGTGGGCGGAGCCATCCTGATGGTCATGCCCGCCGTCGCGGTGCGCATCCTCAAGCCCGCCACCCGGGAGTCACTCGACGGTTTCGTCATCGGTGCGCTCGGCTCGCTGTGCTTCACCGCGGCGGCGACCACCACCCGGTTGGCCCCGCAGTTCGTCGCCGGGCTGATCAGGGATGTCAAACCGCTGCGGCTGTTCATCGAGGCGGTGCTCTACGGAATCGCAGCACCACTGACGGCAGCCTCGGTGGGAGGCCTGATCGGCATCGTCCTGTGGTTCGAACCGGGTCGGCGTGCGCACGAACACCCGCGCGCCGTCCGGGCTGCGCTGTCGGTGTTCACCGTGTTGGTCGTGGTGATCTACACGCTGATCTGGGTGGTGGACGCCTGGCGCCTGCCGAAGTGGCCGCAACTCGGCCTGCACATCCTGATGACGGTGATCGCCCTGTTGGCGGCCCGGTTGTGTCTGCAGTTGGCGCTGTTGCATGAGGAACCCGACCCGTTCACCGGGCGGCCGACGCTGTGCCTGCACTGCGGCCATGTGGTTCCCGATATGCCGTTCTGCCCCGCCTGCGGGGCGGCGACCCGGGCTTCGTCGCGATCGGCGCGACGCCGGACTCGTGCGTCGCCGACGACGCGACAAGCCGGAACAAACAGCGCAGACGTATGATTCAGACGGCCCGTTCCGGGCCCGGAAAGTAGGGATCTGATATGGCCTCGACATTGATGCGTCAGCTGGGACTGGCCGCAGGAGCCGCCGCGATCGTCGGTATGGGTGCGCTGACGGCATGCAGCAGTGCCACCAAGGAGAAGCCGGCCGAAACCACCGCCCCGTCGAAGGCATCGAGCGCGCCGGCATCCCCGTCGTCCAACGCCCCGCAGCCCACTGAAAAGAAGGTCGGCGCGGGAAGCAACAACTCGTTCTCGCCGACGGTCAAGGCTCCGCCGGCACCGACCGCGCTTCCGGGCAACGTCATCACCGGCGGCTGATCCGCCGGGTCACGGTGCGCCGGCCACTGACCGCAGCACTGCTCGCCGCCCTTGGCGCGGCCTGCCTGACTGTGGGCGGCGACGGGTCACAGCAGTCAGCCGACCCTGCTGGCGCGCAGCGGATCGGCGGTCCGTACGCCGCTCTGCTGGATAGTTCCACCGATCTGGGATCCGCGCGTGCCCAGCAGATCCGGCTCACCGCGGCTCTGCACCGGCCGAGTCGGCCGGATCGCCTGCAGCACTGGGCGAAACGCCACCACCTGTCGGTGCAGTGGCGTCAAGACGACGCCTGGGCCGTGATCGAGGGTGCGCCGGCGGCGGTGTCCGAGGCGTTCGGGGTGGACGTGCACGACTATCGCGGCCGGCGCGGTCAGATCTTCTACGCCGCCGCCGAACAGCCCGTCCTTCCGGCCGCACTGCGCGACGAGGTCGCCGGTCTGGGGCGGATCCTCGGTTACACCCCGCACCGGGAATCCCGGCCACCGGGATGGCCCTTCCCGGCCGAGGTGCCCGGCCAGGGTCTGACACCGGATGCGCTGATGCGGACCTACAACGCGCTGCCCCTGCGCGAGGCCGGTTTCACCGGCAAAGGGATGACCGTGGTGGTGTTCGCCTTCGACGGCTTCGACCAAGCTGATTTCGACACCTTCACCGCTGCCTACAATCTGCCGCCGCTGGTTCCGGAGGTGGTCGGCGGACAGCCCCCGCACCGCCGCGGCGAGGCGACCATGGATCTTCAGGCCGCCCACGCGATCGCTCCCGACGCCCGCAAAGTCCTCGTCAACGCCATGCCCACGGTCGAGGGTGATGGGGCCTACCGCAAGATCGCCGAGATGATGGAGGACACCGACCGGCGTTACCCCGGTGCGGTCTGGAGTTTCTCCATCGGCTGGGGCTGCGACAAGCTGATCACCGCAGCCGACCTGGTGCCCGTACGGGCCGCGCTGGCCAAGGCACACGCCAACGGCACCAGCGCCTTTGACGCCAGCGGGGACTTGGCGGGCCTGGAATGCAAGGGCGGCGACGAATGGTCCTCGCCGCCGCACGCCGACAACGTCGGATTGGACGCGATCGCCTCGATGCCGGAGATGACCAATGTCGGCGGCACCACGCTGTCTACCGACGCCACCGGGGGCTGGCTGTCCGAGCAGGCGTGGTTCGACGCGCCACTGTCGCAGGGATCGGCGGGTGGGGTATCGGCCCTTTACGACCGGCCGGCCTGGCAGGGGCAGGTGGCGCTCAACGGCGGCATCCGAAAACGCCTGACACCGGACATCTCCGCAGTCGCCGATCCCTTCACCGGGATGAGAATCGTCTTCAATCAGCAGGAGATCATCGGTGGCGGAACCTCATTGGCCGCCCCGATCTGGGCCGGCTTCGCCGCAGTGATGAATCAGTACCTCGTGGAGAACGGCGGCCGACTGCTCGGTGACCTCAACCCATTGCTGTACCGGGTGGCCGAGGGATCGCGGCTGCCGGCATTCCGCGACGTGGTCCTGGGGGCCAACGCGGTCGCCGTCGCCGGACCGGGCTACGACCTGGTCACCGGCCTGGGCACCCCCAACGTCGACAACCTGGCCCGCAACCTGCTGGTCCTGCAGAAGGTGCTGCCGTGATCACGGTGCCCACCATGGAGTGCGACCGGTGCCAGGTCGATGTGCCGGCCGGAAACTTCTGCGGCCTGTGCGGCTGCGACGGTGGGACGCAGACCTCCGAGAGTCCGATTTGGCTGCGCCGCAGAACCTTCAGCGCCGCACCCAGCGAAAAGGTGCTGGTCCCACATCTGTCCAGTTCGCTGTTTCCGCAACTGCCGAGTCCGTCACGGGGCCCATTCCGGATTGCGCTGGTCATCGCCACCGTCGCTCTGCTGATCTCGGCGATTCTGCGGCTGCCGGCCCTCGGGATCACCGTCGGAGCCCTGGGGTTGCCCCTGCTGTTTGGGTTCTACCTGCGTGCCTCCGGCGCCGACCGCGACCTGCCCCGACGGTCACTGGTGCTGGCCGCCGTGCTCGGGGGATTGCTGGGCGCCTTGTGGGTGCTGGTGAGTGGTCAACTGGTCGCCCGCAACTACGGGTTGCCGATGTCCGTCGGCGTGGCACTGCACCACCTGCTGCGGGAGGGCTTCATCATCCCGGTGGTGGGGATGGTCCTGATGGTGATCCCGACGCTGGTCATCCGGCTGTTCTTCACCGACCGCAGCCGGGAAGCGTTGGACGGCTTCATGATCGGCGCGCTGGCGGCGCTGGCGTTCAGCGCAGCAGCCACCCTGACCCGGCTTGCCCCACAGGTGGCCACCGGGCTCATCGCGCATGCCCGGCCGGTCAAGGGACTGATGATCGAGGCCGTCCTGTGCGGGATCACGGTGCCGATCAGCGCGGCGGCGGCCGGCGGGATGGTGGGGATCGCGCTGTGGTTCCGGCCCCCCGGCCATCACGAGGGTCGGGTCCGGATGGTGCTGGGCCTGCTGGCGGCCGCGGCACTGCTCACCCACGCCGCCGTCGGCGTCGTCGACATCGTCGGCGTGCCGCAGCTCCCGATGGTGCTCGCACACGTGACCATCACCGTCGCGGTGCTGCTCGGATTGCGGTTGTCGCTGCAATTGGCTCTGTTGCACGAGGCGCACGACCCGATCGACGCCGATGAGCCGGTGCTGTGCCCGTACTGCTCCCACGTCGTTCCGGACATGGCGTTCTGCCCGGCGTGCGGGGCGGCCACCCGCGCCTCATCCCAGCAGTCGCGGCGGCGACGGCGGGGGGCGTCGCGTCCGCAGGCAGACCAGGGGTCTGCGGCGGTGGACGTCCTTCCCTATCCCGGCTATGCGCTGCCCGCGGCGAGTTACACCGCGCCGCCGCCGCGCCGGCCGCTCGTCGGTTGGCTGTTGGGCCGCTGGGGAATCGCCGTCATGGCGGTCGCGGTGGTGCTCGGGACGGTGGGACTGCTGCTCACTCCCAAGATCGCCCACTACATGTGCCCACCGGACTGCGGCAAGCCGCCCAGTGGCACGCCGGTGATGGCGCTGCCCCGGTTCACCGCCGCTGACGGCAGCTTCTCGGTGTCCTATCCCGCGCCGGGGTCGGCGTACACCATCCAGACCACCGACTTCGGTGTCACCGCGACCTACACCGGCGGCGACGGCGGGGTCATGCAACTGTTCTCTGAGCCGGCCAAGGGGCGGTCGGCACGCCAGGTCGCTGCGGCGATCCTCAAGCGAACCCATCCCGACGCCAAGGTGGCCTACGAGATTCCCAACGCCATGGTGGGCTATCAGCCCGGCTACGGGGAGCTCGCCGACGACTGGCCGCAGAGCCCGACGGCCAGCTACAGCCGGCTGCGGATCCTGGTGATGACCGCGGTCAAAAACGATGTCGCGCTGGTGGCCTTCGCCACCGGCCCCTACCGCGCCTTCGGGCCCGACTTCGGCCCCGGTCCGCCGTCCGGCGCCAATCTGGAGATCGCGTCGGATATGGGCAAATACGTCAACAGTTTCCAGTGGAGGGGCGATCCGGACCGGTAATCGGGCCGGATCACTCTCAGCCCCAGCCCAGTTCGTGTAGGCGCTCGTCGTCGATACCGAAATGGTGGGCCATCTCGTGGATGACGGTGATGGCGACCTCCTCCACCACGTCCTGCTCGGTGTCGCAGATCTCCAGCAGGCTCTCCCGGAAGATGGTCACGGTGTCCGGAAGTGCGCCGGCGTAGTTGGAGTCCCGTTCGGTCAGCGCGATGCCCTCGTAGAGACCGAGCAGTTCGGGATCCTGCGGGTGGCGGTCGGCGACGAGTACGACCACGTTGTCCATCGCCGCCGCCAGATCGGGGGGAATGAGATCCAGCGCCTCGGAGACCAGGTCCTCGAAACGCTCAGGATCCATCCGGACCGGCATCAGGGAGCCGGTTCGTCACCCGGCATCGGCATGTTCAGCCGTTCCTCCGGGATGGCCGGCGGCGGAACCGGGGGTTGGCCGTTGATCAGCAGCGGGCCCTTGGCGCTGTTGATCAGCGTCGCCCAGCCGCCGTTGCCCAGGGTGGCCCCGATGTTGCAGGACACCTGGCGACTGCCCGCGGTCCAACTCGGCAGCGACACGGTGCTGTAGATGAGCGTCAGGGTGGTGTCCCGCAAATTCACCGGCGCCAGGTAGGCGTCGGTGAGGTCGTTGCACACCTCCTTGATGAACTCGTCCTGATCGCGATCAGACGGCAGACCCTCGGGGAATCGTTCGGCGAGGTTCACCGTGCCGACGACCTCCATGGCGTGCGGCGCCGCACAGTCCACCGGAGCGTCGTTGGGCTGGTTGGTCGCCACATCGATCCCCAGGCAGGTCCCCGGCGGCCACACCTTGGACTGGTCCTGTTCGGCCACCCGACCCTTGAACATCAGCTGCTGATTGCCCGGGCCCTTCAGTTGCAGGCCGCACAGCATGCGGCGCTCACCGGCCGCCTTCCACGCCTTGTCGCCGGCCCACAGCAGGCTGATGCTGAACCTGCTGTTGGGGTCATAGCGGGGGCCCAGGTAGCGCTCGGTGGCCGGCTCGCACTGCTCCAGGGTGATCTGCTGGATGCGGGCCGGCGACGGGGGGGCCGCGTCGGGGCCGTACTCCAGGCCCGGATAGGCGCGCATATCGACCGCTGCGGACACCTCGAAGCGGTGGTCGTCCTTGCAGTCGACGATGTAGGCCGCGTCCAAGGCGTTGTCCGCCCAGTTCAGGCAGTATCCGGTCTTCGCCTCGGCAAAGGTGGAGTTGATCGCCGGTGCCAGCGGTTCGGAGGGCACCACCGTGCCCAACGGCCCCTTGTC
>NZ_JBILVF010000176.1:0-6626 GCF_044370595.1 Mycobacterium sp.
TCCGGCACCGTCTCGCGATACGGGCTGGTGGCGTGTGCGTCGTCGCTGGATCAGGGCGGCCCGTGCGCGCGGACGGTGCTCGACACCGCCCTGCTGCACGCCGTCATCGCCGGCCACGACCCGCACGACTCCACCTCGCTGGAGAACCCGATTGCCGACGTCGTCGCCGCCGCCAAGGCGGGGGCCGCCGGCGATCTGACCGGGGTGCGGGTCGGGGTGGTCAAGCAGTTACGCAGCGGCGAGGGCTATCAGGCCGGAGTGCTGGCCTCGTTCAACGACGCCGTCGCGCAGCTGGCCGCTCTCGGTGCCGAAGTCCGCGAGGTGGACTGCCCCAACCTCGACCACTCGCTGTCGGCGTACTACCTGATCCTGCCCTCGGAGGTGTCCAGCAATCTGGCCCGCTTCGACGCGATGCGGTACGGCCTGCGGGTCGGCGACGACGGCTCCCACAGCGCCGAAGAGGTCATGGCGCTGACTCGTGCGGCCGGCTTCGGCCCGGAAGTCAAGCGCCGCATCATGATCGGCACCTACGCCCTGTCGGCGGGCTACTACGACGCCTACTACAACCAGGCGCAGAAGGTCCGCACGCTGATCGCCGCCGATCTCGATGCGGCCTACGCCGACGTCGACGTGCTGGTCTCCCCGGCCACCCCGACGACGGCGTTCCGGCTCGGGGAGAAGGTCGACGATCCGCTGGCGATGTACCTGTTCGATTTGTGCACGCTGCCGCTGAACCTGGCCGGGCACTGCGGAATGTCGGTGCCCTCAGGGCTCTCACCGGATGACAACCTGCCGGTCGGCCTGCAGATCATGGCACCGGCGTTGGCCGATGACCGGCTCTACCGGGTGGGTGCGGCCTACGAGGCCGCCCGGGGCGCACTGCCTGCAGCACTCTGATCGGGCTTGCCCCTCAGGAAGCCCGCTAAGCACTCCGCGTCAGGGCCGTACCGGGTTAGATAGAGCCCATGCGAATCGGAGTCCTCACCGGCGGCGGCGACTGCCCCGGCCTCAACGCCGTCATCCGCGCAGTCGTGAGCACCTGCGACACCCGCTACGGATCCTCGGTCGTCGGCTTCCAGGACGGCTGGAACGGGCTGCTGGAGAACCGGCGCGTTCAACTCGTCAACGACGACCGCAATGCCCGCCTGCTGGCCAAGGGCGGCACCATGCTGGGCACCGCGCGAACCAACCCGGAGCGGCTGCGGGCCGGTATCGGTGAGATCAAGCAGACGTTGGAGGACAACGGGATCGACGTCCTGATCCCGATCGGCGGTGAGGGAACCCTGACCGCGGCGCACTGGCTGACCGAGGAGGGTGTGCCGGTCGTTGGTGTGCCCAAGACCATCGACAACGACATCGCCTGCACCGATGTGACATTCGGTCACGACACCGCGCTGATGATCGCCACCGAGGCCATCGACCGGTTGCACAGCACTGCGGAATCGCATCAGCGCGTGATGCTCGTCGAGGTCATGGGCCGCCACGCCGGCTGGATCGCGCTGAACGCCGGACTGGCCTCCGGTGCGCACATGACGCTGATCCCCGAGCAGCCCTTCGACGTCGAAGAGGTCTGCCGGCTGGTCAAGCAGCGCTTCCAGCGCGGTATGTCGCACTTCATCTGTGTGATCGCCGAAGGCGCCAAACCGGCCGAGGGCTCGATGGAGATGCGGCACGGCGGGGTCGACGAGTTCGGCCACGAGAAGTTCACCGGGGTGGCCCAGCAACTGGCCAACGAAGTCGAGAAGCGCATCCGCAAGGAAGTCCGCGTCACCGTCCTGGGGCATATCCAGCGCGGCGGCACCCCGACCGCCTATGACCGGGTGCTGGCGACCCGGTTCGGGGTCAACGCCGCCGACGCTGCGCATGCCGGGGAGTACGGGATGATGGTCTCGCTGCGCGGGGAGGAGATCGGCCGGGTGCCGTTGGCCGATGCGGTGGCTCACCTGAAGTTGGTGCCGCAGAGCCGATATGACGACGCCGCGGCCTTCTTCGGCTGAGGTTCCCGCGCCCCACCTTCCCCCCGCCCCACCTTCCCCCCGCCCCCCGTTCCCCGCGAGCAGACACAAACTCGTACCCTTTTGGGCTTTTTCGTGCGAGTTTGCGTCTGCTCGGCAGGGCGAAAGGGGCTGCGGGGCGCCCACTAGGATCGGGTCCATGACCACCGCCGCCAATGCCGAACTGCTGGACTATGAGGACGTCGTCGCGCGGTTCGACCCCGTGCTGGGCCTGGAGGTCCACGTCGAATTGTCCACCGCCACCAAGATGTTCTGCGGGTGTGCGACGGCCTTCGGCGCCCAACCCAACACCCAGGTCTGCCCAGTGTGCCTGGGCATGCCCGGAGCGCTGCCGACGCTCAATAAGGCCGCTGTGGAATCGGCGATCCGGATCGGCTTGGCGCTGAACTGCCAGATCGTCGACTGGTGCCGCTTCGCCCGGAAGAACTACTTCTACCCGGACATGCCGAAGAACTACCAGATTTCGCAGTACGACGAACCGATTGCGGTCAACGGCTACCTCGACGTCCCCCTCGAGGACGGCAGCACCTTCCGGATCGGCATCGAACGCGCGCATATGGAGGAGGACACCGGCAAGCTGACCCACATCGGCAGCGAGACCGGCCGCATCCACGGTGCCACCACCTCGCTGCTGGACTTCAACCGGGCCGGGGTGCCACTGATCGAGATCGTCACCAAACCCGTCGAGGGCGCCGGTGCGCGCGCCCCCGAGGTGGCCCGTGCTTACGTCACCGCGTTGCGGGATCTGTTGTGCGGCTTGGGTGTGTCCGATGTGCGTATGGACCAGGGTTCCCTGCGCTGTGACGCCAACCTGTCGCTGCGGCCGATCGGTCAGGCCGAGTTCGGCACCCGCACCGAGACCAAGAACGTCAACTCCCTCAAGAGTGTCGAAGTGGCCGTTCGCTACGAGATGCGCCGCCAAGCAGCGGTTCTGGAGTCCGGCGGCAGCGTGCACCAGGAGACCCGTCACTTCCACGAGGACGGGTACACCTCACCGGGCCGGGATAAGGAAACCGCCGAGGACTACCGCTACTTCCCCGAACCCGACCTGGAACCGGTGGCGCCGAGCGCAGAACTGGTCGAGGGGCTGCGCGCAACCATTCCGGAGCTTCCGTGGTTGTCGCGCAAGCGGATTCAAAACGAGTGGGGTGTCTCCGACGAGGTGATGCGCGATCTGGTCAACGCCGGAGCGGTGGAACTTGTCGCAGCGACGGTGGCCCATGGCGCCGCCAGCGAGCCGGCCCGGGCGTGGTGGGGCAACTTCCTGGTGCAGAAGGCCAACGAATCGGGTGTCGAACTCGACGCGCTGGCCATCACCCCCGCCCAGGTAGCCGCCGTCATCACGCTGGTCGACGAGGGCACGCTGTCCAACAAGCTGGCCCGCCAGGTGGTCGAGGGGGTGTTGGCCGGCGAGGGGGACCCCGAGCAGGTGATGGCCGGCCGCGGTCTGGCTCTGGTGCGCGACGACTCGCTGATCCAGGCCGCGGTGGATGAGGCACTGACGGCCAGTCCCGACATCGCCGAGAAGATCCGCGGCGGCAAGATTCAGGCTGCCGGGGCGATCGTCGGCGCGGTGATGAAGGCCACCAAAGGCCAGGCCGACGCGGCTCGGGTGCGGGAGTTGGTGCTCAAGGCCTGCGGCCAGGAGGGGTAACCCGTCAGGCGGTCCGCGACCCCGTGGTTGCGCGCCGGCGAAGACCTCGTTGCCTCGGTGGCCCCGCCCCTGAACTTTTCAGGAGCGGTTCTCTTGCCGCCCACCGTTCATCTTGCCGCCCACCGACGGCATGTCATCGAAAATGTCCGGATAGGCAGATGGTTGGTGGTAGCGTTCGGCGTTTGTAGGGCGTGATTCGTCCCCACTGCACCACACCTAGGCGGTTGACCCATGCGCGGAGCGACGCGTTCATCCGGAACAGAAGCGCGACTGAACGAAGTGCATGCGCGGCGCGCAGGCCGGACCGTCGGATGCTGCTGTTTTCCGTCACGTGCGGTGGCGGTGCCGCTCGATTGAAGGAGATCCCGATGGCTGATTCCACCTCGGCGGAGGTAGGGGTGCTGCGCCCGATCGAGTCTCTTCGGCGACTGGCCGGCTGATCGCGATCGAGTCCCCCGGTTCTTTTGCGAGAAGGTTCGGATGACGTCGTCCTATGTCACCGACTGGCCGCTGGCCGGCCGCGAGGTTGAGGTCGAACAACTTGCGGGATTCCTTCGCGGGAATCTCGGGGTAGCGGGTTTGCTGATCGCAGGATCGGCCGGTGCGGGCAAGACCCGTCTTTTGCGCGAGGCCGCCGAGATCGCCGGGCAGGGGGAATGGGCGGTCCATTCAATTCAGGGAACCAAGGCAGGGCAGAACATACCGTTGGGCGCATTCGCGCAGTGGGCTAACGGACTCGAGGACCGGCCGCTGACCGTGGTCAGCTCAGTGATAGCAGCGATCACAGCGGCACCGGCAGACACCCCCGTGCTGCTCCTGGTCGACGACGCCCACGTGCTCGATGAGTTGTCGGCGTTCGTGCTGCATCGGTTGATCCGGACGGGCGAAACTTCTGTCGTCTGCACTGTTCGCAACGGGGCGCCGATGCCGTCGACGCTGCTTGAGTTATGGAAAGACGGCTTTCTCCGGCGCCTCGACCTTAGGCCACTCTCACGGGAGGAGTCCGCGGCGGTGCTGGAGTCCGCGCTGGGGGCTCCGGTGGATTCTACGGCGCTGAGGTGCCTTTTTGAGCTCTCACAGGGCAATTTTCTTTACCTTAACCAACTCGTGCGACAAGAACGTCGAGCCGGTCGTCTAGTCCATGGGAGCAGTGGAACCTGGACCTGGACAGGCTCGTTCACGGTATCGCCGTCGCTGGTCGACCTGGTCGACGTTCAGACCGTTGCGGCGCCCGAGCCTGTCGTGGAGGTACTCGATCTCGTCGCCGTCGCGGAGCCTCTGGAGATCGAATACCTCTATGCCCTCGCCGACCCGGCGGCGATCGAGGGCGCTGAGCACCACGGACTGATCGAGATCTCTCAGGCAGTTGGCGGTGATCTCGTGCGGGTGGCCCATCCCCTCTTCGGTGAGACCCGACGCGCCCGCATGGGTCGGGCGCGGGCCAGGCGTTTGCGCGGCCGGGTCGCGACGGCAATGGCTGATCCCGCCTGCGCGATCGGACCGCCGGAACCGCTTCGGCTGGCGATGATGTGGTCGGAATCCGACCTCAGCCCTGATGCCGAGGTGTTCCACCGCGGAGCCGCCGCTGCAATTCGCAGGCTCGGCACGGCTTTGGGTCAACAACTTTCGGGCGCGGGTATTCACGCGGGGGCGGGGATGGATAACCGCAAGCTGCACGCACGCACGCTCAGCCTGCTGGGCCGGGCGGACGACGTCGACCGTTTTCTCGATGTGGGTGCGGTACCCGACACCTCGGATCCGGTGGGGATTGCGGTGACGATGTTGCGTGCCGCCAACACGCTGTTCGGGAAGGGTCGTCCAGAGCAGTCATCCGCGATGATTCGGGCGCTAGCCGACGCGCCGGCGCCTGCGACGCACGATCTGCTGGCATTTCGCGCGCTACAGTTGGCATTTTCCGCCAGGCCTTCCGAGGTTCTCGCGCTGCTTGAGGGCATCGACTGCACACAACTGGGCTCGCGATCGCGAACGAATCTCAACTTCGCAACAACCCTGGCCTTCGGCGATCGTGGAGAGCCGGATCGGGCGACCAGTAAGCCCGAGGATGCCCTGCTGCTGGGACCCGACTCTCCCACAATGGTTTTCGAGGCCGTGGCGCTGTTGCTGATGCATATCGATGTGTTGGCGACCAATGGCCGGGTTACCGACGCACTCGACCTTGCTCGACGGGTGACCCGGCAGTGGGCCGATGTCCCAAGGGCACTGCGGACCATCGCTACCGGGGTCAACGGGGTCTCAGCCCTGGAATCCGGTGATTTGACTACCGCGATCGCGGACCTCGGCCCGGCGATATCCAGTGCTGAATTGGTCTCTCTGCCAGGGTATTTACCCTTTCTGTGCGTGGATTACTGGCTTCACATCGCCCACGCCACAGCAGTGGGCCGGACCGGTGATGGCGACGCGGCGGCCGCCGCCGTTGAAGCCATGGACCGCAGCCGAAACCCCGCGTTCGTCTTCCTGGAGCCTGCCAGGCTTCTGGCGACAGCATGGGGCACCGCGGCGGCAGGGGACTCCGACCATGCCATCGCACTTGCCGAGGAGGCCGCTGAATTCGCTTGTTTCCATGGCCAAATCGCCCGCGAAGTGCTGTGCCTGCAGACGCTGATCCAATTCGGATCCGGCCGCGGTTATCACGGGAGACTGGAAGAGCTTTGCAAGGTCGTGACCAGCCCGCGCGTCGGCATAGTCACGCGGTGGTCGCGGGCGCTGTACGGCAATGACGGGCACGGTCTTCTGGGGGTATCCCATGATCTGGCGGAGATCGGTGATCGCCTCGCCGCGGCCGATGCCGCGGCCCACGCCGCCCGCGCATTCAACGCGCACAGTGACTGCGGATCGAAGGCCGCCGCCGCCACCCGGGCACGCCAACTCGGGGGTTGTTGCGGCGCACTGACGCCGGCACTGCGGGAATTGGACCCGTCCCTGCCGCTGAGCAAGCG
>NZ_JBILVF010000177.1:0-6519 GCF_044370595.1 Mycobacterium sp.
CTCCCGGTCGCCGATGAGGTAGGCGAAGTTGCGCATCTGCTGGGCGATCACGTCGTCGGGGGCGAAGTCCCGACCGGAGAGCAGTTGGCGGAAATACAGACGGTCCGATGCCATGGACTCAGCGTAAGCGCGACACCCGCCGGCAGAACTCCACGACCGGCGCCACGAGTGCGGCAATCTGGGCCCCGATCCGGTCGAATACCTCCGGGTCCTGCCCGATCGGGTCCGGAACATCGAGGATCTGTTCGGCGCGCAGTTGTGGCCGCAAGCCGGCCAGTTCACCGATGTCAACGGGGTCGAACCGGGAAATCAGTTCCGCGGCCTCGGTGAGGGTGAAGGTCCGGCGGAGTTGGCGCGGTGCGATCTCGAGAACCGCGTCTCGGTGTTCTTTGGTCATGGTCAGAACCAGATCGGCCCCTGTAGCGATGGCCGGCTTGAGTTGGCGGGCTGCGAAGTCAGCCGGATCACCGCCCAACTCGACGAGAACGCGGGCGGCCTCCGGGTGCACGGGGTGGGCGATCACCGCACGGGTGCCGGCACTGGACGCCTGGAAGGCTGCTATCGGGTCCTGAGCGCTCAGTGCGGTTGCTAGCCGCTCTGCGGTCGGCGAGCGGCAGATATTGCCGGTGCAGACGAACAGAAGATGCACGTGCTGCTCCTGGGGTCGGGTGGTTCTGGCTGCCGCTATTGTTCAACGTCGGCCGCCAGCGTGCGGTCGACCCCAGAGGTTTGGTCGCCCCGCGCGCTACCCTGTACCCTTCTATCGGCCCGCAGCGCGGGTCTGGCCCCCTTAGCTCAGTCGGTAGAGCGTTTCCATGGTAAGGAAAAGGTCAACGGTTCGATTCCGTTAGGGGGCTCGGTGAACGCCTGTCGGAAAACCCACCGGCGTTCCCCCGCGGCGGTGTAGCTCAGCTGGTTAGAGCGCACGACTCATAATCGTGAGGTCGGGGGATCGAGCCCCCCCACCGCTACGCAGACGAACGATGAAAGAGAGCATTTGACGTGGCGTCCAGTACCGATGTGCGGCCGAAGATCACCTTGGCCTGTGAGGTGTGCAAGAACCGCAACTACATCACCAAAAAGAACCGCCGCAACGATCCCGATCGGCTCGAGATCAAGAAGTTCTGCCCGAACTGCGGCAAGCATCAGGCGCACAAAGAGTCCCGCTGACCTTGGCCCTCTCCCAGAAACTCGTCGGGACGCACTACCGGTACCCCGACTACTACCTGGTCGAGCGCGAGAAAGTCCGCGAGTACGCCAACGCCGTCAAAAGCACCGACTCCGCCTACCTCAGTGATGAGGCCGCCGCGGAGTTGGGTTACCGGGGCGTGGTGGCGCCGCTGACCTTCATCTCGGTGTTCGGCTACGACGCGCAGTTGGCGATGTTCGAATCCGCCGGCATCGGCATCACCGACAAGCAGATCGTTCAGGTGGATCAAGTACTGAAGTTCCTCAAGCCGGTGACCGCCGGTGACAAACTCTTCTGCGACGTATACCTGCACGAGATCCGGCAGGCCCACGGCACCGACCTCATCGTGACCAAGAACGTCATCACCAATCAGGACGGTGACGTGGTCCAGGAGAACTACACGACGCTCGCCGGGCGGAGTGATGAGAATGGAGAAAGTGGCTTCGACGATGGCACTACGTGAGTTCAGTTCGATCAAAGTCGGCGACGAATTGCCGGAACGGACCATCAACCTGACCCGGGCCGACCTGGTCAACTACGCCGGGGTGTCCGGAGACCTCAACCCGATCCACTGGGACGACGAGATCGCCAAGCAGGTCGGACTCGACACCGCGATCGCCCACGGCATGCTCACCATGGGCCTCGGCGGCGGTTACATCACCGAGTGGGTCGGTGACCCCGGCGCGGTGAGCGAGTACAACGTCCGGTTCACCGCCATCGTGCCGGTGCCCAACGATGGTGTGGGCGCCGACATCGTCTTCAACGGCCGGATCAAGTCCGTCGAGGAGGAGAACAAGACGGTGACCATCGCGCTCACTGGAACCCATAACGGCAAGAAGATCTTCGGTCGCGCCATCGCGATTGCAAAGCTGGCGTAGTCGTGGCGCTCAAGACAGATATCCGCGGCATGGTCTGGAAGTACCCGGATCCCTTCGTGGTGGGTCGCGAGCAGATCCGCCAGTACGCCAACTCGGTCAAGGCCCACGACCCGGCCAGCGTCGACCCAGAGGCCGCAGCGGCTATGGGGTACGACGGTTTGGTGGCGCCGCTGACGTTCGTGTCGATCATCGCGGTGATGACCCAGCGGCACTTTTTCCAGCACGTCGACGTGGGCTTCGAGACCATGCAGATCGTTCAGGTCGACCAGAAGTTCAATTTCCTGCGACCGATTGTCGAGGGCGACGTGGTGCGCGCCACGATGTACGTCGACTCTGTCGACGAGCGGTTCGGAGCCGACATCGTGACCTCACGCAACGTCCTTACCGACGACCAGACCGGCGAGGTCGTGATGATCGCCTACACCACCCTGATGGGCCATGAGGGCGAGAATTCGATCTCGGCCGGCTGGGATCCGGAGACCGGTCAGGTGCTGCGCAAGCCCGTCACCCACGATTAGTGGGGAACTGCGGTCTCGCGCTACACTCGAGCGTCGGGATTTCCCCACGTGAGCGCGCTGTCCGTCGGTTCGGCTGGACCGAATAGGGGAGCGCGCGAACTATGTGGGGTGAGTGCCGCCGGAAGGCAACACCGAGGGGCGTAGCTCAACTGGCAGAGCAGCGGTCTCCAAAACCGCAGGTTGCAGGTTCAAGTCCTGTCGCCCCTGCTCAACTGAATAGACTTGAGGGCACCTGGTGATGAGAAGCCCAGACCGACACGAAGGAGCATGCGGTGAGCGATGAGCGCGACAGTGCTGACGCCGCAGGCGACGGCGATCAGAACACCGCCGCACTGACCCAGCCACTGCGGCCGACCGGCAAACGGTCACGTCAGCGTTCGGGTGGCACAGCCCTGGCTGAGGTCGAGGACGACGAGACCGGCGACTGGGATCTCGACATCGACGAGGAAGCCGATCAGGAGAAGGCCCGCAAGGCGCTCAAGAAGGCCGGCAAAGACGGACCGACGCGCAATCCGTTCGTGTTCGTCTGGAACTACCTCAGGCAGGTCGTCGCCGAACTGCGCAAGGTCATCTGGCCCAACCGCAAGCAGATGGTGAACTACACCGCCGTGGTGCTGCTCTTCCTGGTCTTCATGGTCACCCTGATCGGCCTGGTCGACCTCGGGCTGGCCAGGCTGGTGTTGCTGATCTTCGGTGACAAGAGCGCCTGACCCGGGCCCACCTAGTTTTAGAGAGGACTGACTACCGTGACCACTCCCGAAAGCGACGCGCCCGCAGGCGACGCCGCCGTCGATGTGATCGACGACGCGGCGGCGGATGCTGCCGCTGCCGAGGAGGAACTCGATCCCGCCGAGGCCCTCAAGAAGGACCTGCGCAGCAAACCGGGCGACTGGTACGTCATTCACTCCTATGCCGGCTACGAGAACAAGGTGAAGGCCAACCTCGAAACCCGCGTGCAGAACCTCGACGTCGGCGACTACATCTTCCAGGTCGAGGTGCCCACCGAAGAGGTCACCGAGATCAAGAACGGCCAGCGCAAGCAGGTGAACCGCAAGGTGCTGCCCGGCTACATCCTGGTTCGGATGGACCTCACCGACGACTCCTGGTCCACCGTGCGCAACACCCCCGGCGTCACCGGATTCGTCGGCGCCACCTCACGACCGACCCCGCTGTCGCTGAACGATGTGGTGAAGTTCCTGCTGCCGCAGGGCGCGGCGAAAAAGGCCGCGCGGACCACGGCGACTGCCGCGTCATCCGAAGCCAGCCTGGAACGTCCGGAGATCCTGGTTGACTTCGAGGTCGGCGAGTCGGTGACCGTCATGGACGGCCCGTTCGCCACCTTGCCGGCCTCCATCAGCGAGGTCAACGCCGAACAACAGAAGCTCAAGGTGCTGGTCAGCATCTTCGGCCGCGAGACCCCCGTAGAACTGACCTTCAACCAGGTCGCCAAGATCTAATCGGGCTGCCAGCCCGCAGGAAAGGAACCCCGAAAGCCATGGCCCCGAAGAAGAAGAAGGTCGTCGGCCTCATCAAGCTGCAGATCCAGGCCGGGCAGGCCAACCCCGCCCCCCCGGTCGGTCCTGCGCTCGGCCAACACGGCGTGAACATCATGGAGTTCTGCAAGGCCTACAACGCCGCGACGGAAAACCAGCGCGGCAACGTCATTCCCGTCGAGATCAGCGTCTACGAGGACCGCAGCTTCACCTTCCAGTTGAAGACCCCACCGGCCGCCAGGCTGCTGCTCAAGGCCGCCGGTGTGCAGAAGGGTTCGGCTGAGCCGCACAAGACCAAGGTCGCCAAGGTGACCTGGGATCAGGTGCGCGAGATCGCCGAGACCAAGAAGGAAGACCTCAACGCCAACGACATCGACCAGGCCGCCAAGATCATCGCCGGCACCGCCCGGTCGATGGGCATCACGGTCGAGTAGTTTTCCGGCGCCACAGGCGCCGGCGTGGGAGGGCCCGCTTCGGCCCGACTGACCACACCCCAACAACCGATTGGATTAACCATGAGCAAGAAGAGCAAGGCCTACCGCGAAGCGGCCGAGAAGGTGGACCGCGACCGCCTCTATACGCCCTTGGAGGCGGCGAAGCTGGCCAAGGAAACCTCGTCGAAGAAGCAGGACGCCACCGTCGAGGTGGCCATCCGCCTCGGGGTTGATCCGCGCAAGGCCGATCAGATGGTGCGTGGCACCGTCAGCCTGCCGCACGGCACCGGTAAGACCGCCCGGGTCGCGGTGTTCGCGGTGGGGGAGAAGGCCGAGCAGGCGGTGGCCGCCGGCGCCGACGTCGTGGGCAGCGACGACCTGATCGAGAAGATCCAGGGCGGGTTCTTGGACTTCGACGCCGCGATCGCCACCCCGGACCAGATGGCGAAGGTCGGCCGGATCGCCCGGGTGCTCGGCCCCCGCGGTCTGATGCCCAACCCGAAGACCGGCACCGTCACCCCGGATGTGGCTAAGGCGGTCACCGACATCAAGGGCGGCAAGATCAACTTCCGCGTCGACAAACAGGCCAACCTGCACTTCATCATCGGCAAGGCGTCCTTCGACGAGAAGAAACTGGCCGAGAATTACGGCGCCGCCCTCGACGAGGTGCTGCGGGCCAAGCCGTCGTCGTCCAAGGGGCGTTACCTCAAGAAGGTGACCGTCTCCACCACAACGGGGCCGGGGATTCCGGTGGATCCGGCGGTGACGCGGAACTTTTCGGAGGAGTAGGAGCGGCTGAGGACTTTCAGCGGGCCGGAGCCCTCACCACCGCACCCTTTTGCCCGACCCGTTCAAACGGCAGACTGTGCCGAGCAATGAACTCCTCGTAGGCCTGGAGTGATCCGTCCCAGCTAGCTTCCCAGCTTTGCTGGGCGCACGCGCGCCCTACTCACTGAGCCCTGTACCTACCGCGCGACGCGGTTTGGCTCAGTACGCGCCAGAATGGGTGAAAAGTACCTTAGCCGTCTTCAGCGCAATAAGGAGGTCGCTGACCATCGACCAGTTCTCGACATAGAACAGGTCGAGTCGAACGGAGTCTTCCCACGACAGGTCGGAGCGTCCGCTGACCTGCCACAGCCCAGTAATCCCCGGACGCACCAACAGGCGGCGCTTAGCGTAGTCGGAATATGTCTTAACCTCTGAAGGCAGCGGTGGCCGCGGACCCACGACGCTCATCTCGCGGCGGAGCACGTTGATGAACTGGGGAAGTTCGTCAAGACTGTACTTGCGGAGGGTCCGCCCCACGGGTGTGACTCGTGGATCGTTCCGAATCTTGAACAGGACACCGCCTTCGCACTCATTCAGGTGCGCCAGTCCGTCCACCATGGAGTCTGCATCGGCAACCATGGTCCGGAACTTGATCATCTCGAAGGGACGGCCGTTCAGGCCGGTCCGTTCCTGACGGTAGAACACCGTGCCTTTGCTGGTGAGCTTGATGGCGACGGCGATGATGATTAGCAGGGGAAGCGTACACAGCAGTGCGGTGCTTGAGAACATCACGTCGAAGAGTCGCTTCTCAAAACGTTTCGCGCCGTGGTACTGCGGCTTTTCCAGGTAGATCAGCGGCAATCCGGCGACCGGACGTATCTGCAGTCGCGGGCCGGCCACGTCCACCACTCCGGGAGAAACCAGGAGGTCGACGTCCAACTTCTCCAGCTCCCAGGAGAGGTCCCGCATCCCGCGTCCGTCGAGATGCTCGGTCGCGGTGACTGCGACGGCCCTCCCGCCGGTGGCGGTCAGGGCCCCAACGACCGCCGACTCGTTGCCGAAAACGGGAATTGTGCCGGCCCCCGGTACTTCCAATGTCCCCTGTTCGGTAGCCCCGGTGATGCAGGCCCCGACAACCTCGAATCCTGACCACGGCTCGCGGGCCAGAGATTCCGACAGGTCACGGACCGCTGAGGGACTGCCGACCGCGAGTACGCGGGTGATGCACTTGCCCTCGTT
>NZ_JBILVF010000046.1:0-21314 GCF_044370595.1 Mycobacterium sp.
TGTCGAGTTCGGACATCGTGCTCCTCGGCTGCCAGTGTCTCGGTCAGCCAGCGCCGTTGGTCTGCGGTCAGCCAGTGCGCATCGGCGGGCCGGTCGGTGAGGTAGAACCAGCAGACCACGCCGAGCAGCACCGCTGGTAGCCCCACGCAGATCATCATGAAACGCCACCCCGCCAGGCCCCATATGCCGTGCCCGGCCTGAATCAGCCACGCGGCCAACGGTGTTCCGATCGCCGATGCTATCGGAACGGCCAGCATGAAAGTCCCGACGATGCGGGCCCGGTAGGCCGCGGGAAACCACTGGCTCAGGTAGAACACCACACCCGGAAACAGGCCCGCCTCGGCTACCCCGAGCAGGAAGCGCAGCACCAGCAGAGTGCCGGCATTGGGCGCGAACGCAATTGCGACCGCGACGATGCCCCACGACACCGCGATGCGGGCGAGCCACCGCCGGGCTCCAAACCGCACCAGCGCCAAGTTGGAGGGGACCTCCACCAGCACGTAGCCGATGAAGAAGATGCCGGATGCCAACCCGAACATCGTCGCCGACAGCTGCAGGTCCGCGCTGATCCCCTCCTTGGCGATGCCGAGGTTGGTGCGGTCCAGATAGTTGACGAAGTACAGCGCCATCAGCAGTGGCACCAATCGGACCGTGACCGCGCGCAGTACGCCGGCCTGCGGCGACTCAATAGGCGGCGAGTCGGACATCTGACCTCCCGTTCACCACGTTGACCAGATCCTCGCCGTCGCGCAGTCGCCGACAATTGTCGATCGCTTCGGCGAGATAGCGGCGCATGGTGTCTCTGGTGAACCACACCACGTGCGGGGTCACCACGACGTTGTCCAACGCCAGCAGGGGGTTTCCGGGGTCGACCGGTTCGCAGGCGAACACGTCGAGGCCCGCGGCGGCCAACCGTCCCTCGCGCAGCGCCTCGGTGAGTGCGTCCTCGTCAACGATGGCGCCTCGGGACGTGTTGATCAGCAGGGCTGCCGGCTTCATCAGCGCGAGTGCCGCCCTGCCGATCAATCCCTGACTCTGCGTGGTGAGCGGAAGGTGCAGACTGACGATGTCGCTGTCGGTCAACAACTCCGCCAGTGGCCGCCAGCCAGGCGTGCCGTCGTCGCCGGTGCTCGTGTGCAGCACCCGGGCACCCATGGCGGCCGCGATGAGCTCGACCCGGCGGGCGATGTTTCCGTAGCCAACCAAACCCACGGTGCAGCTGCCGATATCTCGCACCGTCTCACCAAGCGTGGCGTCGGTGGGCCAGCCTTTGCCGGCGCGGGTGGCCCGGTCGAGTTCGAGCAGCCGACGCATCGCGGCCAGGATGAGCAGTACCGTCCCTTCCGCGGCCGCCGGGGCGTTGGCCCCGGGCATATTGGCCACCGCGATGCCGAGTTCGGTCGCGGCCTCGGAGTCGATGGTGTTCACCCCGGCGCCGAGTTTATGCACGAGCCGCAACCGCGTGCTACGTCGCAGATCCGCACCGGAGAGCGGTCGCAGCACATGCCACACCGCGTCGGCCCACGGCAGGGCGTCAATCAGGGTTTGATCGTCGTCCTCGTGGCACCAGCGGATATCAAGCCAATCCGCCTCGGGCGCAACCATGTCGAGCACCGAGTCTCCGGGTAGGAAATGCGCCAGCACTCTGACCATAGGACCCGAATTAGACCCGGAACAGGTTGGACTCGCCGAACGCGTCGACGATTGCGCTGAGCTGGTCGACCAACTCAGCCGAACTCAACGTGATGTCACCGGCCAGCCACGCGCTGATCGCCTGGGTCACACCGCCGACCACGAAGTAGGCGAAAGCCTTGGTCCGCTCATCGGAGGGACGCCGGGTCAGGGTCTCGACGTGCTGGCCGGACAGCATGACGAACAGCGCCTCGGACTCCCGGCGCTTGCGGATCACCGTGGTGTTGGACACCTGCGCCCCGAACATCAGTCGGCCCACCCGCCGATCAGCCTCGATCATCCGCACGATGTTGGCCAGCCCCGCCGTTGTCTGTTCCCCCACGGATGCGGCAGCCACCGCCGCCTGGGTCGTCGTGGCCAGCCGGGCGATCACCGAGTCGAACACCGCGCCGATGAAGTCATCTTTGTCGGCGAAACTCTCGTAGAAGTACCGAGTGGCCAAACCGGCCTGCAGACAGATACCCCGGACGGTCAACTCGGCCGGGTCGATGTTGCTGCCCAGCAACTCCAGGCCGGCTTCCAGTAGTTGGGATCGGCGGCGGGCGAGCCGGTCAGCGGCGTCCACGCCGGCGTAAGGCCGCACCTGTGTCACCGGCCAATCTTGACATCGCCGCAGGGGTGGCACAATATCGGGAAACAATCGTTTCCAGATTCACAGACAGGGGCCCAGCGTGAGCGCTCGCGACGTCGTCAGCGTGGTGGAGCGCCCGGTCAGCGAATCCTCCGGCCCGCCCGCTGGTCGCAGTCTGCTGGACCGGTTCACTCGGCCGGCCGACTTCGAGGACGGTATCCCCGGTATCGCGTTGCTAGCCGGCCCGGCCAACGTGATCATGCAACTCAGCCACCCCAGCGTCGGGTACGGCGTCAAGGAGAGTCGCGTCGAGAGCGGCCGCATCGACCGCCATCCGATCAAACGAGCACGCACCACGTTCACATATCTGGCCGTGGCGACCCGCGGAAACCCCCAGCAGCAAAAGGCCTACCGCAAGGCGGTCACCCAGGCGCACGCGCAAGTGGTCTCCACCGACGAGAGTCCGGTGAAATACAAGGCGCTGGATCCCGAACTACAGCTGTGGGTCGCCGCGTGTCTCTACAAGGGTGGGGTCGATATCCGCCGCACTTTCATCGGCGAGATGGACGACGAGACCGCCGATCAGCACTACCGAGACAGCATGGCGCTGGGCACCATGCTGCAGATGCGTCCCGAGATGTGGCCCGCCGACCGACCCGCCTTCGACAAGTACTGGGACGAGCAGTTGGACAAGGTCCACATCGACGAGACCATCCGGGAGTTCCTGTATCCCATCGCCGTTGCCCGCATGAGGGGCCTGCAGTTGCCCGGCCCGCTGCAGAACATCAACGAGAGCCTCGCCCGACTGATCACCACGGGTTTTCTACCCCAACGCTTCCGCGACGAGATGAAACTGGACTGGAACAGCGCCAAGCAGCGGGAATTCGATGCACTCATGACAGCGATCAAGCTGGGCAACAACTTGGCTCCGTCGTTCGTCCGGAACTTCCCATTCAACGTGCTTCTGCATGATGTGAATTGGCGGATGCGCACCGGCCGCCCGCTGGTCTAACGCCGCGCTGGGCCAACGTCATCGAGCGTGCGTAGCGACAACGACAAGCGGCGGTTCGACCGCGCTGTTCGTCGCGGCCGCCCGGGCACTTGAGGCGGGCAAGCCCGACCCCTTGGCAGTCGCCGCAATCGTCTGGCAGTCGGTGATCGGGGGTGGCGATGCGCGGCGCTTCCCGTCGTGAGGTCCTCCTCGGCGGCGTGGCGGGCGCCGCCGGCCTCGCCATCGGCACGGTCGGGGGACGCTTGTGGGACAACGGGTTCCGCCCCCGGCCGAAGAGTCCGTGGACGTCGCCGTGGTGGGTGGCGGTATCGCCGGCATCTATGTCGCTGCACGGCTTGCCGGCGACGGCCGTCGTTCTCCCGTTCTCTTCGAGGCGACGTCGCGTATCGGCGGCCGGCTTTGGTCGCAGCCACTGCCGGAAGTGCCGGGCGGTGTGGCCGAACTGGGCGGGATGAGAATTTCGGAGGAGCACACCGCGGATACCGTTCTGCGTCAATCGGTCTACCTGACCGACGATCCGGACAGCCCGGCCTTGTTGCTCGCCGCCTACGCCTACGGCGACATCCCCGCCGATCTGCTGGCATGGGTCGCTCCCGAGGCGATTCCTGGCCAGCCGGTGGCATTGGCCGACGGCGCAGCGACGATGCTCACCGAGGCATTGTCCGAGGTGCACGGTATACCGGTGCCGCCACCGATCGGCGGTGCTGTGCAGCGCTGGGCAGAGCTTTCGGGGGGCGCCGTCCCGCTGTGGGGGCTCGGCCAGCCGCCTGGCAGCTTGGCGCCGCGGTGACAAACCCGATACCGGGCCTGGCGGTGCACATCTGCGGCGATGCTCTTTCGCCCAACCAGGGCTGGATTCCGGGAGCAGTTCAGACTGCGAAAGCGGTACTGGCTGAGGGCTTTTCCCTCTAGACCCCTCGGCATGGATCCTCCTGATTCAGCATCGCCCTGGTCACGGCGATCAAAACCTGACTCGTCGTCGCCCTAGTCGAACATCAACGGGCGCAGAAAGCGGTTGGTGCGGCGCAGATACTCCGGTTGACTCACGTGCAGGACGTGGTTACCCGGGAACCAATGCAGGGCGCAGTGATCCCAGTGATTCCACAGCGCCTCAGCGTGATCCGGGGGAGCGAGTCGGTCGCCGAGTCCGGTGATGATCAGTCGCCGATCCTTGGCAATCTTGGGCTGATAGTTCAGCGGGGAATGGTAAGCGAAGCTGGAATACGACTCCTCGCGGCTCAGACCGCCAACGGTGCGGGCGATCTGCACCACCGTGCTGGCCGGCCACCAATCGTCAAAAGCCGATGCCGGGGTCACCAGCGGGACGTTGGGAATCACCGCCTCCAGCCGGTCATCGGCCGAGGCGACCAGGGCGGAGGTGTAACCCCCCAGGGAGATCCCGGTCAGGGCGATGCGATCGACACCACTGTGCTGCAACCAATTCAGGATGGTCCTGAAGTCATAGACGGCTTGGCCCATCGCCTCGGCGAAGCCGGTCATCCCGCTGGCAAAATAGCCGTATCCGCTGAACGGTGAAAGATCTTCGGCCCGCCTGCCGTGAAACGGCAGCGTGTACAGCAGCACGTCGTAGCCCGAGCGGTAGAACCACGGCAGCGAGAAGAACAGACCGTTCACCAGGTAGGGCGATCCCATGAAACCGTGAATCACGCAGAGCGTCGGCCGCGGACCATCGGAATGACGCCAGTGCTGAAACCGGACGATGTTGTTGCGCTTAAGCTTTCGCCACTTTTCGCGCAGTGCGGGGTTGATCGGTTCGAACGTGCTTTGAAATGAACCATTGTGAACGTTGCCGCGGGCGATGTACTCGGCGACGGGGTTGGCGGCGCGGGTCGAGATACTCGGCACTGTCGACGGTGCGGGAAAGGACCGTTCGGCGTCTTTGTGCGCCGCCAGGTCGGCATAGAAGGCGATGTTGTCGCGCTCCCGGCGGGCCTCGGCACGGCGCACCGCGGTGGTGAGGATGGTGGGTGCGACAGTCGCCCCCACGACCGTCGCGATGGCGGTGCGCAGTCCGATGTCGGCGAGAGCCGAAGAGTCGACGACGGCCCGCTGAAACGGGGTCAGATCGGATCGTTTCGGCAGTCCGGCCGCCCCCGCGTCAGCACCAGGAACGTCGGGCACCGGGATGGGCATCTCGACAGGAGAGGTCATCGGTGGTCGGCCTTTCCGGGCGGCGCCGAGGGCCTCCCTTTTGTACCGCCGACGATGTTAGTCCCGCTAATCAGAAGTGGTGTACTTCTTGGTTGTGATGTCAACGAAAGTCCTGGTTGCGGCGGGCTTGCTGGCAGCGGGTGTCTACGCACTGTTGTGGCTGGCCGTAGCCACGGACTGGAGATGGTTGGACGTTGCGGATAGCTGGGTGCTGCGCCAATTCCACGATGGCAGCGCCCATCATCCCGGCTGGATCGGATTCTGGCGGGCGGTTTCCGACGTGCTGAGCCCCACCGTCTTGCGCATCGTGGCGGTCGTAGCTGTGATTGCCGCCGTGGTGCGTGGCAAGACCCGCGCGGCGGTGTTTCTAGTGCTCACCCTCGGGGCGATGGGCCTGGTCACCGTCACCGCGAAAGCGCTCGCCGATCGCCCCCGCCCGGACACTGCGCTGGCGCTGGAAACGTCGACGGCCTTCCCGTCTGGCCACGCCCTCGGGATGACCGTGGGTGCCCTGGCGTTCATCACGGTGCTCTGGCCGCATCTGAGTGCGTCCATGCGCAGGCACGCCGGCGTCGTGGCGTTCACGTTGATCGTGTTGGTGGGAGTGGCGCGTGTTGCGCTCAACGTCCACCACCCCTCCGATGTGCTGGCCGGTTGGGTCCTGGGGTTTCTGTACTACCTGATGTGTGTGGCAGTGGTGTGGTGGCCGGTTCCCCAGGCGTCAGCCAAGGTCACGAGCCAGACTTGGTCTCGGCTGACGCAGCATCGGTAGGTCCGACGATCCGGCGGGTGACCACAGGTTTGCCGTCTACCTTGGTGGTGACCGGCGACACCTCCGGCGGCGCCGTCAGGCGGCCTTGAACCGGCGCGCCGTTTCGGACCGGTGCGACCGAAACCCGCTTGGTGTCGGCCTTGTCGTCCTTGTCGGTGTTCTGGGTCGCGCCCAGTGCACCGGGTGGAACCAGGGGCATACCGGCCATGCCGGTTCCGCCCGGCGTGTGAGCAATGGCGGGGCCGGGTGTCGTAACCGGGGTGATCGGTGCTGACGACGGTGCGGTGCTGACCGACGACGGGGGTACCGGAGGCGGGCCGAGATAACCCGTCGGCGCGGTGGCACTGAGCGGTCCCAGGCCTGCGCCCCCCACGCCGATGCCCCCGCCGCCGAGGTCAACCGCACCGGCCTGGGCAGCACCGGGAGCGCCGATGCCATCGCTGTCCAGGCCGAAGTCCTCTGATGGTGGTGCGGCGGCAAGGTCGGCGTCCTCGAAGGGCAGGGATGCCCCGCCCCCCACCTGTTGCAGCAGCCCGGTCCCGGCCTGCATGGCCTGTTGCAGTGCCTGGGCGGCCTGCTGGGGCATCTGGGTGAGCGGTTGCAGGGCGCCGCCGACGGCACCGGCCAGCACGCCGGCGATGCCGGAGGCCATCTGCGGTAACTGCTGAGCCGCCGTGGCGGGGTTAGCCGGCGCGGCGCCTGCGGTGTCGGTATGGATATACGGTTCGGAGGTAATGCTTTTCAGCTCTGCGGCGGCTTGCTCATCTTGGGCTGAGAACTTCTCGGCAGCTTCTCTCATCTTGGCGTCCCGCTCGGCGTGTTCTGCCGCGGCCCGGGCGTTGTCTGCGGAATCACTGAGGTTGGCCGCCGCCGCCAAGACCGCCATCCACTGGTCGACCGGCGTGATGCCCGCAACCACGGGGTCGGAGTGGATCGTCGGTGGCGGTGTGTTCGATGCGGCCGCTTGCAGGTACTGCTCGACATTGGCGTTGAGCTGACCACCCGTCATCGGTGTCCCCCCCGCGTGAGGGCCTGGGCGCGAAACCAGGCGAAGTGGTAGTTGGCAAGGTTCTCGGCGCCGTTGAGCAGGGCGTCGACGGTTGCCAGGAGTTGCCAGTTGCCCACCTCGTCGGGCCTGACAGTCACCGGATACTGTGCCAGCACCGATCTCGTCAGCGCGTCGAGGTGCTCACGCAGCAGCGTCACTTCGGAATCAAGACAGCCTGTCCTGGCCGAGACCGCCTTGGCCAGGGTATGAGCGAGCCGCGGCAGCCCGTCGCGCCACTTGGTGGCCTGCGAGAGTTCCCAGCCGAGGTCTTCCACCGCGGCGGTGTCTCGCGCCCGGATCGACGTTTGGACCGGCTCACTGGCCGGAGCGAGGTACTGGCCAGGTTCGTAGGCAGCGGTGCGTGTGGTGGCGCCAAGAAGCCCGTCGATTCTCTTGTGCCGGACACCAGGGGGGAGCAATCGCACGCCGGTCGGGATGCCGATGGCTGGGGGAATCCAGCCGCCTGCGAGATCGGTGACCAAGACGGTGCTGCCGTCTTCGAGATCCCCAATGGCCCAATGCAACTGGGGCTGCTGTCTGGCAACAGAGGCGAGCAGCGCACGCAGTCGGCTCTCGGCTGCGCCGTGCGCTGCGGTTGCACCGGCTGCGGCACCGGTCGCCGTGGCGGCGACAGCTCGTTCAGTCAGTTCGGGCACCGCCGCCAGTGGTGTTGCAGCCGAGGTCTGTTGGCGTAGGACTGTTGGTTGACCGGCTGCGGTCGCGCCACCGGAGGGGTTGACCGGTGCCGAACCAGGCGCGGCAGGGATCGGTGGTGCCGCGACAGCGGCTGTGACGGCTGGCGGCCTCAGGTCGGCGCCGTATGCGATGAGGCCACCCGACGGTGCCGGGCCGGACACGGCGACTGGGCCGGCGCTGACTGACGGCGGCGCCACAGGGGAAGCCGCCGCTGCGGCGGGTGTGAGGACAGTCTGGGTGAGTTCCGTTGATGCTGGGGCTATTTGGGTGGGCGGCGCCCCGGTATGGGCCACCTCGACGACGGGCGGGGTTGGAGCGAATGTATCGACTGGTGTGGTCAGTGGGGGTGGTGCGGTATGAACGGGACTTGCTGCGGTGGTCGAAATAGCCTCGGCCATCGCGGAAATCGGTGCGCCGGGGTGGTTGCCGGTGCTGAGGCTCTGGGCCAGGTCGTTGGGGGCTAGTGCGGCGGGGGCGTGTGGTGCTACGTCGACGCTGGGAGAGGCCGTGATTGGTGTTGTGTCGGTAGTCGTCGCCGACCCTGCGGCCGTGGGGGTTGCAGAGGAAAACGGCGGCGCCGTTGCGACTTCGGTAGTTCCAATGCCAAAGCTGGTTGCCGGCGGAGTGTTATGACTTGGCACCTGGTTGTTTGCGCTGATGTCGGTCGTGTAGCGGCTGGTAGTCGGCGCGGTTGCAGCCGCTGTGCCGTTGGTGGCGATGTCAGAGGCGGCGACGCTGGTGCTGGGTGGCAGGTCGGGGGCAGTCAAGCCGGCACTTGCCGCTGATTGGTTGGTGGCGATGTCGGTGACGCCGGGACTAGTACTGGCTGGCAAGTGGCTGGTAGCGGTGTCCGGACGTGAAGGCGCTGGTGTGGTGCCGACGTCGGTTACGCCAAGACTGGTAGTCGGTAGGGCCCTGTGGCGAGCGCCAATATCTGTGAGATCGGAACTACTGGCAGGAACGTCTGCGTTCGTGGAGTGATTGAGTTCACCTATATTCCGGCTTATTTTTCGGCTTAATTCATCTGAGTCTGGCGGCTTGAACACTATTGGCGTCAGTCCATGTGCGGCAGCCAAAGTCTGTGGCGACATATCTATCCCTTGCGCAACAAGCAGATCGGAAATTGCGGAACTAATTTCACCCGCGCAAATTGCGACTTTTGAAAGCGCTCGTCCTCGTATTTCAGTGACTATTTCAAGTATTGCCGCGATCTTCTCGGGAAGTGTCGCCATTGAAGTGTTCGATTGATGGATCCGGTGGTTTCCCTCTGCTGCTAGCTCCCCTAGCAAATTCTTTAAATACACGACACTGCTGTAAGCGATCTCATATGACTTGCTCTTCAAGCTGCTTACTTCGCCGATGTGGCGAGCAGTGACTATTCCCGAGTCGAATTGAGAACGAGCATCCTCCCCGGTGTTCCCCTCTTGCAGAGATAGATTTTGAGACCTGATTAGAGCTAAGAGTTCGCTATAGTTCTCAAACTGCAATGCCAGTCCTCCGCGTGTTGCCGCAGCCTGAAACGCCGCTTCTAGAGAAGTGGTACTCGGCCACTGATCGCCAATTAGAATCGGCGTCCAATCGCCAGGTGGTAGGTCGACTACGGACATATTTTTTCGATTTCCGCCCTGACTTCATCGGCATCTTCCCCTATTGGCAAGACGTCTGACCTCGAACCATCTGCCAGTTGAATTAGCACGATATCTTGATAAGCTTTACCTAAACGATGCACTAGGCCCGCGAGTTCAGACGGCGCTGCTGGATTTGATTGCGCTGAATTAATCAGATAATTGCCAACCGCAACTTCTGCAACTCGACCGTTAACTGATACAACTGGCAACGTGTCTGCAGGGCCGTCGGGTTTACGCTTACTTCCCGCTACTTGGAGCGAACGCCAACCCTTCGCATACGCCTCGCACACCGCCTCTTTCGCATCGGCCACTTGCTGTTCGGAATAGACGGGGGGTGGTGGGCCAGTCGGCGCGGCCCGGAACCAGGCACCCACCCCTGCCACCAGCCCCAGCAAGCCAAACGCAAAACCGAGAACCGGCAGCAGTCGCGAGGCGCCTCGACCCTGGACGGGGGCTTGCGCCGGCCACGGCCGCTGCGCTGGAGGCGTGGGGTCATGCTGCGCGTGAGACATGCCCGGATGGTAGCGGCGTGTTTGCCAGAACGCTATTCACCTTTGGCTGCACACGCCTGGGGTCAACCTTTAGTCGACGATGGCTAGACGCAGTGTTTGCCAATGCAACTTTCTCCGATTGCCTCAAACGGCCGAGTGCTGGCCGCCGGCCTCGTCGCCGGCCACTGCCGTTGCCGTCCGCACACCCAACCGTGCCTCAACCTTGACTTGACCCTCGCCGAACAGCACGGCGACGATGAGATTCATGCGCCGATTGACTGTTTCGCTGGCCGCTGCCCTGAGCGCGGCCGCCGTCGCCGTGGCCTCGGCGCCCCCTGGCCTGGCCGATACCCCCTGGTTCGCCCCGCAGGTCGGCAACGCCACCCAGGTGCTCTCCGTCGTCGGCACCGGCGGGTCCAACGCCAAGATGGACGTCTGGCAGCGCGGCCCCACCGGATGGCAACCCGTCGGTAGCGGAATCCCCACCCTCGTCGGCTCAGCCGGAATGGCACCGAAAGCCAAAGACGCCGTCCCGGCCACCCCGATGGGCGTCTACTCCCTGGACTTCGCGTTCGGTACCGAGCCCAATCCCGGGGGCGGCCTGAAGTACTACCAGACCACGCCCGACTACTGGTGGTCGGCCGACGGGCCCACCTACAACACGATGCAGATCTGCAAGCAGGCCGACTGCCCGTTCAACACCTCGCTGGCAAGCGGCACCGAGAACCTTTACATTCCGGCGTACGCCCACGCGATCGTCATGGGCGTCAACAAGGAACGCATTCCGGGCAACGGCGGCGCGTTCTTCGTCCACACCAGCAACGGGGCGCCGACCGCCGGATGCGTCGCCCTCGACGACGCCACGCTGGTCAAGATCATCCGCTGGCTGCAACCCGGCGCAGTGATCGCCATCGCGCAGTAGTCAGGCCAACGCGGGCCCCGCGGTCAGCCTCCCTTCGAACTTCTGGGCCACCTCGTAAGTGCGCTGGTAGCCCGTGGCGCAGATCTTCCACCCGTCGCTGGTCTTGCGGTACCGATCGCGGTAGAACGCTGCCCCGAACAGCATGAAGTTGTGCTCGGGCACGATTACCCGGTCCTGGAGATACCACCGTCCCTCGGCTTCGTCGGAGTCGTCCAGTGTGATCTCCGGGTGGGTCACCCGATGCTCGGTAATCACCCCCGCCGGCATGGAGGTCCGCATGTACTCGACCAAGTCGGCGCGGTTGGTGAAGTGCAGTTCCTTGCCCAACGAGGAGCCGTACTGGCCGACGATGTCCTCTGTCAGGGTGTCGGCGAATTCATCCCAGCGCTTGGTGTCCAATGCGCGAAGGTAGCGGTATTTCACGCGTTTGATCGCCTCGATCGCCTCCAGATCAGCCATTCCGCCATTGCAGCACACCGGCGCCGCCCTGGACTAGGTTTGAGCGGTGAGCCTGCCGCGCAGCCGCTACGCCGAGTTGTCCCGCGCCGAGTTGGCCGTCCTGGTCCCTGAACTGTTGCTCATCGGCCAGCTCATCGACCGCTCCGGAATGGCCTGGTGCATCGCCTCTTTCGGCCGTGAGGAAATGCTTCAGATCGCCATCGAGGAGTGGGCTGGCTGCAGCCCGATCTACACCAAGCGGATGCAGCGAGCCCTAAACTACGGGGGCGACGACGTGATCACCATTTTCAAGGGTCTGCAGTTCGACATCGGTGCCCCGCCGCAGTTCATGGACTTCCGCTTCACCGTTCACGACCGCTGGCACGGTGAATTCCACCTCGCCCACTGCGGGGCGCTCCTCGATGTGGAGCCGATGGGTCCGAACTTCGTGACCGGAATGTGCCACGACATCGAGGACCCGACCTTCGACGCGACCGCGGTGGCCACCAACCCGCGCGCCCAGGTGCGGCCCATCCATCGCCCGCCGCGCCAGCCCGCCGACCGGCAACCGCACTGTTCCTGGACGGTCGTTATCGACCCGTCTTACCCTGAGGCCCAGCCGATTCCGGCTCTTGCGACCATTGCTGCTACACGGGCCGCCGACTGGCGGTTGGCGCCGATTTCCTCCGACGACCAGGGGGCGGCCGACTATTCCGGCCCGTTGTTGTCCGATGTGGACTTCGGGGCGTTCTCACATTCGGCGCTGGTGCGCATCGCCGACGAGGTGTGCCTGCAGATGCACCTGTTGAACCTCTCCTTCGTCCTGGCCGTGACCAAACGGGTCGGCGATGACACAGATCTGGGGACTTCCATCTGCACCAGGCAGCTCATCGGGATTGCCGGGTTGGCGGCTGAACGAATCCGCCGCGCTCTTGGCCTGGCAACCGATCGCGAGGGATTGGCGACGGTGCTGCGTCTGCATCCGCTGCTCAACCCGGCCGGATATGTCGATGCCGACGTCGAGGCCGGTCGGCTTGTCATCCGCCGTTCCCCCGCGCACGACGACGGTGCGTGGATCGCCCTGTGCGGCCCGGGTTCCCCCCGGCCACTCCAGGCCATCGCCACTGCGGTCGACCCGCACCTGGGCGTCACTGTCTCCGGAACCGGCACCGACTGGACCGCTGAATTCCAATTCACCGACATCGTCAGCGGTGAACTCCCCGAGGTGCAGGTCACCAAGGTCAGCGGCGGCGCGGCGTTCCAGTTCCAGCCACGGCGATCGATCCCGCTGACGGTCCTGTAAGCCCATTTCGCTGGGGGCGTATCGGCAATCCATCGACACCGGCAGCAAACCCGGCGCACACTGGGGTCATGGATAACAACGGGCCGTTCGGCATCGACCCTGACGACTTCGACCGCGTCGTGCGCGAGACGGGTGAAGGCCTGCGCAGCGCCTTCGAGCAAGTCGGTCGGTTCTTCAACACCACACCTGAGAAGGCTGGCTTCGGCATGCTCTTCGAGCAGTTCGCCCGGCCGACCGCCAGGCCACGTCCGCAACCGGAGACCGCCGGTGAGGCAGGCGACGGCGTGTGGGCCATCTACATCGCCGACGCCGACGGTAAGGCTCATGTGGAACAGGTGTATAAGAGCGAACTCGAGGCGCTACGGGCCAACAAACTCAACACCGACCCCAATCGCAGTGTCCGATTCCTGCCGTATGGCATTGACGTGAGCGTTCTTGACGCCTCGCGCGACGAGGACACGCAGCCCGAGCAATCGGAGTGAGGACGTGGCCCGTCTAGCTCTGGGAGTAAAGACTTTTCGGGCGTCGATGGTGGTGGCTGCACTCGCCGGCGCGGCGGTGGCCGCCCCGGCGGTGAGCAATGCCGTCGAGTGCGGTCCGGGAACCGTCTACGACGCGCCCGCAAACATGTGCGTGGTGGCGCCCCCGGCGCCTGCCCAGTGGAATGCCCCACCACCCCCGCCGGCACCGCCACCTCCTCCGCCGCTGCCGCCGATCTCGATCTGCCCACCGATTCCCTTCGTCGCGGTCTGCTTCCCGGTCAACTGATCCGACCTGGCCGTTGCGACCGGATGTTTGCCCCGGCCCTTCGCGGGGCACCGCGGCACTCGGCGGGCATCGGAAGTGCCGCTCGGGAAGTTTTTCCCACGGTGTTGTGATCGGTGTTATGCCAGTTGAAAGGCCGATTTTCCCTGCCGCGGGGGCAGTGCGGGGGCTGTCGGGGGCAGGCCTTTTTTAGGCAGTGCTGCGGTTGGCATCTAAAGTTGTTAGCTATGCCGAAGATGGATCGCCGTAGCGCCATGGTCATGGCGGGCTTGGGCCTCGCCGCCGTGGCGGTCCCAGCCACGGCTGGCGCCAACCCGGAGCCGCCGCTGCCTGGCCCGCCCCCGCCCCCGGGCGCTCCGCCACCCGGACCGATGCCTCCCGCTCCCGGAGCGCCCCCGCCGCCGCCCGCGGCGGCCCCGTTCGGCGCGCCCCCGCCGGCGGCGGCTGTCCCCGGAATCATGGGTGACGAGTTCGACGGCCCCGCCGGGGCTCCGCCGAACCCGGCGCTGTGGAGCATCGCGCAACGGCGCGAACTGATCAAGAAGCCGGTTTTCTGGGACCGCCCGGAGAACATGGGCCAGTACCGCGACTCCCGGGAGAACGTCTTCCTTGACGGCAACTCCAACCTCGTCATCCGCGCGACGCGCAACCCCAATGGCACGAATCAGTCGAACACCTACACCAGCGGCAAGGTGGTGGGTAACTTCGCCGCGCCGATCAACCACACCTTTGAGGCGCGAGTGAAGTTGGAGTGCCTGACCCCCGGTGCCTGGCCGGCCTGGTGGGTGGTCAACGAGAGCAAGCCGCGCGGCGGCGAGGTGGACCTCATCGAGTGGTACGGCAACATGGAGTGGCCGTCGGGCACGACGGTGCACGCCCGTCTGGACGGCACCGCCTTCGCCACACAGCCGATCCCCGTCGATGACCAGTGGCACACCTGGCGGCTGACCTGGAACACCGCCGGAATGAAGTTCTGGCGGGACTTCGAGCCCGGCATGGAGCCCTACTTCGAGGTACCGGCATTCTCGATCAAGGACTGGGCGTTCAACGACCCGGGGTTCCTGATGAAGCCGGTGTTCAACATCGCCGTCGGCGGTACCGGCGGTAAGGACGCCTCGATGGGCGACTATCCGTGTCAGATGCTGGTGGACTGGGTCAGGATCTTCCCCGGCTAAGCTCGCCTCTCACACCAGGACCTCCGGTGACCGCGTGTCACGCGGAGGTCCTCGTGTTTCAAGCGGGTATCGAATTCAACCAACCGCCGCACATATCGACGGCGACGGCTTAATGTTCGCGCGTGGACATTCTCATCATGATCCTGCTCTTCGTGATCGCGCTGCTGATATGGCGTGGCGCACGGCGCGGAATGATCATCGCTTTGTGGGCCGTCGGTCTGGTGGCGATGATCGGCCTGTTCCGTTACCACGTCACCTCCGTCCTGGATCTGAGCTTCTGATGACCGAGATCGTCGTCGAGGAAACGCGGATCGTCGAAGAGCCTGCCGAATCCGGCAACCGGCTGTGGGGCTTCCTGACGTTCTGGGGCCTGCACGCCTGGGTTCTCGCCTACACCGTGGTGATGCTGAGTGCCTTCTTCATTCAGTTCGTCAAGGGCGAATTCCCCTGTCCGCTCTGCATGCTGCAGCGCTACGGAATGATCCTCGCCACCCTGTCCGCGCTCTTCATCATCATGCAAGCCCGCCGGGGAACGCTGACCACGGCCCGCTACGCGCAGGGGCTGGGAATGGGCTTGATCAGTGTGCTTGCCGGTGCATCGGTATCCATCCGCCAGATCGAACTGCACATCCTGCCCGGTGACCCCGGCTACGGAGAGCCGTTCCTGCGCCTGCACCTCTACACCTGGGCGTTTGTCACCTTCGCCATCGTGATGATCTACGTCGGAGTGATGTTGGCACTGATGCCGCGGGGAATTCCGCAGGCGCCTGCAGTCGGCAGCACGGGGCGCACGATCTCCACGGCCGTCATCTGGTTGTTCATCGGTGTGGTCGCGGCCAACGTGATTGCGATCATCTTCCTGGAGGGCTTCGCCTGGGTGCTGCCAGACGACCCGGACAGTTATACGCTGATCGACCAGTTGCGGGGACGCTGAACGGCAGCGGCGGACGTCCGCGTGGAGCCGATGACGGGAATCGAACCCGCGTATTCAGCTTGGGAAGCTGATGTTCTGCCATTGAACTACATCGGCACGTAGCGCTGATGAGAATAGCAACCCACGCCCGCCGACGCTCACGTTGTGGCGACGCAGCGCGGAAAAGCTGCGGGACTATACGCTCGTCGGGTGCTTCTCTCTGATCGTGACATCCGCGCTGAGGTCGCCGCCGGACGGCTGGATATCGACCCCTTCGATGACACGCTGGTCCAGCCGTCGAGTGTGGATGTCCGCTTGGACAACCTCTTCCGGGTGTTCAACAACACCCGCTACACCCACATCGACCCCGCCCAGCAGCAGGACGAACTGACCAGCCTGGTTCAGGCGACCGAAGGGGAGCCGTTCGTCCTACATCCGGGTGAATTCGTGCTGGGGGCGACCTTAGAGTGCTGCACCCTGCCCGACGACTTGGCGGGGCGGCTGGAAGGTAAGTCCTCTCTGGGCCGGTTGGGCCTGCTGACCCATTCCACCGCCGGCTTCATCGACCCCGGATTTTCCGGCCACATCACCCTGGAGTTGTCCAACGTCGCGAATCTGCCGATCACCCTGTGGCCGGGTATGAAAATCGGCCAACTGTGCCTGTTCCGCTTGTCCAGTCCGGCCGAACACCCGTACGGCAGCGCGTCGGTGGGATCGAAATATCAAGGCCAGCGCGGCCCGACTCCGTCCCGGTCATACCTCAACTTCCTCCGATCCTCCAGCTAACCGCGTTTCGGTGTAACGGCGCAGCCCGGACCGTCGATGAACGGTGTAGTCGGTGCTTCATGTCCGGTGGTTTCAAATAGCCGGAATGAGGCCACCCAGCAGACGCGTTGGAGGTGGACGTGGACATCGTTTTGGGCGTGTCGATGACACCCACGGCAGTCCGTATGGCGCTGGTGGAGGGAACCGACGCCAGCGGTCCCACCGTCGATCAGGATTCGTTCGACGTCGCCGGCGGTATCAGTCCGGCAACCTCGGATGCTCCCGAACAGGTTGTTGCGGCAATCCTGGGCACCCGGGAGAGCGCAGCCGAGGGCGGTCATCACTTGGTCGCCACCGGGGTGGCCTGGACAGATCACTCGGCAGCGGCACGCCTGCGACAGGCGCTGAAGGCCCAGCGGATCGACGACGTCGTACTTGTTTCCGAACTGCACGCCGCGAGCGCCCTGGCCAAGGCGATCGGGCAGGCCGCCGACTGCGAACGCACCGCCCTGCTCTTCCTTGAACGGGATACCGCCACGCTGGCGGTGGTGCGCAGCGACGACGGCTCGGTGGTCAGGGTGATCAGCCGCACCCTCGATCCCACCCGTGCGGTGGCGGAACTGCAGGACATGGTCGCCGGGCTGAACACGGGCGCTCAATCGCCACAGGCCCTGTTCATGGTCGGATCCGGTGTCGACATTGCGGCGTTGAAGCCGCAGATCGCTGCGCGGACTTCCCTTCCCGTCCATGCCCCCGACGACGGGGAACTGGCACTGGCGCGCGGGGCAGCACTGGCCGCGGCCAACACACCACGCTACGAGGCCTCGACGGTTGGGCTGTTGCCCGCGGAGGACACCGCCGCCGGTCCCACCCAGATGGCGGCCGCGGGCTACATGGCCCCGCTGGGATACAGCGCGCTGCCCGATAACGATGACGCCGACGGTGTGGACGTCGCGACCCCCGACGTCGAGGAAGTGCCCGCGGAACGCCGGTTCGTGTTGGTGGGCAGCGCGTTATCGACGGTGTTCGTCCTTGGCGTGGTCGCGTTAGTCATCTCTCTGGCCGTCACGATCAGACCAACCGCGGATCAGCGGCCGGTGCCCGGCGACAGCGCTGTGATCTCGAACAGTCAGGCCCCGGCCCCTCCGCAGGCTGGGCAACCCGCACCGCCACCGGCGGCGCCGGAGACCATCCAGGCACCGATTCCGGTCGTTCAGGAAGCGCCACGGACGGTCTTCGCCACACCCCGAGAGGCGGCTCCCGCTCCGTCCTTCGCGGTGGATGAACCCGCCCCAGCACCTGCACCTGCCCCAGCGCCTGCACCGGCTCCAGCCCCTGCACCCGCCCCTGCTCCAGTGCCGGTACCAGCCCCTGCGCCCGCGCCCAGCGCACCGGCACCGGCACCCGCCGTCGTCCCGCCGGTCGTGATTCCCATCCCGATTATCCCGCCACTTCTGCCGCCGATCTTCCAGGTGCCCACCCGCAGCACCCCGGTGCCGCGCTACTCGACGAGCACCACCCCCCCGACGGCCATTGTCACCCCGACGCCCACCGTCACTGCGACGGCCAACCCCTCCCCGTCGGCGACGTATCCGACGTCATCGGCGCCGACGACCCAGCAGACCGCCCCGCCGTCGAGCGTGGGTTATCCGACCTACACCCCGTCGGTGACCACCGTGTCGCCCGGCGGTGGCGAATCGGCCTCTCGCGGCTCTGGTTCGGACGATTCCGGCTCAGGCGGCGAATCCGGTGGATCGGAAATCATCTGGCCGCCGCTGTGGCCGTTCGGCGGCTAACGCGGCGGCACCCGCTTGTGGCCGGGTACTTTGAGCCTTCGCGACAGAATCGGGAGGAAAGCGACCATGAGCACCTCGGAGATTGCCACCGTCTTGGCCTGGCACGACGCGCTGAGCAGTTCGGATCTGGGCACCTTGGTGTCGTTGTCCAGCGATGACATCGAGATCGGCGACGCGCACGGCGCAGCCCAGGGCCACGCCGCGCTTCGGGACTGGGCGCGGCGCACCGATGCGACGTTTGAGGTCGGCGACGTTTACTACCGAGACGGTGTCGTGGTGGTCGGCGAACAGATCACACCGCGGGCGGACAATGCTCAGATAAGCACCGCCGCCTCGGCGTTCCGGGTAGTCGACGACCATGTCACCGCGGTGTTCCGACACGACGACCTCGCGTCGGCGTTGGCGGCGACGGATATGACGGACGAAGATCTGCAGGCCTGAACCCATGCGCGGGATCATCCTCGCCGGCGGTTCGGGAACCCGGCTGTATCCGATCACCCAGGGCGTCAGCAAGCAGTTGTTGCCGGTGTACGACAAACCGTTGATCTACTACCCCCTGTCTACGCTCATGCTGGCCGGCATCCGCGACATCCTGGTGATCGTCACGCCGCAGGACGCGTCGGATTTCCAGCGGCTGCTCGGTGATGGGAGTCAATTCGGCGTCAACATCACTTACGCCGAGCAGAGCCGTCCGGATGGTCTGGCGCAGGCATTCATCCTCGGTGCCGATCACATCGGTTCGGGAACTGTAGCGCTGATACTGGGGGACAACATCTTCTACGGCCCCGGCGTGGGAACCAATCTCCGCCGGTTCCGCGACATCGAGGGTGGTTCCATCTTCGCCTACCGGGTCGCTGACCCCTCGGCCTATGGCGTGGTTGAGTTCGACTCCGAGGGAACAGCTTTGGCTCTTGAGGAGAAGCCGGCCACCCCGAGGTCGAACTTCGCCGTGCCGGGTCTCTACTTCTATGACAACGAGGTCGTGGAGATCGCGCGGTCTCTGCGTCCATCCGACCGCGGCGAACTCGAGATCACCGATATCAACCGTCATTACTTTGAGCGGCAACGACTGTCGGTTGAGGTGCTGCCCCGCGGAACCGCCTGGCTGGATACGGGAACCCCTGACTTCCTCTTGGAGGCAAGCAACTACGTCCGCACGATAGAGGCCCGGCAGGGTCTGAAGATAGCCTGTCCGGAGGAGATCGCCTGGCGGCTGGGTTTCATCGACGACGCGGCGCTGGAGGAGCGTGGGAACGCCGCCGTCAAGTCCGGGTACGGCCAGTATCTGCTGGAGCTCCTCCAGCGGCGTTAGGGGTCGCCAGAATCGCCGCGACCGCCGTCGTCAGCGGGACCGCCAACGACAACGCGATTCCGCCGACCGCAGAGCGGGCGATCTCGGTCGCGACGGCCTCGCTGGTCATTACGTCGGCCAGCGATCGGTTTGCGACGCTGAAGAGCAGCAGCAACGGCAGCGAGCTTCCGGCGTAGGCCAACACCAGCGTGTAGACCGTGCTGGCGATGTGGTCGCTACCCACCCGCATCGCTCGCAGGAAGACCTCCTTACGAGTCCCGTGGCTGAGGTGAGCCAACTCGAACACCGCCGAAGCCTGGGTGATGGTGACATCGTTGAGCACACCGAGTGAGCCGATGATGAAACCGGCCAGCAGAAGGCCTTTGATCGACACATTGCCCAGATAGGCTGCGACCTCGTTGTTCTGGTCCTCCGACAAACCGGTCAGATGGGTCAGTTCGATTGCCCACCAGGACAACAGCGCAGCGAGCAGCATCGCGGTCAGGGTGCCCAGGAGAGCGGCGCTGGTACGCAGACTGATGCCGTGCGCCAGATAGATAACCCCGAAAAGAATGGCTGCGGAGGCGACGAGGGCCACCGGGACGGCCGGCGCCCCGTCCCGCAGCGCAGGCAACATGAAGATCACCAGAACGGCGAACGCAATGACGATGCCCGCCAGCGCCCGAAGCCCCCGCCAGCGCGCCACCGCGACGATCACGACGGCGAAGACCACGGCCAGGATCGCCAGCGGCCAGCCGCGTTCGTAGTCGTAGAAGCCGTAGCTGGTCACCCCCTGTTGGTCGACCTGCCGGAAGACACGGATGTGATCTCCCGCGGCAAGGCTGGGCTGCCCCGGACCTCCGGAGAACTCCAGCAGCGTGCGGGCCCCGGAATTAGGGCCGGAGTCGATGGCGACGATGGACTGGATGCAGGTGCCGCTTCCCGCGATGCCCGGTGCGGGGGTGCCGGTGAGCACCTGCCCGGCGGAGGGGGTTCCGCAATCGCCGAGGGCGCTGGACAGCACATGCCCGCCCTCAGTTGTCACCGAACCGCCCGCGGCGTTCTGGAAGGGGAGCGGAATGTCGGCTTTCTTCCCGGATGGCCACAGCGCCACCGCCCCGGCGATCACGGCGAGCACGGTCAGCCCAAGCAGGCCGACCACGATCCGCGCCGCCAGCGGACCCAGCGGGGTGGGTCCGCTATGCGAATGGGAGTGCGAGTGTGCCACCGGCTACTGGCGGTAGCTCGCCAGGAAATTGCCCAGCCGCTCAATGGCTTTGGCCAGATCGCGCGCCCACGGCAGTGTGACGATCCGCAGGTGGTCCGGCGCCGGCCAGTTGAAGCCGGTGCCCTGGGTGAGCAGGATTTTCTCCTCCAGTAGCAGGTCCAGCACCAGCTTCTCGTCATCGACGATGTCGTGCACCTCCGGGTCAAGCCGGGGGAAGACGTAGAGCGCACCGCGCGGTTTGACGCAGGACACCCCGGGGATCTCGTTGAGTTTCTCCCAGGCCACGTCACGCTGCTCGAGCAGTCTGCCGCCCGGGAGCACCAGATCATCGATACTTTGATGGCCCCCTAAAGCCACCTGAATGGCATGCTGGGCAGGGACATTCGGGCAGAGCCGCATGTTGGCCAACAAGCTGATGCCCTCGATGAAGCTGGTGGCGTGCTCGGTGGGTCCGGTGACTACCAGCCAGCCTGATCGGTAGCCGGCCACCCGATAGGCCTTCGACAGGCCGTTGAAGGTCAGGCACAGCAGATCCGGCGCCACCGTCGCGAGGCTGACGTGGGTGGCGTCGTCGAAGAGGATCTTGTCGTAGATCTCGTCGGCCAACAGCAGCAGTTGGTGTTTGCGGGCCAGATC
>NZ_JBILVF010000178.1:0-6404 GCF_044370595.1 Mycobacterium sp.
GCGACTTTGTGTCTGCTCGCGGTCAGAAGGGGGCTGGGAGGGCTGGGAAGGGGATACAAAGGGCGATGGGGTTTCTCAAACAGGAAGTGCCCGTCATCGACTTCGCCGAGTGGAGCAAGGGCACCCGTTCGGAGAAGATCCGGCCGATGGCCAAGCACTGGGCCGAGGTCGGCTTCGGTACCCCGGTGGTACTGCACCTGTTCTACGTCGTCAAGATCGGCCTCTACATCCTGGTGGCCGCGCTGTTCGCCTTGGCGACCAAGGGCATCGACGGGTGGAGCAACATCGGATCCTGGTGGACCGAGCCGATCGTCTTCCAGAAGGTGGTGCTGTTCACCATCCTCTTCGAGGTCATCGGCCTCGGCTGCGGTTTCGGTCCGCTGAACAACCGGTTCTACCCGCCGATGGGCTCGATCCTGTACTGGTTGCGGCCCAACACCATTCGGCTGCCACCGTGGCCGAAGCGGGTGCCCTTCACCAAGGGTGACAACCGCGACCCGATCGACGTCGCTCTCTACGGCGCACTGCTGGTAGTGCTCATCGTGGCACTGCTCTCCGACGGCACCGGCCCGATTCCTGCGCTGGGCACCGAGGTGGGTCTGCTGCCGGCCTGGCAGTCCTGGGCAGTGCTGGTGCTGCTGGCGCTGGCGGGCGTCCGTGACAAGACCCTTTTCCTGGCCGCCCGCGGTGAGGTGTACGCCCCGTTCGTCGCGGCCTTCCTGTTCGGCGGCGCCAACGTCATCATCGCCGCCAAGTTGGCCTGTGTGGTGATCTGGATGGGGGCCGCCACCTCAAAGCTGACCAGACATTTCCCGTTCGTGATTTCCACGATGATGTCCAACAGTCCGGTGGTGCGCCCGCGCGCGCTCAAGAGGGCCTTCTTCGAGCACTTCCCGGATGATCTCCGACCTGGTCGGCTCTCCCGGGTTGTGGCGCATGTCAGCACCGCCATCGAAGGGCTGGTGCCATTGGTGCTGCTGTTCTCCCACGGCGGTTGGCCGACGGCGATCGCGGCATTCGTCATGATCACCTTCCATCTCGGCATCCTGTCGGCCATCCCGATGGGCGTGCCGCTGGAGTGGAACGTCTTCATGATCTTCTGCGTCCTGGCGTTGTTCGTCGGGCATGCCGACATCGGTCTGCCCGATATGACCAACCCCTGGCCGGTGATCTTGTTCGCGGTGATGGCCGGAATCGTCATCGCGGGAAACCTAGCGCCGCGCAAGATCTCCTTCCTGCCCGGGATGCGCTATTACGCGGGCAACTGGGACACCTCCCTGTGGTGCATCAAGCCCTCGGCGGAAGCCAAGATCGCCGACGGGATCGTGGCGATCGCCAACATGCCGGCCGCGCAGCTGGAGAAGTTCTACGGCAGCAAGGAGGCCGCCCAGATTCCCATCTACATGGGGTACGCCTTCCGCGGCTTCAACACCCACGGCAAGGCGCTGTTCACCCTGGCGAACCGGGCGATGGCTGACGGCAGCGACGGCGGCAACGAGGATGCGTACTCGGTGACCGACGGTGAGCGGATCTGCAGCATGGCGATGGGCTGGAATTTCGGCGACGGGCACCTGCACAACGAGCAGTTGATCGCCGCGCTGCAGCGGCGCTGTCACTTCCAACCGGGGGAGGTGCGGGTGGTGGTGCTCGACGCGCAACCCATCCACCGGCAGACCCAGCACTACCGGCTGATCGACGCGGCCACCGGGGAGTTCGAGCGCGGCTACGTCGAGGTTGCCGACATGGTCGTCCGCCAGCCGTGGGACGACGACGTGCCGGTTCACGTGGAGAAACAGCAGCGGTAGCCGCAGACCCCTTTGACCAAACGGTTGGTTGGGGCGAGAATCATGGGTGGAACCCTAGATCCCTGAAGGAGACGTAGATGGCGGAAGCGGTAATCGTCGAGGCTGTGCGCTCGGCGGTCGGTAAGCGCAACGGCGGACTGTCCGGTGTGCACCCGGCGGAACTGTCGGCCCAGGTGCTGGCCGGTCTGGCCGAGCGGGCCGGATTCGACCCCGAGGTCATCGACGACGTCATCTGGGGCTGCGTCATGCAGGCCGGGGAGCAGGCCCTCGACATCGCCCGCACCGCGGTGCTGACGGCCGGTTGGCCGGAGACCATCCCGGGTGTGACGGTGGACCGGCAGTGCGGGTCCAGCCAGCAGTCGGTGCACTTCGCCGCCGCCGGTGTGGTGGCCGGTCACTACGACGCGGTGATCGCCGGTGGGGTGGAGTCGATGTCGCGGACCCCGATGGGCGCCTCGCTGGCCAGCGGCGGACACCCCTACCCGGCCCGGTTCAAGGCCCGCTATGACCGCACCCCCAACCAGGGCATCGGCGCGGAGATGATGGCCACGAGGTGGGAGCTCAGCCGCACCATGCTCGACCAGTTCTCGCTGGACTCGCACGAGAAAGCCGCCGCGGCACAGGATTCCGGCGCCTTCGACGACCAGATCGTCGGCATCAAGGATCAGGACGGCAATGTGGTGCTCAAGGACGAGGGCATTCGCCGCGGCACCACGCTGGAGAAGATGGCCCAACTCAAGCCTGCCTTCTCCGAGGAGGGGGTGATTCATGCGGGTAACTCTTCGCAGATTTCCGACGGTTCGGCGGCGCTGCTGTTCATGTCCGACGAGATGGCGAAGTCGTTGGGGCTCACGCCGATCGCTAAGGTCCACACCGCCGTGCTGGCCGGTGCCGACCCGGTGATGATGCTGTCCGCCCCGATCCCGGCTACCCAGAAAGCGCTGAAGCGCTCCGGGCTGAGCCTGTCCGACATCGGGGTCTTCGAGGTCAACGAGGCCTTCGCCCCGGTCCCGATGGCCTGGCTCAAGGAGATCGGCGCCGACGACAAGAAGCTCAACCCCAACGGCGGCGCGATCGCGCTGGGCCACCCACTCGGCGGCTCGGGAGCCCGAATCATGACCACCATGCTCTATCACATGCGGGACAACAACATTCGGTACGGCCTGCAAACCATGTGCGAAGGCGGCGGTCAGGCAAACGCGACGATCCTCGAGCTGCTGTAGCGATGACGGACAACGCCGCCCCCGGCGCTCTGACCGAGCGCCGGGGCAACACCCTGGTCGTCACCATCAACCGCCCGGAGGCGCGCAACGCCGTCAACCAGGCGGTCAGCATCGGCGTCGGTGATGCGCTGCAGCAGGCGCAGGACAATGCCGAGATCTGGGCCGTGGTCATCACCGGCGCGGGCGACAAGTCGTTCTGCGCCGGCGCCGACCTCAAAGCGATCTCCCGCGGGGAAAACATCTTCCACCCTGATCACCCGGAGTGGGGTTTCGCCGGCTTCGTGCAGCACTTCATCGACAAGCCGGTGATCGCCGCGGTCAACGGCACCGCACTGGGCGGTGGTACCGAACTGGCGCTGGCCAGCGACCTCGTCGTGGCGCAGGCCAGTGCGCAGTTCGGGCTTCCGGAGGTCAAACGCGGCCTGATCGCTGCCGCCGGTGGGATGTTCCGTATCGTCGATCAGCTGCCGCGCAAGGTGGCCATGCAACTGTTGGTCACCGGCGACCCGATCAGCGCTGAGGACGCCGCCCGATGGGGCCTGATCAACCAGGTCGTGCCGGACGGCGCCGTGCTCGATGCCGCGCTGGCGCTGGCAGATCGGATCACGGTCAACGCGCCGCTGGCCGTACAGGCCAGCAAGCGGGTCGCGGCGGGCGCCGATCACGCCGCCATCCCCGGCGAGGCAGACGCCTGGAAGCGGTCCAACCGCGAAATGCGGGCAGTGTTCACTTCCGAGGACGCCATGGAGGGTCCGATGGCGTTCGCCCAGAAGCGCGCGCCGGTCTGGAAGGCGCGCTAGGCGCGCCGCCGTCGGGAGGGTTAGGCCGGCGCCTTCGTGGTCGTCGTCGGCGTCGCTGAGGCGGCACTCGACGGGGTCTCCGTCGGCGTGGCCGAAGACGGCGCCGCAGTGGTCGACGGCGCTGCAGTGGTTGACGGGGTGGCCGTGGTCGTCGGCGTCGCCGACGTGGGGCTGGTGGTGGTCGTCGCGGTGGTCGACGTAGTCGCTTCGGCGGCCGGCGCCGGCGGCGTCAGCACCTCGTCGATCATGTAGATGTAGGCCCCCCGCGCGGTGTACGCGCAGGTCACTCGCACATCGTTGACCTTGATCTCGCCGCCCTTACCGACGACGGTCACCGATCGGCCGTCCTGAGTGGGCATCTTGCCCTGCACGTCATTGGGCCCGAGGTAGCCCAGCACCATGTGGTAGAAGAGCGTCGGCAGCAGCACCACCGGGTCGGTCTTGAGGGTGTTCAGCGTGGCGGCATCGAGTTTGGCGAAGGCCGCGTTGGTCGGGGCGAAGACCACGTAGGGCCCGCCGTCGAGCACGTTGACGATGTTGATGGCGGGGTTGAGCTTGCCCGAGATGGCGTCGCTGAAGGTGCTCAGTTCCGGGTTGCTGGCCAGAGCTTGCGAGCCGATCTGGAGCGCCATCGACTCGATCGAGCCGGGGCTGCCGGCCGGGTGCTTGCTGCGGTAGGCATCGCAACCGGGCCCCTGGGGGTCGGGCACCTTGGTTGAGGTCGGCACGGGCACCGTGGGGCTGGCAGGGGCAGGGGCGGGGGCCGGTGACGGCGCCGGCGACGGGGTCGGTTCGGCGTAGGCCTGGAAGGTGGTCGGCACAGCGACGACCAGCGCGGCGAACGCCGCGGCAACGCCGAGGGACTTGGTGCGAGTGCTCACGGGCGATTCTCCTGGTTCTCGTCACACGGTTCACCTTGAATAAGACGACCGCAACGACTGTGGGATCGTAATGGCGGCCTGTTCCGTTACCCAAAACTGCGTGACCTGGGCCACAACGGCCCGTCGGGCGCGATCGCCGAGCCATCTGCCTACCATGGCCGCCATGGTCGAGCCGCTGATCGTGCCCATCCGTGGTCGTTCCCCCCAGGTGGACCCCGAGGCGTGGGTGGCGCCCAACGCCGGTCTGATCGGGCAGGTCCGGCTGGCGGCGCGGGTGAGTGTTTGGTATTCCGCGACGTTGCGGGCCGAGGCCGAACCGATCGACATCGGCACCGGAACCAACATCCAGGACGGGGTGACGATCCACGTCGACCCCGAGTATCCCGTCCGGGTGGGCGCCGGGGTCAGCGTCGGGCACAACGCGGTGCTGCACGGCTGCACCGTCGAGGACGGGGCGCTGATCGGGATGGGTGCGATCGTCCTCAACGGGGCGGTGATCGGGGCCGGATCCCTGGTGGCAGCCGGTGCGCTGGTACCCCAGGGCATCGTCATTCCGCCGCGTTCCCTGGTGGCCGGGGTGCCGGGCAAAGTCCGACGGGAACTGAGCGACGCGGAGTTGGCGCACAATCGGCACAACGCCGAGGTGTACGTCGGGCTCATTGACCTGCACCGCGATGCGACCTGAGGTGATGAAGTCAGAAGCCGACGTAACAGATGCGTCATCGTTTCATACAGGAATTTTTCGTACCGTGAGAGCAATGCGTATCACCCTGCTCCGCGCGGCTGCCACCAACGAGGCTGTGCCGCACGACGAGTGGCCGTCGGTAGTGCGCCGCCGGCGAGTCGTCGTATTCGTGGTCCTGGTGGCCGGAGCGCTGCTGATGGCCTACTCACTGCACCAGCCGCCCGGGGCCGCATCGTTTTATTGGCTGACGTTCTCGCTGGCGGCGGTATGGACGGTGGGCTCGTTGCTGTCCGGACCGCTGCACCTGGGACGCACCGCCTGGCATGACCATGCCACCCGCCCGGTCGTCACCGGAATCGTGACGGGCCTCGTCCTCGGCGGCGTATTTCTCCTGGGCGGCCTGGTGGTCCGCAACATCGCGCCGATCGCTGAGCGGATCACCCGGGTGTTGGAGTACACCAACCACGGGCCGTTGCTGCTGATCGTGCTGATTGCGTTGGTCAACGGTGTCGCTGAGGAACTGTTCTTCCGCGGCGCGCTGTACACCGCACTGGGCCGGTTCTATCCGGTGGCGATCTCTACCCTGCTCTACGCCGTCGCCACCTCGGCCACCGGCAATCCGATGCTCGGCTTCGCAGCGCTGATCCTGGGGACGGTGTGCGGACTGCAGCGTCGCGCCACTGGCGGGGTGCTGGCGCCAGTGCTGACCCACATGGTGTGGGGCCTGATCATGGTTGTGGCGCTGCCGCCGATCTTCGGGTTGTAAACGTCGGCCTGGCGCAGGGGAGAGGGATTAGTTCTCCGCCTGCACCCTGGCACCCGCGAATCGAGCCATCGCGGCGCGCGGGAGGAATCGGTACCCCGTTGCGGCTAGTTTGTTCTTCACCCCGGGGACGACGCTGGGGGCGCTGCCATCGAAGAAGGCGCGCAGGCCGAACTCGGCGACCTCGTCGGCGGACTGGCGGCCACGGGTCATGAACTCTTTGTTGCCGGCCACCTGGAAGAACCCC
>NZ_JBILVF010000047.1:0-20930 GCF_044370595.1 Mycobacterium sp.
ACGACGGTGTCTTCGACGGTGACGACCGGGCGCTCGAGGGTGCGGGAGATCTTGACCGGCTTGTCGACGACGGTGTCCTGCACGGTCACCACCGGGCGCTCAAGCTGGCGGGCCACCCGCACGGGCTTGTCGATCACTTCGTCGACCACGGTGACGACCGGCCGCTCTACCGTCCGGGCGACCTTGACCTGCTTGTCAACCACTTCGTCGACCACGGTGACGACCGGGCGCTCAACCATCCGGGAGACCTGGGCCGGCTTGTCGACGATCTTGTCGACGGTGTCGACGACCAACCGTTCAATCGTCCGTTCCAGTGTGACGGGTTTGTCGACAACCGTCTCGACCGGCCGTTCCACCAGTCGCTGCACGGTGTACGCCCTGTCGACGACATTGTCGACAATGTTGATTGGTTGATTGGGGTTCTTGTCAGCCACAGGTGCTCCCTTTCGCGCCTCCCCAGCAAGGCGGCGCCGCGGACCGTTGAGTCACGCGGGCAGCCGAAACGCTCTTCCGGTTGTCGAGTTCCCCCCGTGCGACGCCGCACACCAGGAAGCCCGCAGCCGTTCGAGGCAGCCAGGTCGTCTGTATTCCGGTTAGGAGCATCAAAGTAGTCACACGCTTGTTTGCCTCGCAAGGTTTCGGCAAAAGTTTTGATCTGGAATCAGGAAGAGTTCTTCCGGGATCGGACTATGCGCCTTGACCGTGGTTGGTTAGGTGTCCGCGAGGTGTCCAGAGGTTTGCGATTGCGTCAAAAAGATTTGTCGGCGAGGGGTTCTCGCCGATGGTGCCGCCGGAGGAGTCCATCCGCAGGCACGCCTGCACGGCGCGGTCACCCGGCGTACGGGCTAGATCTGGTCGGACACGAAGACCCCCGGTTCGGCTAGGCCACTCCCCTTCGGTGGGGGCCGGTGCGGTGTCCGGTTACTGCGTGTACGCCGTGGTAAGCCTGAGCAATGTCCGACAGCCTTTTCGACCTTCCCGGCGGGGACCCCGGACCCGGTCCGGCGGCCGGCCCGGCACCGTTGGCGGTGCGGATGCGCCCGGCGTGCATTGATGAAGTCGTCGGCCAGGATCACCTGCTGGCTGCCGGATCCCCGCTGCGCCGTTTGGTGGAAGGCTCCGGGGCGGCGTCGGTGATCCTCTACGGCCCGCCCGGCACCGGCAAAACAACGCTGGCCTCGCTGGTCTCGCAGGCAACCGGGCGCCGCTTCGAAGCCCTGTCGGCACTGAGCGCCGGAGTCAAAGAGGTGCGTGCCGTCATCGACACCGCGCGTCGTGCCGCCGTCCATGGTGAACAGACCGTCCTTTTCATCGACGAGGTGCACCGGTTCTCCAAAACCCAACAGGACGCTCTGTTGGCTGCAGTTGAGAACCGGGTGGTTCTGCTGGTCGCCGCGACCACCGAGAACCCGTCGTTCTCCGTGGTCGCGCCGCTGCTATCCCGCTCGCTGATCCTGCAGTTGCAGCCCTTGACCGCCGAGGGCATCCGCACCGTGGTGCGCCGCGCGGTCAGCGACCCGCGCGGACTGGGCGGTGCCGTGCCGATCACCGACGAGGCCGTGGAACTCCTGGTCACGCTGTCCGCCGGTGATGCCCGTCGGGCGCTGACCGCGCTGGAGGTGGCCGCCGAGACCGGTGAGGAGGTGGCCGCCGAGACCATCGAGCAGTCGTTGGACCGTGCCGCGGTGCGTTATGACCGCGACGGCGACCAGCACTACGACGTCATCAGTGCGTTCATCAAGTCGATCCGGGGCTCGGACGTGGATGCGGCTCTGCACTATCTAGCGCGGATGCTTGTTGCGGGGGAGGACCCCAGGTTTCTGGCCCGCCGGTTGATGATCCTGGCCAGCGAGGACATCGGGATGGCCGACCCCACTGCGTTGCCGATGGCGGTGGCAGCCGCCCAGACCGTCGCACTGATCGGGATGCCCGAGGCCCAGCTCACGCTGGCCCACGCCACCGTGCACCTGGCGACTGCGCCGAAGTCCAATGCCGTCACCGTCGCCCTGAACGCCGCCATCGCCGACATCCGCGCCGGAAAGGCCGGCCTGGTGCCCGCCCACCTGCGTGACGGTCACTACTCGGGGGCGGCCCGACTGGGACATGCGCAGGGATACCGTTACCCGCACGATGACCCCGATGGTGTTGTGCCGCAACAATATTCACCCGATGCTGTGCACGGCACCGACTACTATCAGCCGACCTCGCACGGCCTCGAGCGCGAGATCGCCGGCAGGCTGGACAAACTGCGCGCGATCGTCCGCCGCAAGGGCTGAATCCGACGTCACTCTGCTCGGCCCCCGGGTCGTGCAGCCGCGCGGTGCGCAACGACCGGGCGGCGTCGCGGTTGGCGTCCATGACATGGGGGTTGTCGTCGGTAGCGGGAGACCACGGCCGGTCGCAATGTGTCCGGCCGGGCGGGTCTTTTAGGCTGGGCAGCATGCGCAGTGCGGTGCTCGAGGTGGACAGCTCCCGACGCCACATCGTCGACCTGACCGCTGACCTGAGGGACTTCTGCCGGTCCCAGGGGGCTGGCGCCAGCGGGCTGTGCAACGTCTTCGTGCCGCATGCCACCGCCGGCGTGGCGATCATCGAAACCGGCGCCGGCTCCGACTCCGACCTCGTCGACGCCTTGGAACGCCTACTTCCCCGCGATGATCGCTACCGGCATGGCCACGGTTCGCTCGGCCATGGCGCCGACCACGTCCTGCCAGCGCTGATCTGCCCGTCGGTGAACGTGCCGGTGATTAACGGCGCCCCGCTTCTGGGTACGTGGCAGAGCGTGGTGCTGGTCGATCTGAACCGGGACAACCCCCGCCGCTCGGTTCGGCTGAGCTTTGTGTCCGGTTGAGTCAGGCGAATCCATCGCGGGGGGACCTCCGTCGTTGTTTCGAGGCTGATCAGCCGCCCGGTAATGTAATGCGGTCGACGCTCCGGTTATCCGGCCAGCCCACGGCCCGCGCCGCACTGCCCTGTTGCACAACGCCAACCAACGAGGACAAACCCACCCGTGCAGACCCACGAGATCAGGAAGCGATTCCTGGATCACTTCGTCGACGCAGGCCATACCGAGGTGCCCAGCGCCTCGGTGATCCTCGATGATCCCAACCTGCTGTTCGTCAACGCCGGGATGGTGCAGTTCGTCCCGTTCTTCCTGGGCCAGCGCACACCCCCCTACAGCACCGCCGTCAGCATCCAGAAGTGCATCCGCACCCCGGACATCGACGAGGTGGGCATTACCACCCGCCACAACACCTTCTTTCAGATGGCGGGCAACTTCTCCTTCGGCGACTACTTCAAGCGCCAGGCCATCGAACTGGCCTGGACTCTGCTGACCAAGCCGATCGCGGAGGGCGGTTATGGGTTCGACCCGGAAAAACTTTGGGCGACGGTCTTTTACGACGACGACGAGGCCGTGCAGTTATGGCAGGAGGTGGCCGGGCTGCCACCGGAGCGGATTCAGCGCCGCGGTATGGCCGACAACTACTGGTCGATGGGCATCCCCGGGCCGTGCGGCCCGTGTTCGGAGATCTACTTCGACCGGGGCCCCGACTACGGGATCGAGGGCGGCCCGGAGGCCAACGAGGACCGCTACATCGAAATCTGGAACCTCGTGTTCATGCAGAACGAGCGTGGCGATGGCACCAGCAAGGACGATTTCGAAATCCTGGGTCCGCTGCCGCGCCAGAACATCGACACCGGCATGGGCGTCGAACGCATCGCCTGCCTGCTGCAGGGTGTGGACAACGTTTACGAGACCGACCTGATGCGGCCGGTGATAGACAAGGTCGCCCACTACGCGCCCCGAGGCTACGGTCAGGGCAACCACGACGACGACGTTCGCTACCGGGTCATCGCCGACCACTCCCGCACGGCGGCCATCATCATCGGTGACGGGGTAACGCCGTCGAACGAGGGCCGGGGCTACGTTCTGCGTCGATTGTTGCGCCGAATCGTCCGTGCCGCAAAACTTCTCGGTATCGACCGCCCCGTCGTCGGGGAACTGATGGAGACCGTGCGCGGCACGATGGCCCCGTCCTACCCTGAACTGAACGCGGACTTCGACCGGATCAGTCGTATCGCCATCGCCGAGGAGACCGCCTTCAACCGGACCCTGGCCTCGGGATCCCGGCTCTTCGAAGAGGCCGCGGCGGCGACCCGATCAGCCGGCAAGACCGTCCTGGCCGGCTCGGAGGCCTTCACCCTGCACGACACCTACGGATTCCCCATCGAGCTCACCCTGGAAATGGCCGCCGAGGCCGGACTGAGCGTCGACGAACTCGGGTTCCGCGAGTTGATGGCCGAGCAGCGCCGCCGAGCCAAGGCCGACGCCGCCGCCCGTAAGCATGCCCATGCCGACCTGTCGGCGTTCCGCGAGCTTGTCGATGCCGGCCCGACCGAATTCACCGGTTTCAGCGAGCTCACCTCGCAGGCCCGCATCCTGGGCATCTTCGTCGACGGAAAACGAGTCCCGGTGGTGGCTCACCACGCCCGGGTGCACTCCGAATCCGTGCCGCCCGAACGCGTCGAGATCGTGCTCGACCGCACTCCGCTCTACGCTGAGTCCGGCGGACAGATCGCCGACGCGGGCTGGATTGCCGGAACCGGCTCCAGTGAGTCGGCCAAAGCCGCGGTGACCGATGTCCAGAAGATCGGCAAGACGCTGTGGGTGCACCGGGTCAATGTCGAATCCGGTGAATTCGTCGAGGGCGACACGGTCATCGCAGCGGTGGATCCAAGCTGGCGCCGCGGTGCCACCCAGGGCCACTCCGGCACCCACATGGTCCACGCCGCGCTGCGACAGGTGTTGGGCCCCAACGCGGTTCAGGCCGGATCGCTGAACCGGCCGGGCTACCTGCGGTTCGACTTCAACTGGCAGGGCGGCCTCACCGACGCCCAGCGCACGGACATCGAGGAGATCACCAACGAGGCGGTGCAGGCCGATTACGCGGTCAACACCTTCACCACCGATCTGGACAAAGCCAAGGCCATGGGTGCGATGGCACTGTTCGGAGAGCAGTATCCCGAGCAGGTACGGGTGGTCGAGATCGGTGGCCCGTTCTCGCTGGAACTCTGCGGCGGCACCCACGTCCACAACTCCGCCCAGATCGGCCCGGTCACCATCCTCGGAGAGTCATCGGTCGGTTCCGGGGTCCGTCGGGTGGAGGCCTACGTCGGACTGGATTCGTTCCGGCATCTGGCCAAGGAACGCGCGCTGATGGCCGGGTTGGCGTCGACGTTGAAGGTGCCTTCCGAGGAGGTTCCCGCTCGAGTCGCCACCCTCGTCGAGCGGCTCAAGGCCGCCGAGAAGGAGTTGGACCGCGTTCGGCTGTCCTCGGCGCGCGCCTCGGCCGGTAATGCCGCCGCTACCGCGGAGTCGGTGGGTAAGGTGCGCCTCGTGGCTCAGCAGATGCCAGCGGGAATGAACGCCGGGGACCTGCGGTCCCTGGTCGGCGACATTCGCGCTCGACTCGGCTCAGACCCCGCAGTGGTTGTGCTGATCGCCGAGGGTCCCGACGCCGTTGACGGCCCGTCGGTGCCATTCGTGGTCGCGGCCAACGATGCCGCTCAAGACGCCGGACTGCGGGCCAACGACCTGGTCGGGGTGCTGGCTGCCGCGGTCGGGGGGCGGGGTGGCGGCAAGGCCGACCTTGCCCAGGGCTCGGGCAGGGATCCCGCCGGCATCGGTGCCGGCCTGGCCGCCGTTCGGGCGGAGCTGACCCGAAGTTGACGGTGGAAATGACGGCGTCTGAGCGCAAGCCTGACCGTCCCGGGCCTGCGGACCCCGGGCGGGGTCGTCGGCTTGGTGTCGACGTCGGCACGGTTCGGATCGGGGTGGCCGTCAGCGACCCCGACGGCATTCTGGCCACCCCGGTGGAGACCGTGCATCGAGACCGCCGCGGCGGCCATCTTCGCCGGCTTTCCGTCCTGGTCAATGACCTGGAAGTGGTCGAGGTGGTGGTGGGGTTGCCGCGCACGCTGGCCGACCGCGCCGGATCCTCGGCCGAGGATGCGATCGCGGTCGCCGAGGAACTGGCCGAGCGGATCGGCCCGATACCGGTCCGACTGACCGACGAGCGACTGACTACTGTCAGCGCGGCCAGATCCCTGCGGGAAGCGGGCGTGCGAACCAGGGCACAACGGGGGAAGATCGACCAGGCTGCCGCCGTGGCAATCCTGCAAGGCTGGCTCGACCAACGCCGCAATGCGGCCACGATTCGGAAAGAGTGACCATGCCCGACGAGGTGAAACCCGAAGACTTGACGCCACGGCGGCCGGAGCGAGCTGAGCCGCGGTCAGTCGGCTCGTCGGGACGCTCAGCGCAACCACCCCGCGGTTCGGGCAACCGCGGCAAGATCCTGGCTGTGCTGGGTGTGCTGGTGGCACTGGCAGTAGGGGTCTGGTTGCTGGGCCCGCGACTCTTCGGCGGACCCGAACTGCTCAAGGACTACACCGGTGCGGGCAAAGACGACATCATCATCGAGGTCAGGCCGGGTGACTCGGGCGCGGTGATCGCTCAGGGCCTGGTAGACAAGGGTGTCATCGGTGATGTGAACATGTTCATCGGCGCCGCCTCGGGTAACGCTGAACTGGCCGCCATCCAGCCCGGCTACTACAAGGTGAGAACGCAGATTCCGGCGGCGACCGCCGTGCAAATGCTGACCGACCCGAAGTCGCGGGTCGGCAAGCTCGTCATCCCTGAGGGTAAGCAACTCGACGACATCACCGCGGTCGGTTCGGGTGTGGTCAACCCCGGTATCTTCACGCTGATCGCCGATGCCAGCTGTGTCGAACTCAACGGGACCAAGAAATGCGTGTCGGCCGCGGATCTCAGGGCCGCCTCCGAGGAGGGGACGCTGGAGAGCCTCAACGTGCCTGATTGGGCGGTCAAGGGCGCCGGCACCCAGGGGCAGAGCCACCGTCGCCTGGAGGGGCTGATCGCCCCGGGCACCTGGAACATCAACCCGTCCTCCTCGCCCAAGGAGATCTTGGCCAAGCTGATCGGTGACAGCGGTGAACGGTACGTCAAGGGCGGCATCCTCGATGCGGCGACCGTGCTGAACATCTCGCCCTACGAGGTGCTCATCGTGGGCTCTCTGGTGCAGAAGGAAGCCCAGCCGGTCGACTTCGCCAAGGTGGCGCGGGTCATCTACAACAGGCTGGCCAGCGACTATGACCGGTTGGAGTTCGACTCCACCGTCAACTACCCGCTGGACCGTCAGGAGGTGGCCACCACCGACGAGGACCGTGCCAAAGAAACCGCGTGGAATACCTACGCCATGCCCGGTCTGCCGGCCACGCCGATCTGCTCGCCCGGGGAAGACGCCTTGGCCGCGGCCGAGCGGCCGGAGCCGGGCGACTGGCTCTACTTCGTCACCATCGACGCCCAGGGCACCACGCTGTTCACCAGCGACTACCAGGAGCATCTGGCGAATCGCGACAAAGCACTGGAGAGCGGGTTCCTCAATTCCGGGCGATAGACGCAGGGGAAGGCCCCATTACGAGGCGTAAGGCGGCCGTTCTGGGCTCGCCGGTCGCGCATTCACGGTCCCCGCAACTGCATCTGGCGGCGTACCGGGCGCTCGGATTGGACGACTGGTCCTACCAGCGTATCGAGTGCACAGCCGACGACTTGCCCTCTGTCGTAAGCGGTTTCGGTCCGGAGTGGGTCGGTGTTTCGGTCACCATGCCGGGCAAGTTCGCCGCTCTGCGGTTTGCCGACGAACACACCGAACGCGCTGAACTGGTCGGCTCGGCCAACACCCTGGTGCGCACCGCCCGCGGCTGGCGTGCGGACAACACCGACGTCGACGGGGTGGCCGGGGCGCTCGGTGGACCTGCGTCGGGGCTGCGCGGCGGACTGCGCCGGGCCATCGTGCTGGGCTCGGGCGGCACCGCTCCTGCCGCAGTCGTGGCCCTGGCCGGGCTGGGTGTCACCGCCATCACCGTGGCGGCCCGCAATCGCGGGAATGCCGCCCGACTGCTCGACCTCGGATCGCGGCTGGGAGTGGCGACGGACTTCTGCAATCTCGCCGGCCCGGCACTGCACGCGGCGGCCGCCCGGGCCGACGTCCTGGTCAGCACCATCCCCGCCGAAGCGGCCGCCCCACTGGCCGGCGCCCTGGCCGGGGTTCCGCTACTGCTGGACGCAATCTATGAACCGTGGCCGACCCCGCTGGCGCGGGCGGTCGCCGAATCCGGTGGTGAGGTGATCGGCGGCCTGCAGATGCTGCTGCACCAGGCGTTCAGTCAGGTCGAACAATTCACAGGCCGGCCCGCACCGCGACAGCAGATGGCGGCTGCGCTGGGCTAACGTCCGGCGTTATGGGAAGCGTTGGGGTAGTGGGCGCTGCCGTCGTCGTGCTCTGGGCGGCTGCACTGGCGATTGCCGACACCAGACGACGTCGACTGCCCAACCTGCTCACCGTGCCCGGCGCGGTGGTGATTGTGGCTGTGGCGTGGCTGGGTGGGCGCGGGGGTGCGGCCCTGCTCGGTGGCTGCCTGCTCGGCGGACTGTATCTGGCCGTGCACCTGGCCGATCCGGGCGGACTCGGTGGCGGGGACGTCAAACTGGCGGTGGGATTGGGTGCGTTGACCGGTGCACTCAGCCGGGAGGTCTGGGTGCTCGCCGCACTGGGTGCGCCGATCCTGACCGCAGCGCTTGGAGTGGCGAGCTTACTGGTGGGCCGGGGCGGTGTGGTGCCGCACGGACCGTCGATGGTGCTCGCCAGTCTGGCCGCGGCAGCGTTGGCGGTGGTGTAGGGCGGCGAGGATTTCGGGGAGCGTCGGCCGACGTGGGAAGATACAGAGGTGTTGCGATGGACCACCGCAGGTGAATCCCACGGCCGCGCCCTGATTGCGCTCGTCGAGGGCATGGTCGCCGGAGTGCAGGTCACCTCCGCCGACATCGCTGCTCAACTGGCCCGCCGGCGCTTGGGTTACGGCCGCGGCGCTCGGATGAAGTTCGAGCAGGACGAGGTGACGGTGCTGGCCGGTGTCCGCCACGGCACCACCCTGGGCGGGCCGATCGCGATCGAGATCGGCAACACCGAGTGGCCGAAGTGGGAGACGGTGATGGCCGCCGACCCCGTCGACGCGGCCGCGCTCGACGTCGCGCGCAACGCCCCACTGACCCGGCCCCGGCCGGGCCACGCCGACTACGCGGGCATGCTCAAATACGGCTTCGACGACGCCCGGCCGGTGTTGGAACGCGCCAGCGCACGGGAGACCGCCGCCCGCGTCGCAGCAGCCGCTATCGCGCGGGCCTTCCTGCGTGATGCGCTCGGTGTTGAGGTTGTCTCGCACGTCATCTCCATCGGCGCCTCGACGCCCTATGACGGTCCGCCGCCCACCCCCGCCGAACTGCCCCGCATCGACGAAAGTCCTGTGCGCGCCTTCGATTTGGCCGCGCAAGAGGCGATGATCGCCGAGATCGAGGCGGCCAAAAAAGACGGTGACACCCTCGGCGGCGTTGTGGAAGTCGTCGCCCACGGTCTGCCGATCGGGCTGGGTTCGTTTACCAGCGGGGACAACCGACTCGACAGCCAACTGGCCGCTGCGGTGATGGGTGTTCAGGCGATCAAGGGAGTCGAGATCGGCGACGGGTTCCAGACCGCCCGCCGGCGCGGCAGCGCGGCCCACGACGAGATGTTTCCCGGCCCCGACGGGGTGCTGCGCTCCACCAACCGCGCCGGCGGTCTGGAGGGTGGGATGACCAACGGGCAGCCGCTGCGGGTGCGCGCGGCCATGAAGCCGATTTCCACGGTTCCGCGAGCGTTGTCCACCGTGGACCTGGCCACCGGTGAGCAGGCCGTGGCGATCCACCAGCGCTCCGATGTCTGCGCGGTACCGGCCGCCGGGGTTGTGGTCGAGGCCATGGTGGCACTGGTGCTGGCCCGGGCGGTGTTGGAGAAGTTCGGTGGGGACTCGCTGACCGAGACCCGCCGCAACATCGACGGATATCTGCGTGAGGTCGCCGGGCGCGAGGGCCGGCCTGATTCGGTACGGCTGTCGGGATAGCGGGATGGCGCCGAAGGCCGTGCTGGTCGGGCTGCCCGGCTCGGGGAAATCGACCATCGGGCGGCGGCTCGCCAGAGCCCTGGGGGTGGAATTGCTGGACACCGACGCTGAGATCGAGCGGCGCACCGGACGTACCATCGCCGACATCTTCGGCACCGACGGTGAAGCCGGGTTCCGGCGCATCGAGGAACAGGTGATCAAGGAGGCGCTGGCAGGCCACGACGGAGTCCTGTCGCTGGGCGGTGGCGCGGTCACCACCGCGGGCGTGCGCGACGCGCTGGCCGGGCACACCGTGGTCTACCTGGAAATCAGTGCCGCTGAAGGGGTCCGGCGTACCAGTGGCAGTACGGTGCGCCCTCTGCTGGCCGGGCCGGATCGCGCTGAGAGGTATCGCGAACTGATGAACCAGCGGGTACCGCTTTACCGCCAGGTCGGAACCATCCGGATCAGCACCAACCGGCGCAACCCCGGCGCGGTGGTCCGCTACATCGTCGCCCGGTTGGAGAATCCCCAGCCGTCCCGCCGCCGGCCGCCGTGGCGCCGCAACGCAGACCCAGACGCCCGCCGCCCTGTGTCGGCGCCCGCCACCCCGTCGGCGTCCCCGGCGACGGTCGCCGACACCGGGCCGGTAACCCCGGCCACCCTGGCCCGCCGTGCGGGGATGCGCAAATGACCCAGTCCGCCGACCTCCCGGTGACCATCGAGGTCGCCGTCAACCCGCCGTATCCGGTGGTCATCGGATCCGGTGTGCTCGACTCGTTGGCCGACCTCCTCGGATTCCGGCACAAGGTGGTCATCCTGCATCAGCCGGCGCTGACCGACACCGCCGAGGCGATTCGTAAGCAGCTGTTGGACAAGGGCGTTGACGCTCATCGCATCGAAATTCCCGACGCTGAGGCCGGCAAAGACCTGCCGGTCGTCGGCTTCATCTGGGAGGTTCTGGGGCGCATCGGAGTCGGTCGCAAAGACGCCATCGTCAGCCTCGGCGGGGGAGCGGCCACCGACGTCGCGGGCTTCGCGGCCGCGACATGGCTTCGTGGCATAGACATCGTGCACGTGCCGACGACCCTGCTGGCGATGGTCGATGCGGCCGTCGGCGGCAAGACCGGCATCAACACCGACGCCGGCAAGAATCTGGTCGGAGCATTCCATCAGCCCGCCGCCGTCCTCGTCGAACTCGACTTGCTCAAGACGTTGCCGCGCAACGAATTAGTCGCCGGGATGGCGGAGGTCGTCAAAGCCGGCTTCATCGCCGATCCGGTGATCCTGGACCTTATCGAAGCTGACCCGGATGCCGCTGTCGACCCGGCCGGGCCGGTGCTGCCCGACCTGATCAGGCGGGCCATCCAGGTCAAGGCCGACGTGGTGGCCGCCGACGAGAAGGAGTCGGCACTGCGCGAGATCCTCAACTACGGGCACACCCTCGGTCATGCCATCGAACGGCGGGAACGCTACCGGTGGCGGCATGGCGCGGCGGTGTCGGTGGGGCTGGTGTTCGCCGCGGAGTTGGCTCGCCTAGCCGGGCGCCTCGACGACGAATGCGTGCAACGCCACCGCGACGTGCTGACGGCGTTGGGCCTGCCGGTGAGCTACGACGCCCACGCCCTGCCCGAACTGATGAAGTACATGGCGGGAGACAAGAAAACCCGTTCGGGCACATTGCGTTTCGTGGTGCTCGATGAGCTGGGCAGGCCCGGTCGTCTGGAGGGCCCGGACCCGACCCTGCTGGCTGCCGCGTACGCGGAGGTGAGCGAGTGACCACGGTCCTGATACTCAACGGCCCGAATCTGGGCCGCCTCGGTCGGCGCGAGCCGGAGGTTTACGGCAGCACCACCCACGACGACCTGGTGGCCATGATCGAGTCCGAAGCCGCCGAGCTGGGCGTGTCGGCCCTCGTGCGGCAAAGCGATAGCGAGGCGCAACTGATCTCCTGGGTACACGCCGCCGCCGACGCCGGCGACCCGGTGATCCTTAACGCCGGTGGGCTGACCCACTCCTCGATCGCACTGCGGGACGCGTGTGCGGAGTTACGGGCGCCGCTGATCGAGGTGCACATCTCCAATGTGCATGCCCGCGAGGAGTTTCGGCACCACTCCTACCTGAGCGGGGTGGCTACCGGGGTGATCGTCGGCCTGGGTGTGCAGGGCTACCTTCTAGCGTTGCGGTACCTGGCAGCCAACTGCTGATTCACTCGCGGTCGTGCAGGCGCCGATCGGCTTGCTCGTGCTGGGTGCGGATGGACTCGCGGGCCTCCTGCCGCCAGTCCAGTTCACGGCGTGACACCGCGTACTGCTCACCCGGATCCTCGTCGGCGTACACCGCGTCGAACACGTCTTCCTGTTCACCGAGCCGCCCAGGCATCCGCTGACGCGGCGCGGCGGGCCGGCGACGGTCCACCAGCCACCGGCCGACTCCGGTTCCGAGCACCGCGGGCAGGAAGACCAGCAGGGCGGTGAACGCGGCGAAGACCGACACCTCGGTCCCGATACCTTCGGCGTAGATGGCGTTGTAGAACAGCGAGATGATCCACGCCGCCAACCCGCTGAGCACGCCGGCCAGTAGCCCGGCCAGCAGCCAGCGCATCGCCAGATCGCGACGGCGGTCCGGATCCGGGTTGGCCCGGGCGTCGGCGATGCCGTCGAGCAGACCCCACAACAGCGCCGCCGCACCGAGCGCGACGCACAGCGCAATGCTGATGGCACCGGCGTTGGTGGGGGAGGCGTTGATCAGCGTGCCCTGGACCAGCCGGAGCACCACCATCCCGATCGCGAACACCAGCCCGCGCGGTAACCACGTCGTCATAGGAGAGCAGCCTAGCGAGTACCGTCACCCACCGTGACACATTGCCAACGTCGGAACCGGCTGGCGGCGTGTCTGGTCGAGCGCGGACTGGATGCGTTCATGGTCAGTGACCTGGTCAATGTCCGCTATCTGACCGGTTTCACGGGGTCAAATGCCGCGCTGCTGGTATTCGCCGACGACACGCCGCCGGTGTTGGCCACCGACTCCCGGTACCGCACCCAGGCCGCCCGTCAGGCACCCGACCTGCACGCTGTCATCGAACGGGCCTGCGGCCGCCATCTCATCGGGCGCGCCACGCGGGCCGGAGCACGCCGGATCGGTTTCGAAAGTCACATCGTCACGGTGGACGGATTCGATGCGCTGTCTCGCGACCTAACCGGCCAGCACGGCGATGCGAGCGTTTCCGGTGCCGAACTGATGCGTGCCTCCGGCGCTGAACCGGTGCGAGCCTCCGGTGCGGTACTGGTCCGGGCCTCCGGCACGGTGGAGGCGCTGCGCGAGGTCAAGGACGCCGGGGAGGTCGCATTGCTGCGACTGGCCTGCGAGGCCGCCGACGCCGCACTGGCCGCACTGATCGACCGTGGCGGGCTGCGGCCTGGTCGCACCGAGAAGGCGGTGGCCCGGGAATTGGAGGCGCTGATGCTCGAGCACGGCGCCGATGGGCCCTCCTTCGAGACCATCGTCGCCGCCGGCGAGAACTCCGCGGTGCCCCACCACCGGCCCACCGATGCCGTCCTCGACCAGGGCGACTTCGTCAAGATCGACTTCGGTGCCCTGGTCGCCGGCTACCACTCCGACATGACCCGAACCTTCGTCCTGGGTGCCGCGGCGGACTGGCAGCGGGAGATCTACGCCGCCGTGGCTGCTGCCCAGCAGGCCGGGGTGGATGCACTGGAGTCGGGGGCACAGCTCGGCGAGGTCGATCGCGCGGCGCGACACGTCATCGCCGAGGCCGGCTACGGCGATTTTTTCGGCCACGGCCTGGGCCACGGCGTCGGTCTTCAGATCCACGAAGCGCCGGGAATCAACTCCGCTGCCGCCGGTACACTGCGTGCTGGCTCCGCGGTGACCGTGGAACCCGGTATCTACCTGGCCGAACGCGGCGGCGTCCGCATCGAGGACACCCTCGTTGTCGGTGCGCGCGGCCCCGAACAACTGACCCGGTTCCCGAAGAACCTGGCCATCCTCTGACCGCCTTGTCTTGTTAGAAGACCCGAAGGAGAACGACCGACCGTGGCTACCACAGCCGACTTCAAAAACGGCCTCGTGCTGAACATCGACGGCCAACTCTGGCAGATCATCGAATTCCAGCACGTCAAGCCCGGCAAAGGGCCGGCCTTCGTGCGGACCAAGCTCAAGAACGTGCTGTCCGGCAAGGTGGTCGACAAGACCTACAACGCCGGGGTCAAGGTGGAGACCGCGACTGTGGACCGGCGCGATGCCACCTACCTATACCGCGACGGCAGCGACTTCGTGTTCATGGACAGCGAGGACTACGAACAGCATCCGCTGCCGGAGTCACTGGTGGGCGATTCGGCGGGCTTCCTGCTGGAGGGTATGCCGGTACAGATCGCCTTCAATCAGGGCGCCCCGCTGTACCTGGAGCTTCCGGTGACCGTCGAACTCGAGGTCTCCCACACCGAGCCCGGCCTGCAGGGTGACCGCTCCAACGCGGGAACCAAGCCGGCCACCCTGGAGACCGGGGCGGAGATCCAGGTTCCGCTGTTCATCAACATCGGGGACAAACTCAAGGTCGACTCCCGCGATGGCAGCTACTTGGGCCGCGTCAACTAGGGCTGTGTCACCTAGCAATGGCTGACCGCAAGGCGGAGAAGGGGCGCCACCACGCCCGCAAACGGGCTGTCGATCTGCTCTTCGAGGCGGAGGCCCGCGGACTGTCTGCGGCTGAGGTCGCCGACGGGCGCGTGGCCCTGGCCGAAGCCGACCAGGAAGTGTCGGCGCTCAACCCCTACACCGTCGCCGTCGCCCGCGGGGTAACTGAGCACGCCGCCCACGTCGACGAGTTGATCAGTTCGCACCTGCACGGCTGGACCCTGGAACGGCTGCCCGCGGTCGACCGGGCGATCCTGCGGGTGGCGGTTTGGGAACTGCTGCACGCCGAGGACGTCCCCGGACCGGTGGCTGTCGATGAGGCGGTCGAATTGGCAAAGCAGTTGTCCACCGATGAGTCGCCCGGCTTCGTCAACGGCGTGCTGGGACAGGTGATGCTGGTGACGCCGCAGATCCGCGCGGCCGCCGCCGCGGTCAGGGCCGCCACGCCGGTGCCGCCGGTCGCGAATCCGGACGCGTAACCTCGGCCAATGCACGCCGAGGAGCATTTCGCCACCCTGGCCGACGTCTGGGATCAGCAGGCCGACGCCCTGGACAGGTCCATGGGTCGGCACGGAACCGCGGCCCGGCATGCGTTGGCCGCCGGCCCCGGTGATCGGGTGATCGATCTGGGCTGCGGGCCGGGTCTGTCGGCGGTCGCCCTGGGCGCCGAAGTCGGTCCGCAGGGTTGGGTGGCGGCGGTCGACGTAGTCCCGCAGATGGCGGCCGCCGCGCGGCGCCGTCTGTTGGCTGCGGGAGTCACCGGGACCGCGGTGGCCGCCGATGTGGCCACCGCCGACCTGATCGCCCTCGCAGGTGTGGGAGAGCCCTTCGACGCCGCGCACTCACGGTTCGGGTTGATGTTCTTTCCGGAACCGGATATCGCCTTCGCCAACATCTTTCGCGCGCTGCACCCAGGGGGAAGGCTGGCTGCATCGGTATGGCAGCACCTGACCGGCAATCCGTGGATGATGCTGACGACGGCCACCGCGACCCAGGTTCTCGGAATGGAACGGCCGCCGCTTCCCGAGCCCGGCAGCCCGGGACCCTTCTCCCTGGCCGACCCGGACTCGACCGCGCATCTGCTCAGCCGGGCGGGATTCGTCGACGTCTATCTGGAATCGGTGGAGACGCCATTCGTCTTCGAGGGCGACGGCACCTCGGCCGCCGAACGGGTGCTCAGTGCCGGTCCACTGGGGGCGGTGTTCCTGGCTGCCGACGACAATCGCCGCCGCGAGGTCGTCGGCGCCGTGGTGGAGGCCCTGGACCACCATCGGGGTCCCAACGGAATCGAGGTTCCGGCCGCCTCATGGTGTGTGACCGCGGTCCGGCCCTAGCAGGTGCTCAGCGGTCCAGTGCCGCGTAGGTCCGCTTGACGAACTTCGGCTGCACCGACTGCAGTCTGGCCAGGTCGGTATTGCCGGCGACGGCGGCGGCAGCCGAGGTCAGGTCCGGATAGTTCTGAATCAGGTAGATGAGGATCAGATCGTTCTCCGGGTCGGCTTGCCACCATGTCCCGTAGGCCCCGGGCCAACTGAAGGTGCCCCGGCCGCCGGGGCCGAACAGCCGGGCCGATTTCGTCGGGTCGGTGACCACCGACAGGTTCAAGCCGAAACCGCGGCCGATCCAGAACGGCATCCCCAGGAACGGGTGCCGTTTCTGATCCTCGGTGAGCAGATCGGAGCGCATCACCGCCACCGATGCGGGCGAGAGCACCCGCACACCGTCGACCGACCCGCCGCCCAACAGCGTCCGGGCGAACCGCAGATAGTCCTCGGCGGTAGACACCAGGCCCGCCCCGCCCTGGCAGAACAGCGGCTCCTTGACCGGGATCGGCCCCATCGCATCGTGTTGCAGGCCGTTCTGCGCGTCGAGTCGGTACATGGTGGCCGCCCGGCCGCGTTTGTCTGGCGAGACGTAGAAGCCGGTGTCGGACATACCCAGCGGCTCGAAGATCCGCTCGGTGAGGACGTCGTGCAGGGACTTGTCCTCGATCCTGGACAAGACGATGCCCAGTACCTCGGTGCTGTGGCTGTAGGTGAGCCGCTCGCCGGGCTGGTGCACCAGCGGGAGGGCCGCCACTTCGGAAAGCCAGTGGTCCTGGTCCTGGCGCAGCGACACCTTGCTGTAGGCGCGGCTGATCGGACCGGCCACCGAGAACACGTACGCCAGCCCGCTGCGGTGCGTCATCAGGTCTTCGATGGTGATCAGCCGGTGAGCGGGCACGGTGCCGTCCAGCGGACCGGTCGGATCGATCAGGACCCGCATATCGGCCATCTCCGGCAGCCACCTGCTGATCGGATCGGTCAGCGCGAGCTTGCCCTCCTCTGCCAGGGCCATCGCGGCGGCGACGGTGACCGGCTTGGTCATCGAGGCGATCCGGAAGATGGTGTCCCGCTGCATCGGCAGGCTGGCCTCGAGGTCGCGGTAGCCGATCTCGTTGACCTGCAGCACTTCTCCGCGATGCCACACCAGGGTGACCGCTCCGGACAGCAGGCCGGCGTCAACGGCTTCGGAGATGGCGACGCGATTGTCGGCGAGACTCACCGCGGCGAGTCTACGCAGCACCGGCGCGCCCGCCGGGCCACCGCAGGGCGGGTGCTACGGTTGGCGGCAATCGACATCCTTTAACGATCCGTCCGGCGAGGCGGAGAAGGAGGTCTGGTCACTGGTGGTTACCACCGACCGGGAACTCATGTCCGCTGCAGACGTCGGCCGGACCGTCTCCCGCATCGCCCACCAGATCATCGAGAAAACCGCCTTGGACGAAGGTTGCGCCGACGCGCCACGGGTGGTGCTGCTGGGCATCCCCACCCGTGGTGTCACCCTGGCGAACCGGTTGGCCGCCAGGATCGTCGAGTTCTGCGGCGTCACCGTCGCGCGCGGCGGCCTGGACATCACGTTGTACCGCGACGACCTCGACTTCAAGCCGCCCCGGGCTCTGGAGGAGACGTCGATTCCGGCTGGCGGGATCGACGGCGCCCTGGTGATCCTGGTCGACGACGTGCTCTACACCGGCCGCTCGGTCCGGTCGGCGCTGGACGCGCTGCGCGACATCGGCAGGCCTACGGCGGTGCAGTTGGCGGTGCTCGTCGACCGCGGCCACCGCGAGTTGCCGTTGCGTGCCGACTACGTCGGCAAGAACGTGCCCACGTCGCGCGCGGAGAACGTCAAGGTACGACTCACCGAGGACGACGGCGTCGAAGGTATCTGGATCGCGCCCGAGGGAGGACCGGCCCGCTAATGAGGAAACCGTCATGAGTGCCCGGCACTTGCTGTCCGCCTCGGATCTATCCCGCGACGAGGCCACCGCGATCCTCGATGACGCCGACCGGTTCCGGCAGGCCCTGCTCGGCCGTGAGGTCAAGAAACTCCCCACTCTGCGGGGCCGCACGGTCATCACGATGTTCTACGAGAATTCCACCCGCACCCGGGTGTCGTTCGAGGTGGCGGGCAAGTGGATGAGCGCCGACGTGATCAACGTCAGCGCCTCGGGATCCTCGGTAGCCAAGGGGGAGTCGCTGCGAGACACCGCGCTGACCCTGCGGGCCGCCGGGGCCGACGCGCTGATCATCCGGCACCCGGCATCCGGGGCGGCCCAGCTGCTGGCGGAGTGGACGGCCGAGTCCGACGGCACCGTAGTGGGAGGCCCCTGCGTCATCAACGCCGGCGACGGCACCCACGAGCATCCCACCCAGGCGTTACTCGACGCGCTGACCGTCCGGCAACGGCTCGGCGACATCGAAGGACGACGGGTCGTGATCGTCGGCGACGTCCTGCACAGCCGGGTGGCCCGGTCCAACGTCGCACTGCTGAACACCCTGGGCGCCGAAGTAGTTCTGGTGGCCCCGCCGACACTGCTGCCGGTCGGGGTCGCCGACTGGGGTGCTGCGACGGTCTCCCACGAGCTGGACGCCGAACTGCCCGGTGCCGACGCCGTGATGATGCTGCGGGTCCAGGCGGAGCGGATGAACGGCGCGTTCTTCCCCTCCGAACGCGAATACTCGATCCGCTACGGCCTGTCCGACCGCCGCCAGGCGCAACTGGCCGACCATGCGGTGGTACTGCACCCCGGGCCGATGCTGCGCGGTATGGAGATCGGCTTTTCGGTCCCGGACTCGTCGCAGTCGGCTGTGCTGCAACAGGTTTCCAACGGTGTGCACGTGCGGATGGCGGTGCTGTTCCATCTGCTGGTCGGCACCGACGAGGCGGTGAGCGTATGACCGTGCAAGCGCCGATTCTCATTCGGGGCGCCCGGCTTTACGGCGAGGGGGACCCGGTCGATGTGCTGGTCGCCGACGGCCAGATCGCTGAGATCGGCACCGGCCTCACAGTGCCCGCTGATGCCGTGGTGATCGACGCCCCCGGCCAGGTGCTGCTGCCGGGTTTGGTGGACCTGCACACTCACCTGCGCGAGCCCGGTCGGGAATATGCCGAGGACATCGAAACTGGTTCGGCCGCTGCCGCTTTAGGGGGCTACACGGCGGTGTTCGCAATGGCCAACACCGATCCGGTCGCCGACAGCCCGGTGGTTACCGACCATGTGTGGCAACGTGGTCAGCAGGTCGGACTGGTCGACGTGCACCCGGTCGGTGCTGTCACGGTCGGCCTGGACGGCAAGCAGTTGACCGAGATGGGCCTGATGGCCGCCGGTGTAGGGCAGGTCCGGCTGTTCTCCGACGACGGGATCTGCGTGCACGACCCGCTGGTCATGCGCCGGGCGCTGGAGTACGCCGCCGGACTGGGGGTGCTCATCGCCCAGCACGCCGAGGAGCCGAGGCTGACCGACGGTGCCGTCGCGCACGAGGGTCCCAACGCCGCCCGACTGGGGCTGGCCGGGTGGCCGCGGTCCGCTGAGGAGTCGATCGTCGCCCGCGACGCGCTACTGGCCCGCGACGCCGGCGCCCGGGTGCACATCTGCCATGCATCCACCGCAGGAACCGTGGAGATCCTCAAATGGGCCAAACAGCAGGGTATTTCCATCACCGCTGAGGTCACCCCGCATCACCTGATGCTCGACGACAGCCGGCTGGAGAGCTACGACGGCCGCAACCGGGTGAACCCGCCACTGCGCGAAGCCTCCGATGCCGAGGCATTGCGCCGGGCGCTGGCCGAGGGCGTCATCGACTGCGTGGCCACCGACCACGCCCCGCACGCCGATCACGAGAAGTGCTGTGAGTTCTCCGTGGCCAGGCCCGGCATGCTCGGTCTGCAGACCGCGCTGTCGGTGGTGACGGCCACCATGGTGGTTCCCGGCCTGCTGGACTGGCGTGGTGTGGCCAGGGTGATGAGCGAGAACCCGGCTGGCATCGTCGGCCTGCCGGACCAGGGCCGGCCGCTGGAGGTTGGGGAGCCGGCCAACCTAGTGGTCGTCGACCCCGACGCGCACTGGACGGTGGATGCGACGGCACTGGCCAGTCGCTCCGCCAACACCCCGTACGAAGCGATGACGTTGCCCGCCACGGTCACCGCCACGCTGCTGCGGGGTCGGGTTACCGCCAGGGACGGCAAGGTACGCCAGGCGTGAATGCCCAGCGAGAAGCGCAGGCGGATCGCGCATGAATGCCCAGCGAGAAGCGCAGGCGGATCGCGCATGAATGCCCAGCGAGAAGCGCAGGCGGATCGCGCATGAATGCCCAGCGAGAAGCGCAGGCGGATCGCGCATGAACACAGCTACGGCCATCAGCACCTACGTTTTCGGGTTCGTCATCGTAGTGCTGATCGGTCTGGTGATCCGGCGGATGCTGCGCGGCTGGAAACACCGGGCGCAACGTCAGGTCGAACTCGTCGGTGACTTACCGCCGACGCCGGCCTCGCTGAGCCCAGCGGTCATTGCGCCCACCCTCGGCCTCTACCTGGGGTCAACCATCGCCCCTGATTGGCTCGAACGGGTCAACGTCGGTGACCTCGGCTACCGGTGCAAGGCGGTGCTGACCCGCTACCCGGAGGGGGTCCTGATGGAGCGCTCCGGGACCGGCCCGATCTGGATGCCAGGTGATGCGATCATCGGCGTGCGGACCGAACGCGCGCTGGCCGGAAAAGTTCTACCCGGCCGATCCGGAACCGACGGCGCCGGTCGCATTCTGGTGATCCGGTGGCGACTCCCGTCGGGAACCGAAATCGACACCGGCTTCCGCGGCGAGGATCGCAGCATCTACGGCCAGTGGATCGACCTACCAACCCGAGGGACAGGAGAGTCACAGTGACACTGCAGCAGGCGACCCAGCAGCAGGCCGTCCTGGTGCTTGAAGACGGGCGCATTCACACCGGTGTTCCGT
>NZ_JBILVF010000179.1:0-6376 GCF_044370595.1 Mycobacterium sp.
TGAAACGGCGGCCAATGAAACGGCGCCCAATGCCGCCACGGTGAGCCCGCGACGCGGGCAGTCGGCCGGCGCGGTCCAACCGGAGATCGAGCCCGGACCGCGGGTCTCAGCGCTGAATCCCCACTCCACCAACCGCTCCGAGCAGCCCGCCGCGGTGGTGGCGGTGACCGCCTCCCAGCCGCCGGTCGAGGCACCCGCCCCGGTCGAGGTTCCCGTGGCGAGGGCTACCGACGCAGCAGCCGCCGTCGAGTCTGCTCCGCTGGCTGTGGCCGCCAGCCAAAGCGCTCCGGTCGCCGCGATCCTCCCCGCGGCGCCGGCAGCTACCCAACCGGTCTCCGCCCCCGCGCCGGTGGCATCCGTGCTGACGGCAGCGGCCACCGCATTGACCGATCCCTTCGCCGGCAGCAACACCGGCATTCCGGTCGGCTCCCCACTGGACTGGGCGACGCTGGCGTTCGCCCGCCGCAATCCGGCAGCCGAGACGAGCACTGCGTCGGTGCCGCCGGCGGCGGCCATCACGACGGCGCCGCTGCCGATCATTTTGGGGCCCAGCGGCGTTCCGATCCCGTCGGCGAAGTACGGCAATACCGTCATGAGCTACTACATTCCCAACGGGATCCCCGGAACCCAGCAGTTGGTCTTCACCCCCGAGGGTCTATACCCGATTACCGGCATCAAGAGCCTGCCGTTGAACACCTCAGTGGATCAGGGCATCCAGATCCTCAGCGACGTGCTCACCCCGCTGCCCGCCGGGACGCCGGTGACGGTGTTCGGCTACTCCCAGAGCGCGATCATCGGGTCGCTGCTCCAGGGCGGCTACACCGTCGAGGTCGACGGCCAGGACGTGAAGTTCGGGGTTCCGGAAGGACTTGCCGACAGCATCAACTTCGTCTTCGTGGGCAACGAAATGAACCCCAACGGCGGGTTCCTGTCCCGATTCAGCGGCCGGGACATGCCCATTCTCAACCTGCCCAGCCTCGGCATCCCCTTTTACGGCCCGACCCCGGGCGGTCCACTCCCGCCCACCGGCCAGGAGTACGCCACGACGAATTACCAAAGGGAATATGACGGCTTCTCGGACTTCCCGCGCTACCCGATTAACTTCCTGTCCGTGCTCAACGCCGCACTGGGGATCGCCTACGTCCACGTCCAATACACCCCGACGATCAGCCAGGAACAGTGTGCGCAGAAGGCGTTCTGTCTGTTGAAGACTGAGGTGGAGGCGGCGGTGCCGCTGCCGTCGACCTCCCCGTCGCAGCAGTACTTCTTCATCCCCACCGAGAACCTGCCGCTGCTGCAGCCGCTGCGGGACATCCCCTTCATCGGCAACCCGCTGGCCGACCTTATCCAGCCTGCGCTGAAGGTGATCGTGGACTTCGGCTACGCCGATCCGGCGCACGGATTCACCACCGGCACGCAACCCAACGGCAACGAACTGACTCCGTTCGGAGTGACCCCGCCGTTCGGGCCCGTCTACGGTGAGGCGTTCACGAAGTTCTTCGAGGGCATCGAGCAGGGCATCGCCGACTTCATCGCCGACTTCGGGCCGAACGGATCGGTGGCCCAAGATATTTCAGCTTTCTCGTTGGCGAACCTGGGGCCGTTGGGGATGGGCGCATCGGGCGGTTTCATCCAGATGGTTCAGAACGTGATCAACTCGGTCTCCGACGCCATCTCCGGAACGGTCGCCGGTCTGTACGCCCCCTTGCTCCCGACTGCCGATGTGATCAACGCCATCGTGCTGTCGCTGCCTGCCTACAGCCTCAACCTTTTCCTCTACGGGATGGAGAAGGTGTTCAGCGGCGACGTAATCGGAGGTCTCCTCGACGCGTTCGGCCTGCCCATCGCTGCCAATGTCGGCCTGATCACCATGGCCGGCCTGGTGGGAGCGGGAGTGTGGGCGGGGGCCGTCCTGGAGTACACCTGAGCCCCGGGGGACGGTTCCAGGCTGCCTCCGACGTTCCCGTGGTGACCTGACCTGCCCTCAGGCGCGGAGCGTCGACATCCCGCCGTCCAGGCCGAGGACCTGTCCGGTGATCCAGCCGCTCTCCGGCGACAGCAGAAACCGCGCCAAAGCCGCTGCGTCGCTGGGGCTTCCGACCCGCTTGAGCGGGTAGCGGGCCGCCATCGCCTCTTTCTTCTCCGGAGTGCCCAGCATCCGCTCCACTAGTGGGGTGTCCACCAACGCCGGTGCGATGGCGTTGACCCGGACTTTGGGCGCCCACTCGGCAGCCAGTGTGCGGACCAGGCCCTCCACCGCCCCTTTCGCCGCAGCGACCGACGAGTGCATCGGCATACCCTGACCCACCGCGACGGTACTGAAGAGCACCACGCTCGCCGGCTCGCCGTCATTGCCTTTCAGGCGGGCCTGACAGGCTTTCAGGAATCGCACCGCTCCAAGCAGATTGACTTCCCAGTCCCGACGGAAGTCCTCCTCGGAAAGCGCCCGAAAGCTCTTCAGGTTCACAGTCCCGGGGCAGTACACCGCCCCGGTGATCGACTCCGGCGGCTCAGGCAACGGATCGGTCCCAGTGATATCGCAGCTGATGTGCCGGACCGGACCGTCTGAGGTGAGGCCGTCGGCTGACCGGGACCACACGTCGATACGCTCCGCCGACGGTGCCAGCTGCCGGACCAATTCGCGTCCGATTCCCCGACTACCGCCCGCGATTAGATAGGTTCCCATCTGCTGATGATAGGGAGCATCGAACAACGCCGACTCAGCACGCCCCCGGGCCGAGGGCAATCGGGTCGGCGACATCGTCGAAGCGCAGGCGCACGCTGGTTCCCAGACCGGAGGTGTCGATGATCACCGAGTCGGCGAGGGTGCGCATGAGCGGGATGCCCCGGCCGCGGCAGCGCTGCCGATGCAGCGGGTTGGTTTCCTGCCAATGTCCCCGATCGGAAACCGTCACGCTGAGGGTGTGACGCACCACATCATGCACTGCATCCACATCGACGGTGCCGTCACCACCGTCGGTGTAGGCGAATTCGGCACTGTTGGAAAGAGCCTCGTTGACGGCGAGGACTACGTCACAGGCCCGGTGCTCGTCGACCCCGGTGCCGCCGCGCAACCAGCGGGAGAATTCGTCACGAATCCGGGTGACGGTCAGCGGGTCCGCCGATGCGTCATTACAGGTGAATCGGTCATCATCGGACTCGTTGCAAGGGGAACCGGCTGCGCTCATTTCAGCGGCAGATGTACCCGGTATTGGAGGGTTCTATTCCTCCAGCGCCGCGCGGGCCTCCTGCAGCGTGGAGTGGAGGCCTATCACGTCGGCCAGACCCACCAGCTTGAGCGGGCGGCTGGTGGCGGGACCACTTGCCACGACGGCGAACCCGTAACTGCCCTCGGCCCGGTCGCGGGCCGTCACCAACGCTCCCATTCCAGCTGACGCCAGGAAGTCGACGTCGTTGAGGTCCACCACGACCGCGGCGGGGTTCTTGCCGCCGGCGGCCGATATCGCCGCCTCCAACTGTGGCGAGGTGAGCATGTCGAGCACACCTGACACGGCGATCACCGCGGTGCGGCCGATCCAGTCTTCGTTGATCACGCAACCGGCGGTTGCGATGCCGTTGGTCTGTTGGTGGTTCATGGTTCACACCTCACTGCTTCATGCGCAGGCAAAGTTGTCGTTGTCGAAGGGCTGCCGTCTGAACCCGAGAACACTTGGGATGCTGGCCGCGTTGACTGTCTTTCAACGCCTTCCGGCCGGAATCGCCTGGAATCGTCTGCAATTTTTCGGAATTGCCTCGGCCGCGACATCACGTTAACGCATCACGCGCTGCCGTGAAGAGTCACTTTCGCGACTTCGGCCGTCAACGGAATCTCCGGCGGCCGATCTGCCCCAGCCGAGGTAGCCCACCGCCAGACTGGCCAGCAGGTAGACACCGGCGCCGATCCACAACGATGCAGCACTCCATGTTCGGCCCAGATAATGCGGTTCGCTGATCATTCCCGCGGCGATGGCGAAGCCCATATTGGCGTGCACCACCCCGGCGCCCGCGAGGAAACCGCACAGAAACTTGTAGATTTCGAGTTTCTTCACCCGTCATCGCTCCACTCTCTGGGGCCGCCAACCGAGGTATCCAAGGCCGACGCCGATCGCTCCGTAGACGACCGCTTCGATCAGCATCTTCCCGACGCCCCACTCGCGGCCCCGCCAGATCGGCACCGAGACGGTGCCCCGTGCGGTTGCCGCCGCGTAGACGACGTGCACGAAAGTCATTGCTGCCGCTACCCCGGATAGAAATTTGAAGACATCACGCATACCTGCCCCCTACCGTCGATCTGCCTCCAGCATCACTGGGTCCGGCCATCCGCAGAAGAGCACAAGGTCACCCTTATGGTCGGTAGTCGGACGGTCGGTAGTCGGATGGTCGGTAGTCGGCCAACAGAGAGGGCCGCGGGATAAGGCGGCATATTTCTGACTGAACCAACGCGGCGCGAAGGGTCCCAGCCGGGGTAGGCGCGCGGGAACGTCACGGGGGCGGTTCAGTTCGGCGGCAGCAAGGATGGAGTCGGCACCGGCGCGGGTACCGGGGGCGGCACCGGCAGGAATTGTTCGAGGCCCGGCGGGAGATTCGAGCCGGGCGGCGGGGCTGTCCCCGGCAGTGCGGCGCCCAACTCCGAGCCGGGCAGCCGACCCAGGGCGCCATGCAGCATCGCGTGCACGCCTTTCAATTCGTCGATGAACGCGAACGGGCCAGGAGGGGCCCCCTCGGACAGAACGTAGGGCGAGGGCTGGCTGCCGTCTGGTAACCGATAACGGTCCGGGGCCAGCAGGGTCACCGGAGTGAGTTGATCCAATGGACCAATTAAAAGAGCCGGGTCGAGGCCGGCGAGGGCCGGCGGTGGCGCGGGGACCGGCGGCGGCAGAGGTGGTACGGGGGCCGGTTCGGCCAGCGCTGGCGCGGTCCACCACAACGCCGCGAGGAGGAGAGTTGCCGAAGCGGGAACCACTGCACGCCGCATATTCAGAACACCTTGGTGACGCCGTAGTAGGCGACGATATCGGTGTTGCCGTTCGCCGAACTGGTCAACACCGCGTAGGACCGCAGCGAGGACGCACCGACGCAGCCGTCGACCTTAATGTGGATGTCTTTCACCGTGACCCGGGGCGACGTTCCGGTGAACTCCTTCCGGTAGACCGGGACGGACTTGACAGTTCCCGGACGCGGCTCGACGCGAATCTGGCCCGAGATCGGGACTGCAACGGTGTCGAACAGGTCGACCCCACCAAGGTCGATCGCCGTGTTGCTCAACCCACCGCCGATCCCGCCGATCAGTCGTACCCTGTCCATCTCCACGCCGCACCCGATCTGATAGCCGACTTCCAGCGTGCCGCCGTAGACCGCGCCGGTCGACGAACCGGTGAAGGTGCCACCCACCAGCCAATCCCGCGAACTCAGCGAGGTGGTCAGTGGCGGCACCGGCAGTTGTGTTTCGTCCCTGGCCGCGACGGTCAGGATGCGGCCGTCGACGAGTTCGGCGATTCCCGGCGGCCCGGACGCGACGACGCCGGTGTCCGGTGGCGGCCCCGGGTCAGCCGCCACGACGTCCACAGCCGGCGGGGCTCCGTCGTCCCCGGGAGGGTCCGCGGACGCGACCGCCGGTGATGAAGACATCAGCAGCAGGCAAACGGCCAGCGCCACCCCTCGTTCCCTCATCTGTCTACACCGCTCTGGTCACGCCGAGATAGGTCACTACGTCGGCGGTGTCGGCGGTCGTACTCGTCAACGTCGCGTAGGAGCGGATGAAGGACTGCCCCTCACAGCCGTCGATCGAGACCCGGTACCCGGTGACCGAAACCCGTGAGGAGGTGGTGTCGGTGAAGGTCGATTTGCCGATCGGAACGATGTTGACCACGCCCGGCTTCATCGAGAGTCGCAGATCGGTGCCCGCGGCCAGCCCGAAGAACACCGGGAATAAGGCGGGAAAGGAAACTCCGGGGACGACGCCGATCTCGGTGACCGATTCAAGGCCGTCCTGCATGATGCCGCAGCCGATCTGGTAACCGGCCTCGAGGGTGCCGCCGGTCAAGTTGGTGCTGCCCGAGCCAGTGACGTTGCCGGTGAAGGTTCCCGTCACGAGGTATTCGCGCGACCACGGCACGTTGGTTAACGAGGAGACCGGTTCAATCGACTCGTTGGCCGCCGAGGCGGTCAGAACCCAGCCGTCGGGAGTCGCGAGCACCCCCGGCGCGCCGGAGGCAAGCGGCGCGGCCCCGGCACCCCGGGGTGCCGCAGCAGCCACGGCTGGCGGCACGGTCGGCTCGGCGGGCGGATCAGCCCGGCTGGGCCCTGCAGTCGCTGTGACCGCCAGCGCGTATAGCGCCAGTGCGGCCAACGATCGGGCTAAACTCAGTGACAAACT
>NZ_JBILVF010000048.1:0-20755 GCF_044370595.1 Mycobacterium sp.
GTGGAGGTAGGTCAGCTCAATGGCGAAGCCGCGGCGTTGACCAGCGCTCCGATCACAGGAACGGGCTCGAAATTCGTCACCGTCACACTGGACAAGCCGATCGACTTCGCCACCATGGAACCCGGCAGCGTCAGCGGACGAATCAAGATCAACGGCGGCGTGACCGACCTGTACGTGGTCGAGGAGACCGGGGCGTTCACCTTCACCCACCAGGCGACCTACATCGTTCCCAAAGCCAAGAACGGGTCTATCGCCCCGGACGGAAACACGATCACCTTCGAGTTCACCGACGATATGACCCCAAACTACGGTGACATCACCACCGATCTGAGTTACGGCATCGAGGCCGGTTTCGTGCGGATGAAAGACGCCTATCGGGAGGCCATCCAGTATTTCTACGACATGGGCATCCGCCACTTCGATCTCGACATCGAGGGCCCGGCCCTGGCCATCGGCCAATTGGGGATCAACAACCAGCGCCACCGGGTCTTCAAGGCCTTCCAGGACGAGAACACCTTCCCCGGGATGAAACTCTCCTACGTCCTGCCCATCGGCCCCAACACCGGCTGGGCCCCGACCGTCGACCCGGGTCGACTCATTCAGGCGGCCGGCCAGATCGGCTTGGACGTCAGCACCTGGAACATGATGGCGTTCGACTACGGTCCGGCCACCTACCAGTACATGCTCAACGAAGAAGCGAACATGGTCGACATGCTGATTGGGGAGGCCGACACGGGCATCACCGTGGATAAGAATTTCCCGATCAAAGGCGCCGTCGACTACCTGGTGGATTACGGCTTGGCGAAGACCCGCGCCGAAGCATTCCAGAAGCTGGGCGTGACGCTCATGGTCGGCCAGGACGACACCCTCTACGTACCGGGCGCCACGCCGGAGGGCTTCCAGCCCGGTGACGGCGCCGCCGTCGAGGCCATCACCCCCGCCCAGGTGGGCGGGGTGGGCCCGGATCCCACCGTGCTGAAGTGGGCGCTCGACAACGGCGTCGGGCTGTTGTCATTCTGGTCGTTGGGCCGGGACCGGCCCAGCTACAACACCACCTCCTACAACCCGCAGCTGCTGGTGACCTACCAGACCGGAACGCCGGCCGTTCGCGAACTGGAGACCACCAGGACCCCCGGGGGTGGAAATACCTCCGTCACAATGTCGTTCACGCCTGTTGCCGACCGGACCGTGAAGAACGGACTTCTCTACACGGGCGACACCTACATCGGAGAATTCCTGATCAATCCGAACAACACGCTGAACGTCACGTACGTGCCGCCAGAGCTTCCCGTGAAGGCGATCGGCGGTCTCATCGACCCGACCACCGGCGCGCTGCGGATCGACTTCAACGGTAGCGTCACCGACACGATCAGGAGCAAGGTCGTCCTGGAACCGAAGATTCTGCGGGAATACCAGGATCAGGACCTCGTCTACACGCGGCTCCTCGACCCGTTCGACGACTAACTGAAGCCCGTTGGGACATAGGGTGGTCGGCATGCCTTACCTTGACGACGACCATGGCCAGGCCTACTACCGCCACTGGTCGGCATCCGACCCTAGAGCCGCGGTGATCTTCCTGCACGGATTCGGCGAGCACACCGGGCTGTATGACCGATACGGCACTGCGTTGAACGCCGCCGGCATCGACCTGTGGGCCGTCGATCAGCTCGGGCACGGACAGTCCCCCGGTGAGCGCGGGCAGTTCGGCACCCTGGAGGACAGCTCGGCGCTGGCCGAGGCGCTGACCAAACTGGCCGAGTCGCACTCGCCCGGCGTTCCGCTGGTGGCACAGGGACATTCCTACGGCGCGGTGGTGACGTTGTTCCGGCTGCTGGAGAACCCGGATCGGTACCGGGCCGGGATCATCTCCGGTGCGCCTTTGGTGCCGATAGCGGAGTTGGTCGACCTCAACACCGCGATGAACCTCGACGTGGCCGGGTTGTCCACCGATCCGGTCTATCTGGACCTCATCGAGAACGACCCGCTGGCGTTGACCAACGCCGACAGCCGCAACCTGACCCGCGAACTCGACCGGGGCTGGGACCGATTCGGCGCCGAATTGCCCAAGCTGACGGTTCCGACCCTGGCGGTACACGGCGAAATCGACCCGATCGCCGACCCCGGGGCGGTCCGTGCCTACGCCGAGCAGATCCCGGCCCTGCGCTATCAGGAATTCGCCGGCACCCGCCACGCTGTCCTCAACGACACCACGCACGCCGAGGTGACCGCCGCGATCATCGCCTTCATCGGCGAGCAGACACAAAGTCGCACTGAAAAGCCCTAAATCGTGCGGTTTGCGTCTGCTCGCGGGAGGTTCACTACAGCCAGGTGTCGGGTGTGGTGGTAGTGAGGAAGGCCTCGAGGTCGTCGCGCCACTGCGCGGGGGTGGTCTTGTCCGGTTCAATGCCGGTGTACTCCCCGCGGTAGAACAGCAACGGCCTGGGCTTGACCGCCGGGACCTCCGAAAGTGCTTGCACGGCTCCGAAAACCACGAAGTGGTCACCGCCGTCGTGCACCGAATGAACCGTGCAGTCGATGTGGGCCAGCGACCCGGCCAGCACCGGTGAACCCAGCGGTGAGAGGTGCCAATCCACCCCGGCGAACTTGTCGGGTTCCTTGGAACCGAAGCGCGCACAGATGTCGCGTTGCTTCTCGGTCAACACGTTGACGCAGAACTGGCCACTGGCCTCGATGGCCTGCCACGACCGGGACACCTTGGTGGGGCAGAACAGCACCAGGGGCGGGTCGAGAGATAGTGCGGCGAAAGACTGGCAGGCGAAGCCGTTGGGCACGTCCTCGTGCATGGTCGTGATGATGGTGATCCCGGTGCAGAACTGCCCGAGGACCTGACGGAACGTGCGCGGGTCGATCGGCTCAGCCGGCATACGCGCTACTGGGTGCGGTGGGAACCGACGCTGAAGTCGTGGCCCCACAGGCTGACCGCAGTGCTCTCCCGGGCGATCCAGCCATCGTCTTCGACTTCGAGCCCCTCGCAACCGAATTCGACGTCGAACCCGCCCGGGGTTTTCATATAGAACGACAGCATCTTGTCGTTGACGTGCCGGCCCAGCGTGGCCGACATCGGAACTTTGCGCCGCAGCGCTCGGTCCAGGCACAGCCCCACGTCGTCACTGCCCTCCACCTCGACCATCAGGTGCACGATGCCGCTGGGCGTGGGCATCGGCAGGAAGGCCAGGCTGTGGTGTCGGGGGTTGCAGCCGAAGAACCGTAGCCATGCCGGCGGGCCGTCGGCGGGCCGGCCAACCAACTGGGGCGGCAGGCGCATCGAGTCGCGCAACCGGAACCCGAGCACATCGCGGTAGAAGTGCAGTGCCTCGGCGTCGTCGCGGGTGGACAACACCACGTGGCCCAGCCCCTGCTCACCGGTGACAAACCTGTGGCCGTACGGACTGACGACCCGGCGATGCTCAAGTGCGGCACCGTGGAACACCTCAAGCCGGTTGCCGGACGGATCGCTGAAAGTGATCATCTCGTCGACCCGGCGATCAGCCAGTTGCGCCGAGGTGGCCTCCTTGTACGGAACACCTTCAACGTCGAGAGACTTGCGGATGCTCTGCAGCCCTTCGGCGTTCGCGCACTCCCAGCCTGCTTCGGAGAGCCGGTCGTGCTCGCCGGGAACAATGACCAGCCGGGCGGGGAAGTCGTCCATCCGCAGGTACAGGGCGCCGTCGGTTGCGCCTCTGCCCTCGACCATTCCCAGAACCTTCAGGGCGTATTCACGCCAGGCCGGGACGTCGGTGGACTCGATGCGCAGATAGCCCAGGGACCGGATGCTCATGCCCCGCCCCCGAGGAAGTCGATGGTCAGCGTATTGAACTCGTCGAATTTCTCCACCTGGGCCCAATGGCCGCACTGCCCGAAAACGTGGAGTTGAACCCGGGGAATCTGCTTGAGCGCCACCAGCGCACCGTCCAGCGGATTGACCCTGTCCTCGCGGCCCCAGATCAGCAACACCCGTTGGCGCAGCTTGTAGACGTCTCGCCACATCATGCCGAGTTCATAGTCCGGGCCTGCGAATGACTTACCCATCGCCCGGGCGGCCGCCAGCGACTCGGGCTGGCTGGCGATCGCGAAACGCTCGTCGACCAGTTCGGGGGTGATGAGTTTCTGGTCGTAGACCATGATCCGCAGGAAGCGTTCCATGTTCTCCCGCGTGGGGTCGGCGGTGAACCGGCCTAGCAGCCTCACACCTTCGGTTGGGTCGGGTGCGAAAAGGTTGACGCTCAAGCCACCGGGGCCCATCAGCACCAGCCGGCCGGCCCGGTCGGGATTGTCCAGCGCGAACCGGACCGCGGTGCCGCCGCCCAGCGAATTACCCACCAGCGCAGCTTGTTCGACGCCGAGGTGGTCGAACAGTGCCAAGACCGCGTTGGCGCTGTACCGGTTGTACTGCTCGTGCTCGGTGTGCTTGTCGGAGTGCCCGTAACCGGGTTGGTCAACGGCCAGCACATGGAAGTGCCGGGCAAGGACGGCGATGTTGCGACCGAAGTTCGACCAGCTGGAGGCACCGGGGCCGCCGCCGTGCAGCAGCACCACGGTCTGATCGTGGCCCTCGCCGGCCTCGTGGTAGTGCAACCGAACATCGCGTTCACCGGCCCGCACCTGCGCGTAGCGGGAGGTGGACTCGAAGGTGATGTCCTGTTGAGCGTCTTGCTGGGATTGGGCTTCGCGGATGAACGACGTCATGGGGTGGCGAGGCCCCTAGACCATCGTGTCGCCGAGCGGCAACCCGAACTCCTGGTTGCCGTACATGACGTAGGCCCGTTCGGCGTCGTTGGCGGCGTGTACCCGTCCGGCGTGCGCGTCGCGCCAGAACCGCTGCAGGGCTTGGTCATTGTTCAGTGCGGTGGCGCCGGCGGCCTCGAAAAGCCGGTCGATGGAGGCGATGGCCCGGCCGGTGGCCCGGACCTGATCGCGCCGAGCACGGGCCCGCAACTCCATGGGAACCTGCTTGCCCTCGCAGAGCAGCGCGTACTCCTCGGCGAGGTTTCCCTTCAACTGCCGCCATGCGGCGTCGATGTCGCTGGCGGCCTCGGCGATGCGGATCTTGGCGAATGGATCGTCCTTGGCTTTCTCACCGGCGAAGGCAGCCCGAACCCGCTTGCCCTGATGTTCGACGTGGGCGTCATAGGCCCCATATGCCATGCCGACGATCGGAGTGGAGATGGTGGTCGGATGCATCGTGCCCCAAGGCATCCGGTACACCGATGCGGAGTTGGTCTTGAGTCCGCCCGCGGACCCGTCGTTCATGGCGCCGTAGGACAGGAACCGGTGCCGGGGTACGAATACGTCTTTGACGATCAGGGTGTTGCTACCGGTGGCTTTCAGGCCGACGACATGCCAGTCGTCGCGAATCTGGTAGTCGCCCAGCGGCATCAGGAAGCTGCCGAAGTCAACCGGGCGGCCGTCCTTGATCACCGGACCGCCGACAAAGGTCCAACTCGCGTGGTCACATCCCGAGGACCACAGCCAGGTGCCGTTGACCAGGTAGCCGCCCTCCACCACCACTCCAGCACCCATGGGCGCATACGAGGAGGACACCCGCACGGTTGGGTCATCAGCCCAGACGTCCTCCTGGGCCTGCTGGTCGAACTGGGCCAGATGCCAGTTGTGGACGCCGAGGATTCCGCCGGCCCAACCGGTCGAACCGCAGGCGCTGGCGATCCGGCGGACCGCTTCGAAGAACAGGGTGGGATCGCATTGCAAGCCGCCCCACTGTTCCGGTTGCAGCATCTTGAAGAAGCCGGCCTCGTCGAGATCGGCGATGTTCTCATCCGGCAGCCGACGCAGTAGCTCAGCCTCGGGGGCGCGTTCCCGCAACTTGGGCAGCAGGTCGTCGATGGCGGCCAGAACCGTCTGCGCGTCACGCTGTTGAATGGACGTCACTGCATGCCTCCGGGGTGTGCGTTAACTGCACCTCAGACTAGAACACGTTACGATTTGTGTCGAGCAGACCGAGCTAGCAGCAGGTAGTTCACCGTATTGTCATTTCTGTAACGCGTTCTAGTTAGTTGGAAGGATCGGTCGTCTGGTGACGAGCAGCGACAACCCGGCAAGTGCCGTGGTGCACCTGGACGGACAGACCCACACGGTGTCGTGGCCCCGTGACCAGAAGTTGCTCGACGTGCTGCTCGACAAGGGGATCGAGGCGCCGTACTCGTGCCGGGAAGGCCACTGCGGCGCCTGCGCCACGACGCTGGTGAGCGGCGAGGTGGACATGGAGACCAACGACGTCCTCGAACCCGACGATCTGGACGAGGGCTTGATCCTGGCCTGCCAGTCGCGGCCCAAGACTGATTCGGTCGAGGTGACCTACGACTGAACCGGGCAGCCCTTCCCTAACGGGGGGTCCGCAGCTTGTAGGCCCGGTCGATCGCCGCATCGGGGAACGGCTGGCTCTCCTCGTCGGGGATCATCACCTCGACATAGGCCGCACCGTTGTGGCTCTCGATATCGTCGAGCGCCTTGTCCAGTTCGGCGACCGTGCCGACCTTGGCCGTCAGCCAGCCCGTGCAGCCGAACGCCTCGGGCAGCCGGTGGTAGTTGACCGGGGCCAGGTCGTCGTAGCCGTGGCCACGCTCGCTGATGATGTCCTCGATGCCATAGAGGCCGTTGTTGAGGACGAAGATCACCGGCGTGACCCCGTAGCGGCCCATCACGGCAAGCTCGTTGCAGGTCAGCTGGTGCGACCCGTCTCCGGTGACCAGCCAGGTCCGCCCGTTGGCCTTGGCCATCGCGACACCGAGGGTGGCCGGGGTGGCCCAGCCGATCGACCCCCACAGTCCCTGGGCCTGGGCGTCGACGCCGGCCGGCAGCCGCATCCCGTTGAGGTGGAGCATGCAGGTGCCGGTCTCGATCACCAGGGTGTCGCCGGCGCGCAGCCGCCGCTGCAGGCGCGGGTAGAAAGTGGCCGAACTGGTGGGATCGGATCCCGATCCCGTCATCGCCAACTCGCCGTAGGGCGGAGCGTCGGGGCGCCCGCGTGGCTTGACCTTCCGGGTGATGGCAGTGAGCAGGTCGTCGATGGCGACGTTGAGGTAGACGTTCGACCCGGAGCGCACCCAGTTGTCGTGGATGCAGATCGCCCGGTCGGTGTCGAGCACCGCGCTCCACAGTGCGGTGTTGAGTTCGGTGAGCATGACCCCGCCGATGTCGAGGATCAGGTCAGCCTGCTCGACGATCTCCCGGACCGCCGGGGGCTGGGAGGAGCCCGCGGCGTACAGGCCGATGTACTGCGGCAATGACTCGTCGACCACGCCTTTGTCATAACTGGTGACCGCCACCGGCAGGTTCGCCTTGGTGACGAACTTGACGGCCTTGTCGGCGACGCCGTAGCGAGCGGTCAGCGCCGTGATGGTGGCCACCGGATTGCCAGCGGCGGCGAGCTTGGTCAGGATCGCCTCGACGGCGGCGGCGAGTTCGGTATCGTCGCTGCGCTGCCGCTTGACCTTGCCAAGCCGCTCGCCCCGAACCGGCCTGCCGATCACCGGCATGAGCCCGTTGACTTCGGAGATCACTATGTAGGCGGGCATCGACTGGCGCAGCGCCTCGCGGATGACCCGCTCGAGTTCGTCGATGCAGTTGTCCGGGGTCAGCCTGGCCGATACGCAGCAGGCCGACGCCGAGATGTCCTGGAAACGGTCGTATCTGGTGTCGCCGAGGTTGTGGTGGGTGATCAGGCCAAGGTGCTGGATGCGTTCGCTGGGCATCCCGACGATGTGGAAGACCGGCAGCCGGTGCGCCTTGGATCCCATCACACCGTTGAGGGCGGACAACTCGCCCACACCGTAGGTGGTGGACAGGATCGCCGCGCCGCGGACGCGGGCGTAGCCGTCGGCGGCGTAGGCGGCGTTGAGTTCGTTGGCGCACGCCACCCACTGAAGGCCGTCGACCACTTCGACGGCGTCGTTGACGCTGAAGGCGTAATCACCGGGAACTCCGAAAACCCGATCGATGCCTAGGGCGGCAAGACGCCGCAGGGTGTACTCGGCAACGGTGGGCTGACTCATGGCGCGCAAGCTAGCAGGATTCAGGCAGTCGGTTTCGAGAATCAGTCAGATGCGCGGCCGACCAATGTCAGCGCGGCAGGCCCAGCAACCGTTCAGCGGCCATGGTCAGCAGGATCTGCTCGGTTCCGCCGGCGATCGACAGACAGCGGGTGTTCAAGAAGCTCTGCACGGCGTCGTTGTCGACGATGCCGGCACCGGGGGACAGTTCCATCCGGAATTCCTCGAGCGCCTGCCGGTACCGCACACCGATCAGCTTGCGGGCGCTTGCTTCGGCACCGGTGTCCTGGCCCGAGACCGCCAACTGCGCGATCCGGTGGTCGAGCAGCGAACCGACCTGGGCGGCCAGCAGCAGCTTGCCGAGCCGGTCTGCCAAGGCCGGGTCCCACTGCTGGTCGGCAAGGGAGCCCAACATCTGCTCCATGGGGTTACCCAACGCGGTTCCGTGCGCCATCGCGACCCGCTCGCTGGCCAGCGTGCTGCGGGCCAGCCGCCAACCGTCGTTGACCGCGCCCACCACCATGTCGTCGGGGACGAAGACGTCGTCGAAGAACACCTCATTGAACAACTCGTCGCCGGTGATCTCGCGCAGCGGGCGAATCATGATGCCCGGCAACCGCATATCCACCAGGAAATACGTGATGCCCTTGTGCTTGGGGGCGTCCGGATCGGTCCGCGCCAGGCAAATCCCCCAGTCGGCCTTGTGCGCCGCCGACGTCCACACCTTCTGGCCGTTCAGCTTCCAGCCGCCCTCGGTGCGAACGGCTTTGGTCCGCAGCGCCGCCAGGTCCGACCCGGCTTCCGGCTCGCTGAACAGCTGGCACCAGACGATCTCCCCGCGCAGGGTGGCCGGGATGAAGTGCCCGATCTGCTCCGGTGTTCCGGCTTCGAGGATGGTCGGCACCGCCCACCAGCCGATGACAAGATCGGGTCTGACGACGCCGGCGTTGGACAGTTCGGCGTCGATGAGCAGTTGTTCGGCCGGGGACGCATCCCGGCCGTAAGGCTTGGGCCAGTGCGGCGCCAGCAGGCCCGTGTCGGCCAGCACCACGTGCCGCTGTGCCACCGGAAGTGCGGCCACGTCGGACACCGCGGCGCTGATCTCCGGGCGCAGGTGGTTCACCGAGTCGAGGTCGATGCGCAGATCCCGTCGGACGCCTCCGACCGTCAAATCCACCACCCGGCGCAGCCACCGAGACTCACCGCCGAGGAACTGGGCGATTCCGAACGCGCGGCGTAGATACAGGTGGGCGTCGTGCTCCCAGGTGATCCCGATGCCGCCGAGCACCTGGATGCAATCCTTGGCGTTGGCGCGGGCCGCGTCGATTCCCGTCGCAGCGGCCACCGCGGCCGCTATCGAGAGTTGTCGCTCGTCCTCGCCCGTGGCGGCGGCCGCCGCGGCCGCCGCAGCGTCACTGGCGGCCACCGAAATCTGCTGGGACCGCAGCAGCATCTCGGCACACAGATGTTTGACAGCCTGGAAGCTGCCGATCGGTTTGCCGAACTGCTCGCGAACCTTGGCGTAGTCGGCGGCGGTGTCCAGGGTCCAGCGGGCGACCCCGGCGGCCTCGGCGGCCAGCACTGTGGCGGCCAGATCCTCGAACCAGTCGCGGCCGACGGCCAGTCGGGTCACCGTGGCACCCTCCAGCCTGACCCGGGCCAGAGGACGGGAGAAGTCAGCCGCCGCCAGTGGCTCCACGCTCACCGCCGGATCTTCGGCGTCGACGAGCACCACGTGTTCGCCCACCGGCAACAGCAGTACACCGGAAGCGTCGGCGCCGAGTACGTAGTCCGCCGAACCTGAAATCCGCCCGGCCGCTTCCTGGAGATCGCCGGCCAGTGCAAAACCTGCGGTGCGTTGTCCTGATGCCAGCGCCTCCAACACCTCGCTGTCGGTCACCACCAGGGTGGCCAAGGCAGTGCCCGCAACCGGACCCGGAATCAAAGCCCGGGCCGCCTCCTCCACCATGGCGCACAGATCCTCGACCGATCCGCCTGCCCCACCGGCCTTCTCGTCGACGGCGATCCCGAACAGACCCAACTCGGCGATGCCGGTGTAGGGCACCCGCCACGCCGCCGGATCCCCGTGCTCGATGGCCCGTATCGAGGCGGGAGCGCCGGAACCCGCCGCCCAACTGCGAACCAGATCACGCGCGGCTAACCGCTCGTCGGTGATGGAGGCGGACACCTGCGCTCCTCAAGTCGGGGTCTTCTACCGTGTCGGGCTTACTAGAACGTGTTCTAATAGTGCCAGCGATGAACCGTCAAGTCGACAGCGGTCACACCGCCAAGAAGGAGTGCCATCAGTGTCGTCGCCAGCGCAGTCGTCGCCCGCGCCGAAGTCCGGCGGGTCCCAACCGCGGGAGGTGATGCCGGTTTCCGTGCTCACCGAGTCGGAATTGGGCTCCGAAGCCCAGCGTGAGCGACGTAAACGCATCCTGGACGCAACGCTGGCCATCGCCTCCAAGGGCGGTTACGAAGCGGTTCAAATGCGCGCCGTCGCCGACCGGGCAGATGTGGCGGTCGGGACCCTCTACCGTTACTTCCCCTCGAAGGTTCATCTCCTGGTTTCGGCCCTCGGCCGCGAATTCGAACGCATCGACGCCAAGACCGACCGGTCAGCCGTCACCGGCGGAACCCCTTACCAGCGGCTGAATTCCATGGTCAGCAAGCTCAACCGCGCCATGCAGCGCAACCCCTTGCTCACCGAGGCGATGACCCGGGCCTACGTATTCGCCGACGCTTCGGCGGCCGGCGAGGTGGACCACGTCGAGAAGATCATCGACAGCATGTTCGCCCGCGCCATGAGCGACGGAGAACCCACCGAGGACCAGTACCACATCGCCCGGGTGATCTCCGATGTCTGGCTGTCGAATCTGCTGGCATGGCTGACCCGCCGGGCCTCGGCCAACGACGTGAGCAAGCGCCTCGATCTCGCCGTTCGACTGCTGATCGGCGACGATCGTCGCGACCAGTAACCCGACTCGCCCGGGGGCGACCCGGTGCGGTCGACCGGCCTAGTCTGGAAAACGTGGCAAGCGTCGATCTCAATGCCGACCTCGCCGAGGGCTTCGGGGTGTGGCAACTCGGCGACGACGACGCCATGCTCGATATCGTCACCAGCGCAAACCTGGCCTGCGGCTTTCACGCCGGCAATCCGGTCGGTCTGGCGCGGACCTGCCACGCCGCAGCCCAACGGGGGGTGCGAATCGGCGCACAGGTGGGCTACTTCGACCTCGCCGGATTCGGCCGCCGCCAGATCGAGGTGGCTCCGGCCGAACTGACCGCCGACGTGATCTACCAGATCGGCGCGTTGCAGGCACTGGCCCGCGCTGCAGGGGCTGCCCTCGACTACGTCAAACCCCACGGTGCGCTCTACAACACAATCGTGACGAACCGTGAGCAGGCTCGCGCCGTCGCCGAGGCCGTGTGCGCGGTGGACTCGGGTCTGCCGGTGCTGGGGCTGGCCGGTTCGGTGTTCTTCGAGGAGGCTCGCCGCCTCGGGTTGCGCACGGTGGCTGAAGCCTTTGCCGACCGGGCCTATCAACCGGACGGCAAGCTGTTGCCCCGCAACGAGACCGGTGCCGTGCTGCACAACCCTGAGGAGATCGCGAGTCGAGTTTTGACCATGGTGGAGTCGGGTACTGTCGCCGCGTCTGACGGTACTCACATAAGCATTGAAGTGGAGTCTGTGTGCGTCCATGGTGATTCACCCGGCGCGGTCGGGATCGCCGCGGCCGTGCGCGACCGGTTGTTGAGCAGCGGGGTGGGATTGGCGGCATTCACCTGATGCGCCTGAAATTCGGTCGTCCTGATATCGACCGGTACCGGTACAACTTTGACGTACCGACCGCCTCCGACGGCGCTGTTCTCGGTGTGGTGTGGATGGGGGTGTCGACGCTGCTGATCGACGATGGCAACTCGGCGGTCCTGACCGACGGTTTCTTCTCCCGCCCGAGCCTGGTCGAGGTGGCGGCCCGCAAGCTGACGCCGTCGATTCCCCGGATCGAAGCCGCGCTGAGCCGGGCAGGTATCCGACGCCTCGACGCCGTGCTGCCGGTACACACCCACTACGACCACGCACTGGACAGTGCGGTCGTCGCTCAACGCACCGGAGCCTGTGTCGTCGGCGGGCAGTCGGCAGCCAATATCGCACGAGGCCAGAGCTTTTCCGAGGATCGGATCGTAATGGCCACCCCGGGGACGGCAATTGAACTGGGCGCCTTCGAGGTGACGCTCATCAACTCGCACCACTGCCCACCGGACCGCTACCCCGGTGTGATCACCGCCCCGCTCGTCCCGCCGGCCAGGGCGTCGGCCTACCGGTGCGGGGAGACGTGGTCGACGTTGATCGCACACCGGCCGAGCGGTCGGCGAATGCTGATTCAGGGCAGTGCCGGCTTCGTCCCGGGCGCGCTGGCCGGCCGTCACGCTGAGGTGACCTACCTCGGGATCGGCCAACTGGGTCTGCAGCCGGAGCTCTACATCCGGACGTACTGGAACGAGACGGTACGTGCGGTAGGCGCCCGCCGGGTTGTGCTGATCCACTGGGACGACTTCTTCCGGCCGCTGACCGAACCATTGCGGGCGTTACCGTACGCCGGTGACGACTTGGACGTCACGATGCGGGTACTCACCGCGCTGGCCGAACGTGACGGCGTGGCGTTACATCTGCCGGCACTGTGGCAGCGCGGCGACCCCTGGGCGTGAGTGGCTTTTGCCGATGACCGCAATATCAAGCATCGCCACGGCCGCCGTGTGAAAATTGGCGCCGCGGATAACCGCAGCGCCCAGAGAGGTTCAACCACCATGGCCGATCAGAAGAGGCTCGACCCTGCTCCGGGCGCCCCCGCTCCGGACTCCGGAGACCTCATATCCCGGCGAAAGCTCCTGAGCAGCATCGCGATGGTCGGTGGCGCCGCGGCAGTGTCCTCGCTGGCCGCCGCGTGCGCGGGCACGAAGGCTCCGGTCGCAGAGACTGCCTCAAACGCCCCGACCGGCTCATCGGGTGCCGCGCCGCCCGCGGTGGGAAGCAACGGGGCGTCGCCTGCTGCGAATTGCGACGGGACGGCCAACGCCGCCCGGCAGAAGTACCTGGTCGACGTCTTCGAGACCAACTACGGCGAGCAGATGCGTGCCCAGTCCACGGCGTGGCAGGGGAAGTTCCGCAAGATGTCCGCCGGGGCGTTCCCGTTCTACCGCGGCAGCGCAGCTGTCTACTACACCGACCTCGCCGGCGAGGCGCCTGATCCGTTCGTCACCAAGGAGGCAAGTCGGGTCTGGATCCAAGGTGATCTGCACGCCGAGAACTTCGGCACCTATCTCGACTCCCGCGGCCGACTGATCTTCGATGTCAACGACTTCGACGAAGCTTACGTCGGTTCTTACATCTGGGACGTGAAACGTTTCACCACAAGTCTGGCGCTGATCGGCTACGACAAGGCGCTCGCTGACGACCAAATCCGTTCTCTCATCGGAGATTTCGTCGACAGCTACACCGGCCAGGTCAAACGATTCGCCGATAGCACCGACGACAAGAACTTTGCACTCACCCTCGACAACACCCAAGGCGTGGTCCAAGAAGTCCTCCGTACGGCGCGTGAGCAGACCCGCCTGGCGCTACTCGACAATCTCACCGAGATCAATGACGGTGAACGAAAGTTCATCCGCGACAAGGTCAACTCGACGATCGACGACCAGACCCGGTCGGCCCTGGACACGACTTTCAAGAACTATCTGCAGAGCGTTCCGCAGCAGCTTCGGCTGACCGACGACAACTATCGCATCATGGACGCCACGGCCACCCAGGGCTTCGGCATCGGGTCGGCCGGGCTCCGGATGTACTCGCTGTTGCTGGGCGGGTCCGACGAGGCCCTGGACAATGACGTCATCCTGGCGGTCAAGCAGTCCCGGCCCTCTGCGGTGGCGATAGCGGTTGAAGATCAGAACATCAAGGACCACTTCAAGAATCAAGGGCAGCGCGCGGCGATTTCCCGACGCGCCCTGCAGGCCCCACACGCTGATCGATGGCTGGGCTACTCCGAATTCGATGGCGCCGGCGTTTTGGTCAGTGAGGTTTCGCCCTACGGTGCCTCGCCCGAGTGGGACGACATCAACAAGTTCGACGAACTTTCAGCGCTGGTCAAAGATCTCGGGCGGGTGGTCGCAAAGATTCACTGCGTTTCCGACGAAGACAGCGATCAGCGGCTGATCACCGGTTCCGCCGACAAGGCGATCCTGGCCGGCTTCTCCGGCAAGGAGGCCGAGTTCAAGAAGGCGGTCACAGAGTGGTCGGAGGCCTATGCGCAGCGCACGCGCGACGACCACCGCCTGTTCGCCGACGCCTTCCGGAACGGGGAATTCCCGAGTTTGCGAAGCTAGGTTGCGCAGGCACCCGCCACGAGTCAGATCTAGCGGGCGCGCCTCTGGCGGGCCACCTCGGCAAGAACCACTCCGGCAGCCACCGCGGCGTTGAGCGACTCCGTCGGCCCTGCCATCGGGATGGACACCACCGTGTCGCAGTTCTGCCGCACCAGCCGCGACAATCCCTTGCCCTCCGAGCCGACCACCACGACCAGCGGGCCGGACCCGTCGAACTGATCCAGGGTGGTGTCGCCGGCAGCGTCCAGACCCACCACCTGCAAACCGGCCTCAGCCCATTCCTTGAGGGTGCGGGTGAGGTTGGTGGCCCGGGCAACCGGCACGCGGGCGGCCGCGCCGGCGCTGGTCCGCCAGGCCACCGCGGTCACCGATGCTGATCTCCGCTGCGGGATCAGCACTCCGTGGCCGCCGAAGGCCGCCACCGACCGGATGATCGCGCCGAGATTGCGCGGGTCGGAGATGTTGTCCAGGGCCACCAGCAGTGTGGGCTGCACGTCGCCGGTCGCGGTGGCCAGCAGGTCGTCGGGATGGACGTAGGCGTACGGCGGCACCTGCAGTGCGATGCCCTGGTGCAGACCGTTGGAGCTCATCCGGTCCAGGTCGCTGCGTGGCACCTCCAGGATCGGGATGCCCCGGTCGGCGGCCATCGTCACCGACTCGGTCAGCCGTTCGTCGGCCTCAGCGCCCAACGCCACGTAGAGCGCGGAGGCCGGCGCGTCGGCGCGCAGACACTCCAGCACCGGATTGCGGCCGAGCACCATCTCAGTCTCGTCGGCCGGTTTCCCCGCCGGCCTGCCGGCTGCCTTACGGGCCTTGGCGGCGGCCTTGCGCGCCGCCGGATGCCCCGGCCTCATATGCGCGGGCGGGGTGGCGCCGCGCCCCTCGAGTCCCCGCCTTCGGATACCGCCGGAGCCCACCTTCGGCCCCTTCTTGGTGCCCTCTTTGCGGACCGCGCCGCGACGCTTGGAGTTACCGGCCATCAGGTGGTGTATCCGTCCAGTAGCGCCCACTGGGGGCCGTCGGCGGTGTCGGTCACGTCCACACCCGCATTCTTCAGACGGTCGCGGATCTCGTCGGCCGCCGCCCAGTCCCGACCTTGACGGGCTTCTTCGCGCCGCTGCAACTCCGCGTCGACCAGCACGCCGATAGCGGCCAGCGCAGCGGCTGTCTCATCCCGGGTCTCCCAGCGATCGTCGAGAGGATCGCAACCGAGAATCGCTGTCATCGAACGTATTTCACCGGCACGGGCCAGGGCGGTGTCGTGATCACCGGTTTCCAGGGCGCGGTTGCCTTCGGCTCGCGCGGCGTGGATTTCGGCCAGCGCGGCGGGTACCGCGAGGTCATCGTCCATTGCGGCGGAGAACTTCTCGGTCCAGGTGGTCGGTGTCACCGCGCCGACTCGGGTGCGGACACGGTGCAGGAAGTCCTCGATCCCCGAATAGGCGCGGGCGGCGTCCTGTAAGGCCGTCTCGGTGAACTCCAGCATGGAACGGTAGTGCGCGCTGCCCAGGTAGTAGCGAAGCTCTGCGGCCCGGACCCGTTGCAGCACAGCCGGAATCGCCAGCACGTTGCCCAGCGACTTGCTCATCTTCTCCCCGCCCATGGTTACCCAGCCGTTGTGCAGCCAAAAGTTGGCGAACCCGTCGCCGGCGGCGCGCGCCTGGGCGATCTCGTTCTCGTGGTGCGGGAAAACCAGATCCATTCCGCCACAGTGGATGTCGAATTCCGGACCGAGATACTCGTGGGCCATTGCCACACACTCGGAGTGCCAGCCGGGCCGGCCGCGGCCCCAGGGGGTGGGCCAGGACGGCTCGCCGGGCTTGGCGCCCTTCCAGAGGGTGAAGTCGCGCTCGTCGCGTTTGCCGGCGGCCAGACTCTCACCCTGATGCACATCGTCGATGCGGTGACCGGAGAGCTTGCCGTAATCAGGGAAGCTCAGCACGTCGAAGTAGACATCACCGGCGCCGGCATAGGCGTGGCCGGTGGAGATGAGGCGTTCGATGAGGTCCACGATCTGGGTGATGTGACCGGTCGCGCGGGGCTCAGCCGACGGCGGCAGCACGCCGAGGGCATCGTAGGCGGCGGTGAACGCCCGCTCGTGGGTGGCGGCCCACTCCCACCACGGCCGGCCCGCCTCGGCGGCCTTGGTGAGGATCTTGTCGTCGATGTCGGTGACGTTGCGGATGAACGCGACATCGAAGCCCTTGGCCGACAGCCAACGTCGCAGCACGTCGAAGGCCACCCCACTGCGAACGTGACCGATGTGCGGCAGGCCCTGCACAGTGGCTCCGCACAAGTAGATCGACGCATGTCCCGGCCGCAGCGGCACGAAGTCGCGGACGACACCGGAGTAGGTGTCGTGCAGGCGCAGGCCGGGGGTGGTCACGACGTGGCAGCTTACCGGGCGGCCCGCATGACCAGAGCCGTCGCGATCGCAGCCCTTCCCTCACCGCGGCCGGTCAACCCCAGTCCGTCGGTGGTGGTCGCCGACACCGACACCGGCGCCCCGAGCAGATCTGAGAGCACCCGCTGGGCTTCGTCGCGCCGCGGCCCGACCTTCGGAAGGTTCGCGATCACCTGGACGGCGGCGTTGCCGATGCTGAATCCGGCAGCGGTGAGCAGATCCCGGACGTGGGTCAGCATCCGGGCGCCGGTGGCGTCACGCCACTGGGGGCGGTCGATTCCGAACACCTGACCGAGATCGCCGAGGCCGGCCGCCGAGAGCAGTGCATCGCACAGGGCGTGGGCCGCGACGTCACCGTCGGAGTGCCCGGAGCAGCCGTCGGCGCCGTCGAACCGAAGCCCCAGCAGCCAGCAGGGCCGGCCGGCCTCGATGGGATGGACGTCGGTACCGACACCGACGCGGGGCAGGTTCACGACTCCAGCACCGCACGGGCCAGGCGCAAATCCAGCGCGGTGGTGATCTTGAACGCCAGCGGGTCACCCGCCACGGTATGGACGGGGGTGCCCAGATTCTCCACCAGGGACGCGTCGTCGGTGACGGCGAAAGATCCCGCCCGCTGGTAGGCCCGGCGCAGCAGATCGGTCTCGAAGCCCTGCGGGGTCTGCACCGCGCGCAGGCCGCCGCGGTCGGGGGTTCCGAGCACCACTCCGTTGGCGTCGACCGCCTTGATGGTGTCGACCACCGGCAACACCGGGATGACGGCCCGCATCCCGGCGTGCAGCGCAGCCACCACCCGTTGGATCTGCTCGATGGGGGTCAGCGGCCGGGCGGCGTCGTGGACGAGGACGTAGTGCGGGTCCCCGACGGCGGCGAGTGCCGATCGGACGGTGTCGTGCCGTTCGGCGCCACCGCCGACCACCTGCGCGCGGCTGCCGAGCAGCACGGCGGTCTGGTCAACCCGCTCCGGCGGCACGGCCACGATGATGCGGTCGATGACCCCGGAGGCCAGTAAGCCGTCGACAGCCCGCTCCAGAATGGTGCGGCCGACCAGTTCGACGAAGGCTTTAGCGACGCCGGCTCCCAGGCGTTGGCCGGAGCCGGCCGCCGGAACAACCGCGACCGTGTCGGACACCTCTCGGGTCGGATCAGGAAGCGGCGGCCAGAACCTCGTCAAGGATGGTCGAGGCCTTCGCGTCGTCGGTGTTCTCCGCCAGCGCCAACTCACCCACCAGAATCTGGCGGGCCTTGGCCAGCATGCGCTTCTCGCCGGCGGACAGCCCACGCTCCTGATCACGGCGCCACAGATCGCGCACGACTTCGGCGACCTTGTTGACGTCGCCGGAGGCGAGTTTCTCCAGATTGGCCTTATAGCGGCGCGACCAGTTGGTGGGTTCCTCGGTGTGCGGAGCGCGCAGCACCTGGAACACCTTGTCCAGCCCCTCCTGGCCGACCACGTCACGAACGCCGACGTATTCCGCGTTATCCGCGGGCACTCGAACGGTCAGATCACCCTGGGCGACCTTCAGGACGAGGTATTCCTTCTGTTCGCCCTTGATGGTCCGGGTTTCGATCGCTTCGATCAATGCAGCACCGTGGTGTGGATAGACAACGGTGTCTCCGACCTTGAAAATCATCAGATTCGAGCCCCTTTCACCTGCCAATGTTAACACGGGGTCGAATGTGGGGCGGAACAACGGTGCAGGTCAGGGGCACCACAGCTGGACGAAGGGGGTTGACAACAGGGGAAATGTCTGTATCGCTTGGTTCAACTCGGCCCCGTCGCAGACCCCGTTTCCCGCCGGTTGCCCGAGTAATCGGCCTTGTCTACCGCGGGGCGGCACGACCTACTACTGTGCATAGTCGAACCGCGGCGACGTGATGGCGCCGACCGCACTGCTGAGCAGGAGGCTGCTGTGAACCGCATCTCGAATCGCCTCTTCGCCGCGTCCGCAGGGCTAGCGGCCTGCGGCCTGATCCTCACCGGCTGCGGCGCCGGACAGATTTCGCAGACCGCCACCCAGGAGGCCGCGGTCAATGGCACCAGCGCCGGGTCCAAGAACATCGCGCTGCGCAACGTCCACCTACAAGCCGTCCAGACCAGCGACTTCATCCAGCCCGGTCAGTCGGTGCCGCTGGTGTTCCTCGCCGCCAATGAGTCCCCGGATGTCGACGACAAGCTGGTCAGCATCACCTCCGATGTGGGTACCGTCGCCCTTGCCGGCGACCTGTCTGTGCCGGCCGGCCGAGCTTTGATCGTCGCTCCCAAAGGCGAGGTGCAGGCGATGGGCAGCGCGACACCCGCGACGGCAGCCGTGACGCTGACCGAGCCGATCACCAACGGGTTGATGTACAACTTCACCTTCAACTTCGAGAAGGCCGGAGCGACGGCGGTTGCGGTGCCGATCTCCGCCGGTGAGGGTGCCCGCGACTGAGGGGCCGGCCGTACTCGGCGCCACGGGACAAAACACGTGGCTCCGGGATTGGCGGTTTTGTCGTAGCCACGGGCTAGCGTCGCCAGGGTGGCCAAAGCTCGCACGCAGTACCGCTGTTCGGAATGCCGCCATGTCACTGCCAAATGGTTCGGACGTTGCCCGGAGTGCGGAACGTGGGGGACCGTTGACGAGACGGCGGCCCTGGCCGGTATCGGCGTGCCGCCCCAGCATGGCCTGGCACCGTCGTCACCGGCTGTCCGGATCACCGCGATCGACCCGGACCAGACCCGGCACTACCCCACCGGGGTCAGCGAACTGGACCGAGTTCTCGGCGGCGGCGTGGTTCCGGGATCGGTGACTCTGCTGGCCGGAGACCCCGGGGTCGGAAAGTCCACGCTACTTCTCGAGGTGGCGCACCGCTGGGCCCAAGGCGGTCGGCGGGCGCTCTACATCTCCGGGGAGGAGTCCGCCGGCCAGATCCGGATGCGGGCCGAACGCACCGGGTGCGCCCACGATGAGGTCTTCCTGGCGGCGGAGTCGGACGTCCAGACCGTGCTGGGCCACATCGACGCGGTGAACCCCAGCCTGGTGATCGTGGACTCGGTCCAGACCATGACGGCCGGGCACACCGACGGGGTGGTGGGCGGGGTGACCCAGGTCCGCGCTGTGACGGCGGCGCTGACCGCGGCCGCCAAGTCGACCGGCGTGGCAATCGTTCTGGTCGGGCACGTCACCAAGGACGGCGCGATCGCCGGCCCTCGATCGCTGGAACATCTCGTTGATGTGGTGCTGCACTTCGAGGGCGACCGCAACACCGCCCTGCGGATGGTTCGGGGGGTCAAGAACAGGTTCGGTGCCGCCGACGAGGTGGGATGTTTCCTGATGCAGGAGAAGGGCATTGACTGCGTTGCCGATCCCTCTGGGTTGTTCCTCGACCAGCGCGACAGCCCGGTACCCGGCACCGCGGTCACGGTCACCCTGGACGGGAAGCGTCCGCTGATCGGTGAGATTCAGGCGTTGTTGACCGCGCCGAACTATGACCGGGCGCCTCGTCGGATCGTGGTCAGCGGGATGGACCAATCCCGGGTCGCAATGATCACCGCAGTACTGGACAAACGCGCCGCGGTACCGGTCAACACCCTCGACATCTATCTGTCCACGGTCGGCGGGATGCGCCTGACCGATCCGTCCTGCGATCTGGCGGTGGCGGTGGCGATGGCCTCCGCCGTCGTGGGGCGCCCGTTGCCGTCCACCCTGGTGGTATTCGGCGAGGTCGGGCTGGCCGGGGATCTGCGCCGGGTGACCGGCATGGACCGCCGTCTGGCCGAGGCCGCACGACTGGGCTTCACCACCGCGGTGGTACCGGCCGGGTGCGGGTCCCCGCCGACCGGCCTGCGGATGCGGGAATGCGCCACCATCAACGATGCGCTGCGTGCGGTGCTTTCCCTGACGACGGCAGCAGCACCGGCACCGTCTCGCTAGCCCTGGCGGTCAGTCGTCAGCCTGCCGGA